>CAXBJV010000002.1:0-222361 GCA_963976215.1 uncultured Woeseiaceae bacterium | reverse complement strand
CGGCGCTGGGCAGGGTATTGGCCAGGGCTGTGCGCTGGCGCTTGCGGCGGCAGGCGCTACGCTGATTCTGAATGATCGGCCCGGAAGTGAGGAACTTGCGACCACTGCCGAACTAATAAGAGCACAGGGCGGCAAATGCTATACGGTCGAGGGCGACGTATTCAGCGGCGGAGCGCGACGGCGCCTGGTTGCAGCGGCAATCGAGAGCGCAGGCGAAATCGACATTTTCGTCAGTAATCCAGCGTTGAATATCAGAAGATCGTTCTTGGACTTTGAACTCAGCGACTTTGAGAGCATCGTGGCAGGCACGCTGGTCAGTGCGTTTCACATGAGCCAATTGGTGGCGCGCCAAATGGTTAGCGCGGGCAGTGGCGGCAAGATAGTGTTCGTTTCCAGCGTGCACGCGGAAATGCCAATAGCAAATAATATCGCTTATGGTGCATCCAAAGCGGGCCTCAATCACCTCGCAACGACGATCTCGGTCGAATTGGCGCCGCACCGGATTAATGTAAATACCATTGAGCCGGGCTGGATCGATACGCCCGGTGAACGGGCGATGTCGTCAGACGGCGTTATCGAGCGGGAAGGCAAAAAGCTGCCGTGGCAAAGGATGGGCGTTGCCAGGGATATCGGTGCTGCGGTTGTCTTCCTGGCCTCCGACGAGGCCGATTACATTACGGGTACGACAATTCCCGTCGATGGCGGTTTCCGCTTCAAGCACTGTGCGCCGGAAAGTTTCCGCTAGTACAGCGAGTCCGTTTAATCGGGCCTGTGTTGCGCAGCGTCGGCTGGATATACGGTACTTTCCGGCATCCACTGCAGTAATTTCTGAGACACTTTGACCCATGTCGAAACTTAAATTGGACGAAATTCACGCGACGAAAATTGATGGCACCACAAAGGGTTTTCCCGGTACGTCGCAACCCATGCGCCTGGATCAGATCGGCACTAAGAATTGGCACGTTCTCGAGCAGGACTTGCCGTTTCCCGTTGCGATACTGAAAGACAGTGCGTTGCGCAACAACAGTAAGCAGATGAAAGGTTTTCTGCGTGCGATGGGCGTGTCATTGAGCCCGCACGGCAAGACAACGATGTCCCCGCAATTGTTCAATCGGCAAATGGCGGATGGCGCGTGGGGGCTTACCGCTGCGACAACGGCACACGTAAATGTCTATCGGCAGGCGGGCGTACAACGCATCGTGCTTGCCAATCAACTGGTTGGCGTACAAAACGTTGCCTACATCGCCAGGGAACTCAGAGCGGACCCGGAGTTTGAGTTTTACTGCCTCGCTGATTCGCTGCAGCAGGCCGACCAGCTCGCCGAGTTGCTGCGGAGGTATAAGCCCGGCCGCCCCCTGAATCTGCTGGTCGAAATGGGCTCGCGAAATGGACGCTGTGGCGTGCGTAATCGCGAGCAGGGCATCGAGCTGGCACGTCACATTGCCGCGCAGCAAGATGTTTTTTGCCTGGCTGGCATTGAGGTTTTCGAGGCCATATACGGCGGCGAGCCGAATGATGCCGCCAACAAGACCGAAGGATTGCTTGAGCAGGCTGTCATGCTTGCCGAAGAATGTGATGATGCAGACTTGTTCGGTGCTCCTGACTTGCTCTTGACGGCTGGCGGCACCATGTATTTCGCGCGGGCAGCCAGGGCATTGCTCAGGGCCTGTCCATCCCGCAAGCCAACGGTGCTGCTGCGAAGTGGCTGTTACCTGACGCATGATCACGGGCTTTATGCCAGGGGCGCCGAATTCGAGAAACGTCATGCGGGTGGTGACTACCCGGATTTCGTTCCTGCACTCGAAGTCTGGGCCTGCGTCCAGTCAGTTCCCGAATCCGGGCTGGTTATCTTGGCGTTGGGCAAGCGAGATATTTCCTACGACATACAGCTTCCAGTCGTCTGCTACTCAGCGGAAGGCGGCCGCGCGAGGGCCGTTGCTCCCGGAGATTACGAAATAACGGCACTTAATGATCAGCATGCCTACATGCGTTGTCCCGAAGGATTGGAGCCGAAGGCTGGCGATCTCTTTGGCCTCGGCATCTCACATCCCTGTACGACCTTCGACAAATGGCAGCTCTTGTACATCGTTGACGATGACTATCGTGTAATTGAGGGGATTCGCACCTACTTCTGACGAACCGGCCTGGAACTACAAACGTGGAAATTTGCGGCCAAAATGCGTTACTGGCCTCCGCAAATTGACTAGAATCAGGCAGGAACCGCAGCCCAAATTGTGAGGAGCGATAAATGATTTCCCGACGCGATTGTCTCAAGTACACGATGTTGGCAGGTACGGCGACAGCGCTGCCGGGCGGCTGGCTGCATGCCATGCAAGGCCAGGATGTGATCAAGCGGAAAATCCCGAAGACCGGCGAAGAGCTGCCAATCGTCGGCCTGGGCTCGTCTGCAACGTTTCGGCGACTGGCCGAAGCCGGCGAGATCAAGCAATTGCAGGATGTCATGGAGACGCTGCTCGACCATGGCGGCAGTGTATTCGATACCGCACCGGGCTACGGCGAGTCAGAGGAAGTCGCCGGCCGGATTATCCAGAATCTGGGTAAAACCGATGATGTGTTCTGGGCGACCAAGCTCAACGTGGTGCCACGAGGCGGCAACACGGCCGACCCGGGCAAAGCGCGCGCTCAGCTGGAACGCTCGTTCGACTACATTGGCAAAGACCCGATCGACCTCGTGCAGGTACACAATTTACGCGATGTACCAACGCAAATTGCCATCCTGAAAGAACAGAAAGCGGCAGGCCGCATCCGTTACATTGGCGCGACGTATACAGGTGACAGCCGTTACAACGATCTTGCCGCAGCCATGAAAAATGAGCCACTGGACTTTATTGGCGTCGACTACGCTGTTGATAATCGCAATGCCGCAGACGAAATATTCCCGATTGCTGAGGATCTCGGGATTGCAGTCCTCGTGTACCTGCCGTTCGGCCGCTCACGCCTCTGGAGCCGCGTCGGTGACCGGCCAATCCCGGATTGGGCCGGGGAAATCGGCGTCGAGTCCTGGGCACAATTCTTTATTAAGTATGCAGCAGCGCATCCCGCCGTTACCGCGGTAACGCCCGCGACCAGCAAGCCACATCACATGTTGGACAATCTCGGGGCGGGCTATGGCGAATTGCCGGACAAGGCGCTGCAGAAGCGCATGGCTGACTTTGTGGACGGCCTGCCGTCCGCGTAGAAGCGCAAGACATTTATTGCGCCACCAAACAGCGGCGCCAGCGGGTGTTTATTACTCTGCTCTATCCATCAATCGCTGCGGCTGACGAACGATAGTTCTGCCTGCTTTTGCATAAAACGAACGTATTGTCGTGTCGACCATCCACACTCAATAGTGAGCGCCTCCCAGGTCGGGACGAGCAACATTGCCCACAGGGCGTCGGTCGCTTTCGGTCGCGTCCAACCTACAGCGAGCATCTTGTCAGCGTGTAGCGCATCGATGGCAGCGCGACAGCCGTCACGCATTGCCGCCATGCGATCATCCCAGGCGGCAGCGGCGGCTTCATCAGTATCCCGTGCCAGCATCAACGCTTTTCCAACACCGTAGATCTCCGGGATGTAGTGGCCCCAACAGTCGATATAGAGCGCAAGGCGCTCCACCCCTGATGTCGCCGCCTGGGAAGGGGCGAGACGCTCGTCGACATCGAGCTTTTCATCCAGGTACCTCGTTGCTGCTACCAAGAGATCGGTGCGCGAGCTGAAATGCAGATAGACCGCCTGGCGGGAAACCCCGGTCTTCTTGGCGATATCGGCCATACGGACGCCACGACCGCCATGTTCCTCGAGCATCCGGACCGTCGAGTCGAGGATCTTCGTACGGGTTTCTGAGTTTTCACTTGACATGATGTAAAGTCTGCCTTATGGTTTACACAGTGTCAATTGACACGGTGTCAAGTAAACCGAGGAGATGACAATGACAATGATGAATCTAAGGGGCGTGCTGGCGCGCAAGTTGGTGTTGCTGATTAGCGGCTTGGTCGCAATGGGCATAGCAACGGCGATTCTTTTCGCGCCGAACGGGTTTTATGCGGCCTACGAGATCGAACTCGCCGGTAACACCAATCTGATCAATGAACTGAAAGCGCCGGCGGGGATGTTGTTCGCCGCCGCGCTACTGATGCTTGCCGGGGTATTCCGCACCCAGCTGATTTCGCTATCGCTTGCAGTATCAGCGGCGGTGTATCTGCCGTATGGACTCGCGAGGCTGTTGAGCATTGCTCTTGATGGCGTTCCGCACAATAGCCTCGTCGGTGCTGCAATTTTCGAAATCGCGGTTGGCACGGTCTGCCTGCTTGCCCTGATCCCTGGCCGTGAAGGCCGTATCGCTCACATGACCTCTTGAGGAGATGAAAATGAAAGACAACGTAAACAATATGATCGTATCGATGCCCGTCACGCTGGTACTCGGTGGAACAGGAAAGACTGGTCGTCGCGTTGCGCAACGACTGGCAAGTCGCGGTGTTACAACACGCATCGCATCGCGGTCGGCGAATCCATCGTTTGACTGGAACGACCAGGGCACCTGGAAAGCTGCGCTCGCTGGGGTCGACGCGGTGTATATCACGTATGCGCCTGACCTTGCGATTCCCGGCGCGACGGATTCGATTCGTGACTTCGTGGCGACAGCCGTGGAGCAGGGTGTTCGTCGGCTGGTACTGCTATCGGGCCGCGGTGAGGAGGAAGCGCAGGCTTGTGAACGCATCGTGCAGGACGCCGGGGTGGAATGGACTGTGGTTCGCGCAAGCTGGTTCAATCAGAATTTTTCGGAAGGCGAGTTTCGTGGCATGGTCCTTGATGGCGCAATTACATTACCGGCGGCCGACGTTCCGGAACCTTTTGTCGACGCGAATGACATTGCCGACGTTGCCGTAGCGGCACTGACCGAAGACGGTCACAACGGCGAGATCTACGAAGTCACCGGACCGCGCCTGCTGACGTTCGAAGATGCGGCCGATGAAATTTCACGTGCTGCCGGTCGCGAAGTCAGCTTCATCGGCATTCCGAAGAATGATTTTGCTGGCGCAATCGCTGATTCCGGTGCGCCTCAGGAAATTGCATGGCTATTGAACTATTTGTTCGACACGGTTCTCGACGGCCGCAATGCCTACGTGTGCGATGGCGTGCAACGGGCGTTAGGCCGTGAGCCAACGGACTTCAGCGAGTTCGTTGATCGGATCGCAGCGTCGGGCGAATGGAAAGTTGCAGATTGACTACGATTTTCAAGCTGTCATTCGGACTATCTGCCATGGGTCGAAGTTACGTGATGTATGAATTCGTCAAGAATTGTCAAGCGCTAGCGACGACCCCAAGCCGTTTTGCTACTGTGCGGACTAGCCAATATGAAGGTTAGTCATGCAAGCAAAATCCAAACTCGCCGCTACGAGCAGTGCCGATCTTGAGTCGCCTGTCGCAAAGAAATTGCCGCGCCGTCGATCTCTGAACTGGGTAATTTTAGTTGCCATCGTGCTCGCCGCCCTGGTCTGGTGGTGGACCAGTGGGGAGTCGGCGTCGGAGGCGCAACCGCTGATCGTTGAGATTGAAATTGGAGACATTGAAAATGCGGTAACGGCGGCTGGTACGCTGCAACCAAGTGAGCTCATCGAAGTTGGTGCCCAGGTCTCGGGCCAGTTGCAAAAACTGTATGTCGATGCGGGTGATTCTGTTGAGGCCGGACAATTGGTAGCCGAGATCGATGCGACCGTGCAGTCGAATCGCGTCGAAGCCAGTCGCGCAAGCCTACAGGCGCTCGAAGCACAACTCTCAGCGCGGGAGTCTGCCCTCAAGCTTGCGCAGGCGAATGCGGCGCGCCAGACACGCTTGATGGAAGACGACGCCTCCACACAGGCGGACTTCGATCAGGCCATGAACTCGCTGGCTTCGGCACAGTCGAGTTACACGCAACTGCAGTCGCAAATCGCGCAGAGCAAAGCGAGCCTTGCCAGCGACGAGGCGCAGCTCGGCTATACGAAAATTTATGCGCCGATCAGCGGCACGATCGTTGCGATCGATCGAAAGGAGGGCGTAACCCTCAACGCGAACCAGCAAACGCCGGTGATCATGCGAATCGCCGACCTTTCGACGATGACGGTCGAAGCCGAAGTCTCAGAGGCCGATGTCACCAAGCTGAGTACCGGCATGGAGGTGTATTTCACCACGCTTGGCAGTGGTGATCGTCGCTGGTACAGCAAGTTACGCCAGGTCTTGCCGACCCCCGTTGTGACGAACAACGTCGTCCTGTATTCAGCTTTGTTCGATGTCGATAATGCAGATCAGGCGCTGCTCTCGAGTATGACCGCGCAAGTATTTTTCATAACGTCTTCTGCACGCAACGTCGCCAAGGTGCCGGTCGGTGCGCTGCACTACGCTGACGATGCGGGTCGACCCTCGGGTGCCGCTGCCTCATTCACACGGGGCGAACGGCGTGGCCCGCGCGAAGGCGGTGTTCCCCCCACCGAGGAAGAGCGTGCGCAACGTCGCGCAGCGCGGCTGGCAAGCGGCGGCGGGCCAAGGGCTGGCGCGGATTTCGCTAACCGTCGACAGCGCGGTGGTCGCGGTGCCGTCGCAACAGTTCAATTGGCACTGGACGATGGCACCTTCGAGGAACGCGAGGTACGTGTTGGCGTAACCAGCCGCATTGCCGCCGAGGTCCTCTCGGGTCTCGAAGCGGGAGATCGCGTCGTTGCGGGCGTCGTGCAGTCGGGCAGTGGGGCGCAGAACACGCAGAATCGCGATCCTCGTTTCGGCCCCCGGTTCTAACAATGGCGAGTCCGGCGCAGAATATTTTTCAGGCAACGACGGGCGCCACCGGTCCCTTGCCGTTGATCGACCTTCGTGACATTCACCGCACGTTTATCACGGCTGGCGGAGTCGAGGTTCACGCATTGCGCGGTATCTCCTTGCAAATCTACCCGGGCGAATTTCTGGCCATTATCGGGCAGTCCGGCTCGGGTAAAACGACGTTGATGAACATTCTCGGTTGCCTCGACCGGCCAACCCGCGGCGAGTATCGTTTTTCGGGAAAAGACATTGAGAGTTTCGATGCGGATGGCCTTGCCTGGCTGCGGCGCGAGGCATTCGGATTCGTTTTCCAAAGCTACAATCTGCTCGGCAATGCAACCGCCCAGGAAAACGTCGAGGTGCCCGCTATTTATGCGGGCATACCGCAGGCGGACCGGGAGGTTCGTGCGGCAGAATTGCTGGGCTCGCTAGGACTTGGCGATCGCATGGAACACCGCCCCAACCAGCTGTCGGGCGGACAACAACAGCGCGTCTCGATCGCACGGGCACTGATGAACGGCGGTGAGGTAATCCTTGCTGACGAGCCAACCGGTGCGCTGGATTCCCAAAGCGGTATCGAGGTCATGGCACTGCTCAAAGAACTTGCCGCCCACGGTCATACTGTGATTCTCATTACGCACGATGCGAAAGTCGCGGCTGAGGCAGACCGCCAGATCGAGCTGCTGGATGGTGAGATCGTCAAGGACACACGAGCGGGCCCGCCGGCATCGGATAATGAGGCCCGGGCCAGACCAGAAAGATCTCATTCGGCTGCCGCGGCGTCACTGGCCGACGTTGGCGAAGCCGTTCGAATGGCGTTTCGCTCGCTGCGTGCCAACCTGTTTCGTACTGTTCTGACGCTGCTCGGCATTGTCATTGGTGTTGCGTCAGTCGTCGCAATGCTGGCCATAGGTGAGGGCGCGCAACGCGACATCATCGACAGGATCAGTGCAATGGGTGTCAATATGCTGCAAGTGCGCTCATTTTACGGGCGATCACCGGATGCGGCCCCTCTAACGATTCAGGACGCCGCGGCCATTGAACTCGAAATCCCCAACGTGAAAGCAACGCTGCCGGAAATATCCGGGAATGCCGTACTGCGCTGGGGCAATAGCGACTACGATTCATCGATAATAGCGACGTCGGCAAACCTCCCGGAAACACGCAGTTGGCCGCTGGCATCGGGCGTGTTCTTTACCGATGATGACAGCGAAACGTTCACACCCGTTGCGGTACTGGGCAGTACCATAGTGAGCGAATTGTTCGGCGACGAGGATCCGCTCGGCGAATACATCCTGATCGAGAAAGTACCGTTTCTCGTCATCGGGACGCTCACCACCAAGGGCTCATCGGGATTCGGCGGGCGGGACCAGGACGAAGTTGTCATGGTGCCGTTAAAAACCGGTGGCCTCCGTTTATTCGGCAGACAGTACCTGCGAAACCTGACCGTGGCAGTCGAGGATCCCGCGTACATCGATGAGACCGAGGCGCGGATGACCAGCTTTCTTACACAACGCCACGGAACCCAGGACTTCCGCGTCAACAATAGCGCGGAGCTATTGGAGAACGTTTCCGAATCGCAGCAGACGTTTACAATTTTGCTGGGTTCAGTCGCTGCGATTTCGTTGATCGTTGGCGGCATCGGCGTCATGAATATCATGTTGGTATCCGTCACCGAGCGGACCCGCGAGATCGGAATTCGTATGGCGACCGGAGCGCGGCAGAAAGATATTCTATTGCAGTTTTTGTCTGAGGCGATTGTCGTGTCGGCTGTGGGCGGATTGCTAGGTGTTGCGATCGGCATTGGTATCGCTAAATTGATCGAGCTGCTGGGGACGTCGGCACTTGTCACACCAACGCCGGTCATTCTGGCGTTCGGTTGTGCAGCTGCAACCGGGCTGGTATTCGGCTTTGCGCCGGCACGCAAGGCGGCGCGGATGAATCCAGTCGACGCATTGGCGACAGAATAGATGAATAATGTAATCGACACTTACAAGAAACTTGCGGCGTTATTCGCCGCTGGTCTGATTGTTTCAGCGTGTGCCCAGACCCCGCTGCCTGAACTTCCCGCAAGTGACGTACCGGCTGAGTACCAGGGCGTCGGTGCTGACGCTGTTGCGTGGCCCGCGTCCGACTGGTGGCGAAACTTCGAATCTGACGAATTGATGGCTGTGATTGATCAGGTCAGGGATCGCAACCTGGTTCTTGGCAATAACGAAAGAAACCTGCGCCTCGCACAACTGACATTGCGTGATGCCGGGTTCGATCTTTTACCAACGCCGTTCGTTGACGTTGGCGGGTCGAGTAACTACTCGGGTGCCGAAGTGTCAGGTGGCAGCTATGCGGATGGCGGATCGGATTCTTTCGATCTTGCGGCGAGTTTTGCCTACACCGATATTCTTAGCAAGCCGGGGCAATGGGATGCGGCCAAAGGCCGATTCGATTTCAGCGTCGCGCAGGTTGCCGATGTACGCCTGAATACGATGGGGACCGCTGCATCCACCTATTTCAGGGTATTGCTACTACGCGATCGGATTGCCGCGGCTATCCAGAACGTGAAGAACGCAGAGGCCATTACAACCATCGTCGAAGCGCGCGTCGATGCTGGCACGGTTAACAAGATCGACCTTTTGCAACAACGGATCGCATTGCAGCGGGAGAAGAATCGGCTCAGCTCATTGCAGCAGGACGAGTTTGAAGCGCGAGCGGCACTCGCGCTGTTGTTGGCCGAGAACGTTGCGGACGTGAATGTTGCCGCGACAACGCTCGCCAATGTCACAGTACCGACAGTAGCGCCCGGTTTGCCATCCGAATTGCTCACGCGGCGCCCGGATATCATGCAAGCCGAAGCAAACCTGCGAGTGTCCCGGGCGAACGTCGACCTGGCCCGCCTCGCGTATCTGCCGAACATCTCGATTACGGGTTCGGCGTGGCTCGTTAGCGATTCTCTGGGGCAACTGATCGATGACGGTGATCGCACCGTAAATGCAACGGCGAGTCTCTCACAGTTGTTGCTGGATAACGGCGCGCGGGGTCGCAATGTCGAACGTAACCGCTTGCAGCTCGAATCGTCGCTCGCCGACTATCGAGAAACGGTGTTGTCTGCATTTAACGAAATCGAAGTGTCATTGGGAAACATTGAGTTGCTCGATGCACTTGGCCGCGTAGCGGGGGAGGATCTCAAGCGGGCAGAAGAAGCATTTCGTATTGCCGAAGTTCGATACCGCGAGGGTGTGGACGGGTATCAGACCGTTCTGACTGCACAGGACGCATTGTTCGCTGCCCGGGACACGTCGCTTGATAACAAACTGGCGCAGCTCAACGCGGTTATCGCTTTCTACCAGTCGCTTGGCGGTGGCTGGTCAGCAGATCAATAGACCCATTGCTTGCGTAGGCTGGCAATCGCTTCGGTATGTCGCAACATAAGTCCGGTTACATCAACGACGCCGCAGGCGCGTGAGGATCTCGAGAAGCTCCTCGATTTCGGCCTGGTTTTTCGACGGCATATCGAGGCCGACAAAAAAATCCGTCAACACGCCGTCGACATCAGCAAGTAAGGTCTTGCCGCCCCTTGTCAGGGTGGCAAGGCTCTGGCGCGCGTCCCGGTCGCTCTTGGTGGTTGTGACATAGCCAAGTTTTTCCAGCGGTTTGAGCGCTCGAGTCACAGCCGATGGTGTCAGCGATGCGGAGCGGGCCAGTGCGACCCGGGTAAGCCCGTTATTGGCGGAATGCGCCAGGGTATTGAGCAGCCGATACTCGCGAAATGTAATGCCGCGACTGAGGGAAAGCGCACTGTCCAAACGCCGCTCCAGGGCGGCAGCGGTGTCCAGGATTTGCAGCACCAAGTTTTCTGTTTTGTCTCTTTTCTTCATCATGCGTGCATAATACATGAGTGATCACGTATTATGCAACAACTATTTTGTGGATACCGATCGAGATAGTCGTGCCGGCTAGCAAGTCTCCGATTCACGCATTGCGGATGTCGCAAACCGATTCTCGTCGTCGAGATACGGTGCCGCTGTTGCCAGGCCTTCAATGGTTGAGTCAATAATCTCGGTAACCCACGCGGGCGCGGCGTCATTGAGCCGATAGTAAGTCCAGTTCGCATCCCGCCGGTCTGTGACCAGACCGGCATCCTTGAGCGTCTTAAAAGCTTTCGAAATCGTGGGTTGTGGTATCCCGAGCGCGTCGACGACTTCGCAAACACACACTTCGTCGTGTATTGCGGCCAGGTACAGACAACGCAAACGCGTCTTATTACTGAGGCTTGCAAAAACCGCCGTGTGGGGTATATTCCAATTTTGGCATGTTCTTTGCGCGGCATGTTTCAATTGTGCTGCCTCCTGGTTGAGTGACGAGAGCCGTCTATAAAGACGCCGGGAACGAATCTGCAGTTTATCAGGAACATTCGATGCATCAGCATCGATAACAAGACTCGGACAAGGTGATTGAAAAATGAGCGTATTTGAGCGCTACCTGACGTTGTGGGTGGCCCTGTGTATAGCCGTCGGTGTAGCACTGGGACATTTTTTTCCGGGGGTCTTCCAGGAAATCGGTGCAATGGAAGTTGCTCGGGTCAACCTGCCGGTCGCTATACTGATCTGGTTGATGATCATTCCGATGCTCATAAAGATCGATTTCGGCGCGCTCGGCCAGGTCAAAGAACACTGGCGCGGCGTTGGCGTGACGCTGTTCATCAATTGGGCCGTCAAGCCGTTTTCGATGGCGTTTCTGGGCTGGTTGTTCATCGGGCATTTGTTTTCTCCGTATCTGCCCGCCGACCAGATTTCTTCCTATATCGCCGGGCTGATCATTCTCGCTGCAGCGCCGTGCACGGCGATGGTCTTCGTGTGGAGCAACCTGTCCGACGGTGAGCCGCATTTCACACTGAGCCAGGTCGCGGTGAATGACGTCATCATGATATTCGCTTTCGCTCCTATCGTCGGGTTGTTGCTGGGCCTGTCGGCGATCACGGTACCGTGGGAGACGCTGTTTTTGTCGGTCGTGCTCTACATACTTGTGCCCGTAATCATCGCACAGGTACTTCGCAAGCGACTGCTGTCGTCCGGAGGCGAGACGGCGTTGCAATCTGCATTAGACCGGCTGGGCCCGGCCTCGTTGATCGCTCTCTTAACAACGCTGGTACTCCTGTTCGGATTCCAGGGTGGACAGATCATCGCACAACCGATGATCATTGCATTGCTCGCTGTGCCGATACTTATCCAGGTGTATTTCAATTCCGGGCTCGCCTACCTGCTCAATCGAAAGTTCGGTGTAGCGCATTGCGTGGCCGCGCCATCGGCACTCATCGGCGCCAGCAACTTCTTCGAACTTGCTGTCGCTACCGCAATTGTATTGTTTGGTTTTGAATCCGGTGCGGCGCTGGCAACGGTGGTCGGGGTACTCGTTGAAGTGCCGGTGATGCTGTCAGTCGTGAAGATTGTCAATGCGAGCAAGGACTGGTACGAGCGAGGCGCGCAGGCTCAAAAAGGGACAGACTCAATCGTGTAAACTATAGAAGTCTGCTGGGCTTCCGTGCGGAAACACCAGCGAATAGCATATTTACCACGTCAGGAATTCAAGGAGTCTAAGCCAGTGCGCCAGGACCTGTTGTTCTGTTTATTCTTAGTTGTGTTCTCTTTGTCAGGTTGTGACAACAGTACACGGGCACCATCGGAGACAAATTGGGCCGAAGCCGGCTTCGATAAAACCGGCACGTACTTCAAGGTCGCGGCCCCGAACGCTGCGCATGGGCCGACGCGGTTGGTTTACGTACCAGTGTATTCGCGCCTGTTCCTGGCCAAGGCGAGCTTCTGGGAAATGGCGGCTTCGCTCAGTATTCGAAATACTGATCCCGATCAAACGCTGATCGTTCACGAGATTAACTATATTGATACAGCAGGCGATGTTATCGAACATTACCTCGAAACACCTCACCAGCTGGACCCGATGGCAACGGCTACACTAACGCTGCCGCAATGGGATGAACGCGGCGGGACCGGTGCGAACTTCCTTGTTCGCTGGAGCGGGGAGAGTGGTATCAATACGCCGATTATTGAGGCCGTGATGGCGGGGACGCGTGGCACCCAGAGCTTTTCGTTCGTGCGCGCCGGCCAGGAAGTCAACGAGTAGTTGAGCGCACACTGCCGCAGTGCCCGAATACGACAATCGACGCGACGCGCCCACCGACGACGAGGGCCATTGACCCCGCGAGCTCGACAAATAGCAGGGCCGTCGGAATGGGTGCGTCGAATGCAGCACCGCGCAATCGCCAGATGCCGGCAATCAGGAACAATGTAATCGCTGCGATCATCCAGGTTGCATGGCGGTCGATCATTCCGGTGGCTTCTTCGGACACGATCCGGTAGTCGATGAGCCCTGCAATCACTGCGGGAATCGAAACGGCGACGCCCAGCCATATAAACAAGTGTGCCAACGCTATCAGGTCAACGCCTGGCACCCAGTTTCGGACTGGCATGAGCATTGTTGCGACGTCCAGGCCAGTTGCCAGCACCCAGCAGGTGATCGGAAAATGAACGAAAACCGGATGCCAGCGGTGCGGAATCGTTTGCGGCTTAGCCATTGAGGACGACGGCCACCAGGCCACCGAAGGCAATGACCGCGAGCGATGCGTGCAGCACCACCAGCCACCCTGACGGAAGCTCCTTTCGCAAGTGTGAAAACGCGAGGTAGAATCCACCCAGGGCGGCGACGACGAACAGCCCGAGCACACCCATTGCGAGGGTGCCACCGGTGCCTTTGACAACCAATGTCGCCAGCAGGACAAGGCCTGTGGCGCCTAAAAGTGCATGCGCAATTGACAGGTACCATGGAGCAAATTTTCCGCGTAGCACATGCAGTGCCAGCAGCACGCCTCCAAGGGCTGCAATTCCGAATACTACGAGTACGCTATCTAACATCGTTCAGTCTCTTTCTATTGCTTGAGTAAAAGTGCTGCACCGCAGCAAGTAAGGAAATCAATTTTGTGCCGGAGCGTTGCCGTCGGTGGCGTTTCCTGTCTAGAGCGACAGCAGGTACTGCACAAGATCAGCCTTGTCGTGGTCGCTCAGACCAAGTGCAAAGTGTTCGTCGTAGTGGTCAACGACCTCATGCAATGTTGCAAAGCGACCGTCGTGGTAATACCCGCGATTTCCGTGAGTCCAGAGTCCCTTCAGCGGCGCGGTTCGATACGCTCGCTCGGGACCGCGGTCAGCCTGAAATGAGTCGATACCGATTTCTTCCGCGCTATGCATGTTCCATCCAGGTTCTGTGAAAAGTGGCGGCACGTGACAACGCGCACAGTCAGCGCGATCGCCAAAAAGGACCTCGCCACGCTTGGCTGCCTGGGGTTCGAACGTTCCCCTTGGGGGCGGAGGGGCCTCTATCGATAGTTGATAGAATTGGAGAGCAGCAAGTTTCGGCGTGACGAGGTCAGGGTCATGACGGACTTCGGCAAACCCGGCCGCCGCAGCGATCGGGTATTGAACGAGGTCGTTGAGGCGAGGATCAATAAAAGTGCCTTGCCCGCGCATCTCGAGGTTCGCAACAAAAGCATTCCAGTGGGTAACTGAGCCCCAGCCGCTCCACGTGTGCAAGTTCACACCGGCGAGTCCAAAGGCGGGAGGAATGAGCGTTGCGGCTGGTTTGCCGTCGGGTTGAAATGCTTTTCCATCCATCAGCAGCCCGGCGTCAAATTTCCCCGGCCCCCAACTATTCAATACTTCTCGAACAGTAGCCTCGTCGATGCCGGGGTGTACGAAAGACAACAGGTCAATAAGCGGCTGTACGTTCGGCGACAACGCGATTATGGCGCCGGCGTTAAGGTCGCTGGCCGCCCAGCCATCGAGTCGCCTGCCGATGCCCGGCGCAAACGAGTCGTCGACCGTCGAATGGCACAGCGCACAGGTAATGCCAATGGACTGCAGGTGCGTGCCGCTATCGTCAAAAACGCCGCGGACGCCAACAACGGCGTCGAGTTGCAGCAGCGCGATTGTTGTCGCCGGATCGTCCAGGTCGACGCGACCGCGACGAAGATCACGGCGCAACGCTCGCGGCAACGCCTGTACGTCAACTTTCAGGCCGACGGCCAGCGCTGTTGCCGGACTTACACCCGGGCCGACGCCACCATTCGCAACACCGGCGATGGCTTCATGAAGCCGCAGCGTATCGCCCCAGAACGCTTCATCACCAAAAGTGTCATAGCGAAACGTGTCGCGCCCGTCGAAAAGCATTTGCAAGGCCCCGAAAACGTTGCGCGAATCGTGCGGCGAGAATGCCTGCGTCCTGGCATTTGTGGCGCTGTATGCAGGCGCAGACATTTTGACGTCGGCTGAGCCGGTGCCACTTAAAAGAATTAGTGTCATCCCGATGACAAAGGAGAACTTCATTACCAACTCCTCAATCCAGAGTGAAAGAAGGTGCCTCACTGCTCGTGCCGGTCAGCGACGCCGAGCGGGTGTTGGCAATTTTTAGCGCAGATTCGAGGTTTTCATTTGCGAAGCGCCAGTTAATGAGGTGATCGAGGACTCCCCGCACATATGCGGCCCGATTATTCTGACGATCCAGGTAGTACGCGTGTTCCCAGACGTCAATGGCCAGCAGCGGTACCTGGTTGTGTACCAGCGGGTTATCCGCATTCGACGTGCGCATGATGTCGAGGCGATCCTTGTTAAGAACGACCCAGACCCAGCCACTGCCGAAGAAGTTTGTCGCGGCGTCTCGCAGACGCTCCAGGAACAGCTCGTTACTGACAAAGTCAATCTCAATCAGTGCAGCGATGGCACCGTGCGGCTCACCGCCTCCTTCGGGATGCAACGATTGCCAGTAGAACGAGTGACTCCAGACCTGTGCCACATTGTTAAAAAGCGCCGTCATTCCTCGCGTGTGAGCGACACGGATGAGGTCCTCTATCGCCAGGCCATTAAGCTCCGACTGCGCTAGCAACTGCTTGCTTCGGGCTACGTACCCGGCATGATGTTTGCCATAGTGAAAACCAACGGTCGCCGCTGAAATGTAGGGTTCAAGCGCATCGACGTGGTAGGGCAATTCCGGGAGTGAAATGGACATCTCGTTGACTCATCGCTCGCAAGTGGTGGTTCGACCGGATCAGGCTACGACCTGGCGATGAATCTGACAAACGATATAAATTGGTATTTCATATCGAGAATATCGATACTAAAAGCGAGCGAACCGGCGAGGACCGGTCGTTCTTGTCTAGACGAGCGTGAATAGTCCGTTGGATGCGCTATGTGCAAGCATGGGCAGAAGCAGGCTGCCGGTTCTCTCTCTAAGCCACAGAAGAAGTAGAGACGGAATGCCGGTAATCGCGAAAATCATGGCGTCGAAATCGAAACCGCCGTCCGAGTATCCGAAGCCATGGGCGAGACCGAACAGCAGCGAAGTCAACAGGCCGCCATAGCTTATATTTGCCCCAAGAATACTGGCGCGACGCGTGAACGCGTCGTTCATGACCAGTAGCAGCACGCCTCGGTAGAACAATTCTTCATCCAGGCTGGGCATTGTCCATTGAAACGCAATGGTCTCGATGTCGGCCATGCCGCTTGTATCAGATACTGCGAAGTAGAAAAAAACTCCGAGCAAACCGAAAAAAACCAGTAGTGGTGTGCGCATTCCCGGCCGCTGACTGAACGTCAGGCCCACTTTTGCCGGCCCAAACCGGGGCAGAAACGCAATCGCAACGAAGACAGCAAAGGACATCGCTTTCCCGAGCCAGTTCCAACTCGACTCCGCGGGCAGATTTGGCACCAGGAAGAAGCCTCGTGTAAGCAACACGTCGTATAGAACGTAGAGTGTCAGAGCTGCGACAAATGGCCTGATGTGAAAGTCTTGCCGATACCGCATTGCCCCAATTGCACCGAATGCGGCGACGATGCCGAGTTGCCCGAGGACCGTGTACATTTCGTCGATCAATATTCAGTGCCCTTTGCCGGATTCCCGGTCGAGTACGTCGTGATTCTGTCCGGCAGAGATTATGCCGGCGACGAGTTCCGCCAGCCAAGCCGTGATACACAAAGAAAAGTGATGAGTCATATCGACACAATCGATACATCGCTGTGTTCAGGCGAGTCAGCTTTTTATTGGCATATTTGTGAAGACGCTCAGTGAGCGTCGACTTCAGCGGCCAACGTACGCAGTTGTGCGAGGGGCACATCGAAGAGTTCTGTATCGTAATCGCTTGGATAAACCACATAGGCTGGCAGTCGAAACTGCGGTGCATCTTTCGCTTCTGCGAGCATGCCGTTGGCCAGATGCTTTTCCACCAGGCGTCGTGGGAAAAAGCCGGAACCGCCGTGTTTCAGTATGTGCTTCAGACCGAGCCAGCCGATGTTGGCGCTGAGCCCGGGGCCGGTGAAATCCGGAAAACTCGCGGCGTGCCTGGCGCGAAACTCCTGGCCCCAATCAATGTAAACATAGTTGGAGTTCATGGGCAGTCCCGCTTCGGCGGCCTCGGTATGCACAAGGATGAGTTCTTCCTCGAGGAGTGGTTCGACCTGGAGTCCCGGCCGGCTTTGCGGCGTATACATGACTGCAATGTCGATACGACCATCGACCAGGCCCAGCATCAGGTCATCTTCAAAACCAATCTCGGCGCGCAGTGCGATGTCCGGTGCATTCGCTTGCATCAGTGGCAACCATTGCAGCAACAGATCCTCCCAAATGCCAAAACGACCACCGATAGTCAAAGACGCCCGAAAACCTTGTGTAACCCCAAGGTCCTG
This sequence comes from uncultured Woeseiaceae bacterium, assembly GCA_963976215.1. GTDB lineage: Bacteria > Pseudomonadota > Gammaproteobacteria > Steroidobacterales > Woeseiaceae > UBA1847. The sequence goes on along the minus strand of CAXBJV010000002.1, from coordinate 204,827 downwards.
GCGCGCTTGCTCGACGGTTCGCATCAGTGTTACTGCATGCTTCTGGAATTGTCGGCCCGCGGCGGTCAGCGTGGTTCCCGCCTTGTTGCGAACGAACAAACGGCAACCGAGTTGCTGCTCGAGGGATTGAATGCGGGCACTCACGGTAGATTGCGTCACGAATAAGCGCTCGGCTGCCTTGACGAAGTTCCCTGCGGCAACCACGGTCAGAAAAGTGCGCGCTAGCTCGGTATCCATACAGCTCGCCCTCGGCTTTTAATTCGATGCAGCCGATAGCATTGCCCATTTTTTCACGTGTTGCAAAAGTAGGTTCGTGCGATCTTTCGTACCAGGGTCAGTCCTGTAGCGAGCGAAGCAGTGCATCCACTTGTTGAATATCCGGGAATGTCGCCTTGAGTTGTTTGGCAATCTGACGCGCCGCGCTGCGATCGCCAGTGTCTCGATAGATAGTCGCCAGCGCCCAGGCGATGTCGAAGTGCTGCGGGTTTTTGTTGAGCGCTTGTTGCAAAACACGGATTGCATCGTGCGGCCTGCCCAGCGAATTCAGGGCAACACCATAAACGTAGACAAACTGTGGTTCTGTCGCATCGAGTCGTGTTGCACGTTCCAGGTGCAGGAGCGCGTCGTCGCTTTGCCCGCTGCGAACAAGGTGCAGGCCATACGCGTGTTGTGCCTGAGCAGAATTCGCGCCGATCCGAATGGCGTGTTCGTACATTTGCGCAGCAGCGTCTTCATTCCCGAGGCGCCGTTCAAATTCGGCAAGGCCCAGTACGGCCTCCGGTGCCGTTGCCGATAACAATGCCGACTGTCGATAGTCTTCTGCCGCACTGCTAAAGGCGCGGGCGTCCTCGAGCGGGAGCAGGTCACGGACATCTATAAACGTGAGTACAGCTTCAATGCGCACAGCACGGACCGGATCTCGAAGCAAGTGGCTGCCATGATGAAGCCGTACGTCGGCAGGCTGTTGTCGCAGTGCGCGCAGCGCGCCGATCCGTACCAGTGCATCTTCATTGTCGAGTTGTTGTTGCAGCAAATCGCGAATTCTTACATCGTCGTCGGGTTCCAGCAGTGTCAACAGGGTCGCGCGCGCGATGCCTGGAATTGACGGGTCATTGATGCCGTTGAGCAATGCCTCGTTAGCATTACCGCGACGACCTGCAGCGATTATCGCGCCGTAGTGATTCGGATCATCGGCGGTCCCGGGGAGCCGAAAACTGTGGTCGCGCCGGTCATCGACACCCATGTAGGTTGTCGCCGGCATGTGGCAGGCGACGCAATCGCCGACCTTATCCTCGCTATGGTTCGCGGTGGCAAATTTCGCTGGCAAATGGCAGCTCGCACAAGTGTCGTTTGGGTCAGGACCGGCGCGCAGCGTGCCGGAATGCGGCTCGTGGCAGTCGCTGCAGGTGACGCCCGCCGCGTACATTTTGCTTTGCAAGAAAGAACCGTACACATAGACTTCTTCGTTAATTCTTCCGTCAGCGTGGTACAGGCCCTCTTCGAGCAAGGACGGCAAATGCGTGTCGGCCAGGGGTTTGCCGTACTCGTAGTCTTTGGCGATCAGACTTCGACGCGAATGGCATCGACCACAGGCGTCGGGCTGCAATTGTACTTTTCTTGAAGGCGTCAGTTCCGCAATACCGGTTGTGGCATTCATTACCCAACTGGTTTCGCTACGATCATCCAGGTCGACAAGCAATCCGAAGTCGTCATCGAACGATGCGTCGTTCGCCTGCTCGACATGCGATGAACCCGGACCGTGGCACGCTTCGCAACCGACCGAAATTTCTGCGAATGTGGTGTTGAAAGAGTTTGAGTCGATGTCATACGCCATTTCGAGGTTGGTGGAATGACATTCGGCGCACATGACGTTCCAGTTGAAGTAACGACCGCTCCAGTGCAGCGGGTCCTCATGATCGATGTACTCGTCGGGGTACAGATGAAACCAGCGTTGTCCGCCGTCATTTTTTTCTCGTGTGTCCCACGCGAACTGTAGCGCCTGTTTCCGCCCGCTTGCTGTATTGACGAGGTATTGCTGCAGCGGTGCGACACCAAAGGTATGTGTGACTTCGTATTCGTCGAGCTGTCCAGTCGGGCCTTCGACAGTCGCAAAGAATCGACCATTTCGCTCGGAAAAGGTCGCACTCGTTGCAAAGTATGGGACGCGGGTGCCGGAGAAGTCGCCGAGCACAGTTTCGGCGTTTGCCGCTTGCATCGCCAGTTGATGATGTGAACCTTGCCAGGCTGAAAACTGTTCCTGATGGCAGGACCCGCAGGATGCACTGCCAGCGAATCCGGGTTCGGTCTCTGTATTGACTACGGGAGTTTCATCGGGAGCACACGCGGTAATTAGTATTGCGAGTACTGCTGCCATCGGACGAAGTTTGAGCGTCATGCTGGAGCGTCTGGGGCTGTCTGGTATCAGTGGCTTAGCGTCCGGGCCGAACAAAAAGTTATCGTGTGAATGAGTGGTTTCGAGTGATTGTATCAAGCGTGACAGATTAAATTGGGGCAAGCGAGCCCAACGAGTGATTCTGGCGGGAGGGCTTTTCAGGGTCAGCTACCCATTGCGGCCCGGGGCACGAATTCTTTTTGCAAGCCGGAAAACCAATCCGAAAATTCTGTGACACCAATTGGGCGGCCAGTTTCCAGCGAATCGAGCGGTTTTCAACGCAAACCGAATGCGCTGGCGGAAAAATCCAACTGTAATGGCTCTATATATAGCGAAATGCCGCATATAAATAAGGTGGTCATACCAAAATAGAGGAATTGGAAAGTTCAATAGGTTGACAGATTGGTAAGAAGTAACTTATAAAGCTCCCTAGGCAATCGGCCGAAAAATCATTCGATTCGTTACCCTGGGGGGGACAACAATGAATATCAAGCGTGCGATCTCTGCGATCGCATTATCCGTAACCGCGCTGTCTGTAACGCCAGTCGCCGTTGCGCAAGATGAAATAGAAGAGGTCGTCGTCAAGGGGATCCGCGGATCTCTGGCGAATGCTATCGACCAGAAGCGCAATTCGGACAAGCTGGTCGAAGTGATCATCGCAGAAGATATCGGCAAACTGCCCGATCAGAACCTTGCAGAAGTACTTGAGAACGTCACCGGCGTCCAGATTACGCGTACCGCGGGCGTTGGAACCGGCGTCCAGATTCGCGGCACCAACGCGAACCGCGTTGAAATCAACGGTGTATCCAGTGTGGGTGCCGGTGCTGGCCGTAACGGCATCAGTTTTGAAGACGTCAACCCGGCAATTATTTCGGCCGTTGAAGTCGCCAAAGCGCCGGATGCCAAGACGATCGAAGGTTCTGTTGGCGGTACCGTTAACCTGAAAACCATACGTCCCCTCGAGTTGAGCGACACGCTTCTTAACGTTCGCCTGCAAGGCGAGGACAGCAGCCTCAGCACTGAAAGCGCTACACCCAGATTGTCCGGCGCATTCGGTAAGAATTGGTCGACGGATGCCGGCGAATTCGGTGTTGTGGTCACTGGCAGCTACACAGAGCAAGAAGCTGTGTCGTTTCGCCCGCGCACTGACCGCGACAACCTGGCATCAGCCCCCGGTGCGGCAGAGCCTGTGTACCAGGGTATCCAGTTCTTCGTGCAGGAGCAGGAGAACGATGACTACGAAACAGTCAACCTCGCGACAACCTTTGAGTGGGCGCCGAGTGACGAACTCAAGTTTCATTTTGATGCTGTCATCAATGACCAGGAACGTAGCCGTGACCAGTACAGGTTGCAGGCTTCCGGTATCGCCGGCTTAAGAAACACGGCAGTAAATGCGCCTTCGCAATTCGAAATCCTCGACTATTCGAGTGTTGGTGGCCCGATCCTGCCTGCGGCACTTGTTGGCCTGGTGGAGCCCAGTGATACTGATCATGACGGAAATCTGCGCTTTACCACCGAAACGAATTCGCGCGTTACAGACACTCAGATGTTTTCGCTGGGCGGCGAGTGGATTAAGGGCAATTGGACATTCAGTGCTGAGGTGGCTACCTCATCGGCGGATTCGAAAACACCGGAGTTCAACACGACGGTGAATTTCATGAATCCGAATTGTCCGAACGTCGATACGCGCAATGACAATTGCACGCCGTTCATCTACGACCTGCGTGGCGATTCTTTAGCATGGGGCATCAACTTTGATTCGCCGCGCGCGCCCTCAGTCGCAGATTTGACGAACCCGGCCAATGTTGTACTGGACCAGGTCGACGTCGGTACCCAAACGACCGAAAATGAAGAGAACGCTTTTCGTTTTGACGTCAGCTTCGACACGGCCGGCGGCATATTTGGCGATTACCTGACGTCGATCGATGCAGGTGTTCGATATAGCGATTCGTCACATACGTTTGTGGATATTGATGATCGAATTGGTGGTTTCAGCCAGTTGGAAGATGCCCCGAACGGCACGCTGTTTTCAGATATCCTGGTTGTAGGTCCGAGTAACTACGGTGATGCGGACGGACGCAGCCTGTTCATCAGTGACTTCCTGCTGGTCGATCCGGATCAGTCTTTCTCCAACCCGGATGCAGTTCTGGCCGTGATCGAAGACGCTCTTGCAGCGCACCGGCTACTTAATCCGACCGCCGATGGAGATCTTGTTCTGAGTCCTGAGTTTGATCAAAACTCCTTCCGCGATCTCAGTGAGAAGACCACCGCGCTGTATGCGCAAGCAAATTTTGAGAGCGGTATCTTCCGCGGCAACATTGGTTTCCGATGGATTGACACTGACGTCGATTCGACGGGATATGCACCTTCAATTGGTGGCGCGCCCAGAGAATTGAATACCACCAGCGGCAGCTATGACTTTTTATTGCCGCGATTCAACCTGGTAGCAACGCCATCCGAAGAAGTCGTATTGCGCCTTGGCTATGGCAAAGACGTTAGACGCCCTGACTTCGATGATCTGAGAGTTGGTTTCACTTTCGGTACCTCGGAAAATACGGCTGTTGGTCTGGGTAATCCCGGCCTGGAGCCTGAGGAAGTCACGTCATTCGATCTGTCTGCGGAATGGTATTTTGCGCCGGCAGCGGTCCTGAGTGTCGGCTACTTCAACAAGGATCGTACGAATATTTTCGGTCAGGATTTCGAGGGTGCGTTGCTTGTTGCTGACGTAAACGATGTGAATCAGAATGGCGATACGACAGACCTGGTTCGCGAGCCGGGCCCAAGCTGCTCGGCCGGCATCTACAATCCTGAGATTGAACCGAACGTATTGGGTGATCCAAACACGACAGGTCTGTGTGCCGATTTCACCCAGCCAGGCAACGACCCGGCTGTGACGACCCAGTCCGGTTGGGAGATCGCCTTCCAGTACGACTTTGCTGAATGGGAAGACAAGCTAGGTTGGGCATCTGGTTTTGGTGTAATCGCCAACTATACCAAGCAGAAGTTCGAAGGTGGTTCGGTTATCGATGTGACATCAGGTCGAGGGCTGGACGTCCTTGGTCCAGTCAGCATTCCGCGTGGTCTGCTGGATTTCTCTGAGAATGCATACAACTTCACGGTGTATTACGAGAAGCATGACCTGTCTGCAAGGTTGCGTTACACCTGGCGTGAAGCGTTCCGTACGAATGACTTCGGTGGCGGTGCCAATACCAGCGGTAGCAGTACACTGAGTTTCCCTGTCGTTACCAAGGACAGAGGGCAACTTAACGGCAGCATCAACTACAATATCAACGACAACTTCCAGGTCGGTGTTGAGGCCGTCAATATTCTCGAGGAGAAGATCACTCAAAAGTGTGTGGTTGAAACCGGACCGACATGCTTCGTCGGCTATCCCGATCGAAGAATCGTTTTTGGCGTTAGCTACAGCTACTGATGCACTAGCGACAATCTGTATGCACCCTCATGGGTGCATGCAGCCCAAACCAAAGCCCCGGTATTGCCGGGGCTTTTTTTATTTGCACGCGAGTTGTTGCGACACGAAATAGTTGTGAATGTCGTCGAGGCTCGAAAATATCTGATCCGCAGCGGCGACGGACTCATCGTCACTGGCGGCACTCAAGCCAAGCACGGTCATGTTTGCCGCTTTGCCGGCACTGACGCCGACCGAACTGTCTTCAATGACGATACAGTCTTCCGGGGCAACGCTGTAGTGCCGTGCGGCAGCCAGGAATAGCCCCGGGTCCGGCTTCCACGAGCCGATTTCATAGGCGCTGAAGATCGCGTTTTCAAAGTGCGCGTAGAGTTTCGTTGTTCGCAGGTTGTCCTCAATTTTCGATCTCGGGCCGCTGGAGGCAACACAGAACGGCACGCTCATCGAGCGGATGAGACGAGGTGCACCTTTAACCGGCCGGAGTTGTGCCCGAAACGCATCTGACATGCGCCGTCTGAGTTCGGTTTCGAAGGATTCGGGCAGCCGGACTCCAGACTCGTTCTGCAGAATTTCGAGGCATGTAGCCAGCTTCATCCCGCGAAAACGGGCCACAGTTTCAGCCGCCGAAATCCGATGACCGTTTTCGCTCAGCATTTCCGCGAATACGTGGTTGCCCAGCATCTCGCTGTCAACCAACACGCCATCGCAATCAAATATGACCAGGCTAGCGGCCATGTCTCAGCTTGTAATGAGTTGCCATACGCCACGAATGCCCATCGACGTCGTCACGAGTGAAAACAGCAGGATGGCGAAAAGAACGATATTGGTTGCATGATTATTTCGATGTTCGCCCATCAGGTCACGCCGATTGCCGAGATAAAGAATACAGGCAACGGTCACCGGTAGTATAACGGCATTGAAGGCCTGCGAGATGATCATGACGAATACGGGTCGCGCTTCGAATATCGGCACAACCAGGCCGAGTAGCGAGATAATAAGCACGATGACGCGATATTGCGGTAACGTCATGTCGCGCGGTGTTTGCTTGTAGTCGCACAATAGCCACGGCAGCATCAGGACATTCGGAAACTGGGACGACACGCCCGCAGCCACAATGCCGACAACGAATATTGTGGTCGCGAACGAGCCGGCGAGCGGCTCGAGCAGGCCAATCATTTGCGATGCATTGTCGAGTCCCAGTCCTTCGATATACAAGGTCCCGGCTGCTGCAGCCATGATCGAAGCGCTAATGACAAACATCATCGCAACGGCAACGATCGCATCATTGCGCTGCTTGCGGCTGTCTGCAATCGTCCAGCCGGCTTCTTTTACCAGTGTCGTGCGAATGATAAACAGGCCCGAAAATACCGTTGTGCCGACCATCGATGCAATCACGAGAAACGGTCCGCGGCCTTCGTCCAGCGGCACCTCCGGGAGGCTCGGTAACAATCCTTTGAGGATATCGACCGGCGGCGGCATCAGGATAAAAAAGTTGAGTATGAAACATGCGGCCATGATGGCAACGATGACCGCCAAACTGCGCTCAAAAGCCTGTGTCGTGCCATGCCAGAAAATGAAATACACCAGCGCCACGAAGAAGGAAGCGAACCAGATCGGTTCGATTCCACCATCGATCAGTCCCTTCGACCATTCCGAACTGACCTCAGCCACAATACCCATCACACCCATGACACTGCCGCTGACTCCGGCAGTCAGGGCGACAATAAAGAAGATACCCACCAACGGGTGGATATGCCGGCGAAAAGCCAGCAGGGCGGTTTCGCCGCTAACCAGTGTCAATTTCCCGTAGGCATTGATCATGAAGTAGGTTGCCAGGCACGACGCCACAATAGTCCATAACAGCGACATGCCGTACGTTGCACCTGCCTTCGCCATGGCCGTAACGCTTCCGGTGCCGATATTGAAACCGAGCAGGAAAATACCGGGAAGAAACAGTGCCAGTGTTTGCGAGAATCGCTTCTGCATAGCGCATCACAATACCAGACTTGCTAAGCTGCGCTGGAAATACTGTCATACAATTCGCGGGTTCGAGGATTAACTGCAATGGAAGAAACCTGGCGCTGGTTCGGCCCTGATGACACCGTGACGCTCGAGCAGATACGGCAAGCCGGTGCGACCGGTATTGTCACAGCGCTCGATCACATACCGACCGGCGAAGTCTGGCTGCCAGCCGACATCGATGAACGCAAGCGCCTGATCGAGGAGGCCGGTCTTACCTGGTCAGTCGTCGAGTCTGTTCCGTTGCACAACGACATCAAGACCCGTAGCGGCGACTACGGCCGTTGTATCGACAACTACCAACAAAGCATTCGCAATCTTGGTGCCGCCGGAATACATCGCATTTGCTACAACTTCATGCCTGTCGTCGATTGGACGCGCACGAATCTGACTTACGAGCTAGCGAATAAATCCCAGGCGCTGCGTTTCGAAATGACCGACTTTGCGGCTTACGATCTGTTTGTACTGAAGCGCGATGACGCGAAAGACAGCTACAGTGCCGAAGTTGTTGCTCGAGCTACCGAAAGGTTTGACGCTATGTCGCCGGAGGCGCGCGCCGCACTCGAGAAAAATATAATCGCCGGGCTGCCAGGTGGGGAGGGCAGCTACGATCGCGACGGAATTCGCGCGGAAATAGAACGATTCTCCAGGCTTGGCAATGACGGGTACCGCGCAAACCTGATCGCGTTTCTACAGGAGATTATTCCTGTGGCCGAAGCGGCCGGAGTGGTTCTGGCAATTCACCCGGACGACCCGCCATTCTCGCTCTTTGGGCTGCCGCGCGTGGTATCTACTGCCGACGACGCGCGTGCGTTGCTCAAGGCCGTGCCGAGCCCGGCGAATGGCCTGACGATGTGTGCGGGTTCTTACGGTGCGCGCGGCGACAACGACCTGGTCGCAATGATTCGTGAGTTTCATGACCGCATCTACTTCGTGCACTTGCGAAATATCAAGCGTGAAGATGACGGGTCGTTTTACGAATCTGAGCATCTGGATGGCGACAACGACATCGTTGGTATCATCAGAGCCCTGCTTGAGGAGGAACAACAGCGACACGGGCTGCCACCAGGACGTAGCAGGATTCCGATGCGACCGGATCATGGCCACACGCTCGGCGAAGAGAAATCCGATGCGCGTGTGCGACCTGGATATTCATACGCCGGCCGTATGAAGGGTCTAGCCGAACTGCGCGGTGTCATTCACGCCATTTCAAGCATCGAACGATGAATATCCTCTGCTAGAATCGCGTGATCATCGCTATTGCAGGACCCATCCGTTATGACAAAGCTGGCCGCCTTTAATTTTCAGAGCTGGATCGACGAGCACAGACACTTGCTTAAACCGCCGGTCGGCAACAAGCAAATCTGGGAAGATACGGACATGATGGTGACGGTCGTTGGTGGCCCGAACCAGCGCACCGATTTTCATGACGACCCGGTTGAAGAGTTTTTCTATCAGCTCGAAGGGGACATGGTGCTGAAGGTTTTCAATGACGGGAAATTTTCGGATATTGTTATTCGCGAAGGCGATATTTTTTTCCTGCCAAAGCACGTCCGGCATTCCCCGCAACGACCGATGGCCGGCAGCGTCGGGCTGGTGATTGAACCCAAGCGACCGGACGGACTAAAGGATGCATTCGAGTGGTATTGCTTCGAATGCGATAGCCTGGTTCACAGGGTCGAAGTCGTGTTGCAGTCGCTGGTGCGTGATCTGCCACCGCTGTACGAGTCGTTCTACAACGATGAGGCAGCGCGCACCTGCCCGGACTGTGGCGCGCTACACCCGGGCAAGGAGCCACCCGATGGGTGGGTGACCTTGCCAGCAAAAGCGGAAGCTTGACGTGCAATATGAACCGACGCTGGCCTTCGCGAGATCGCAGGATTCCGCCGATCCGCTGCAGTCGTATCGAAACAGGTTTCACTTGCCATCGTTGGGGACACCGCAGCTGGTGTACTTCACGGGCCATTCGCTGGGGCTGCAACCGAAGTCGGTCCGGGCCGCCGTTGAACTCGAACTGGACGAATGGGCGAAGTACGGCGTTGAAGGGCATTTCCACTCAACCAATCCCTGGTATAGCTACCATGAGCTGCTGACACCACCGATGGCAGACCTTGTCGGGGCGCACGAGTCCGAAGTCGTTTGCATGAACTCGTTGACGACGAATATCCATTTGCTGTTTGTCTCGTTCTATCGCCCGACAAAAACGCGTTACAAGATCATCAGTGAAGCCAGGATGTTTCCATCGGATCGGTACCTGCTCGAAACGCAGGCGCAGTTTCACGGCTTTGACCCTGACGACGCAATTATTGAAGTTGCGCCCAGGCAAGGGGAACACCTGATTCGCGAGGAAGACATACTGGCGACGATCGAAGCGCATGCCGATGAGCTTGCCCTGGTCTTTTTTGGCGGCGTCAATTACTTCACCGGGCAGCTTTTCAACATGCAGCGACTGACCGAAGCGGCGCATGAGGTCGATGCACTGGCGGGCTTCGACCTTGCACATGCTGCCGGCAACGTGCCCTTGGCATTGCACGATTGGGACATCGACTTCGCGGCATGGTGTTCGTACAAGTATCTGAACTCGAGTCCCGGAAACGTTGGCGGTATATTTGTGCACGAGCGTCACGGCAAGCGTTTCGACCTGCCGCGATTTGGCGGCTGGTGGGGGCACGACAAGTCCACGCGATTTCAGATGAAGAGCGGCTTCCAGCCGATGGCCGGCGCCGAAGGCTGGCAGCTCAGCAATGTACCGATTCTTGGCATGGCCGCGATGAAAGCCTCACTTGAGATGTTCGCAGAAGTCGGCATGCAGGCGTTGCGGGACAAGAGCCTGAAGCTGACGGGGTATCTTGAATACACAATCGGCTTATTGAGGTCGGAGTTTCCTGACGCAGACATAAGCATCATTACGCCCGGCGACCCCGATGAGAGGGGTTGTCAGATTTCGATGGATGTCGCAGGACGTGAACGCAAGCTCTTTGACGACATGCTTGCCGCTGGCGTGATTGCAGATTTTCGTGAGCCGTGTGTCATTCGTATGGCACCAGTACCGCTCTATAACTCGTTCGAAGATGTATTTAATTTTGCAACGGTGATGCGTGAATTGTTGGCGCGGGATCAGGACTGAATGGCACAACGAAATTTTACCGTCGTTGGTGGCGGGCCTGTTGGAACCTTGCTGGCTATAGCGCTCGCGAGACATGGATACAAAGTGGGTTTGTACGAGGGACGACCCGACTCACGGCAAACGAGCATTTACCAGGGCAGGTCGATCAACATTGCCTTATCGGATCGAGGTTGGACATCACTGGATAGAATCGGCATCGGCGCTGACGCAAGAAGTCATTCGATTCCGATGTACCACCGGGCTGTACACGATATCAACGGCAATCTCACGATGCTTCCGTATGGCAAACAGGGGAATGCAATCTGGTCGGTATCGAGAAGCGGCATCAACGAGCAGCTACTGGATATTGCCGATTCTGAAGAAAATATTTCGACCTACTTCGAGCATCGTCTCGTCGACATCGATTTTGCGACGGCGTCAACAAAATTCTCGCGCATCGATAGCGACGAGCTGCTGGTCAACGCGGATTTTGCTTTTGGCGCTGACGGCGCAAACTCGAAGGTCCGCCGTCTTGCACACGACTTGCCACGATTCAGCTACAGCCAGACCTACATGCCACAAAGCTACATCGAGTTGAATATTCCGGCCAATCCGGACGGTACACATCGTATCGAAAAGAACGCGTTGCATATCTGGCCGCGCAAGGACTTCATGCTTATCGCGTTACCCAATCCCGATGGCAGCTTCACCTGTACCTTGTTTCTGAATTACGAAGGCGAGCCGTCGTTTACAGCGCTCAGGGAGCGTGCCGCGGTGCAGAACTTTTTCGAATCAAATTTTGCCGACGCCATGGACTACCTGGAGCGCCCGGTCGACGTGTTCATGGAAAAGACGGCGGCACCTTTGTTTCTCGTCCACGTGTTCCCATGGTCATTTAATCGCAAGGTTGGCCTGATCGGTGATGCGGCTCATGCGATCGTGCCTTTCTACGGCCAGGGCATGAACAGCGGTTTCGAGGATTGTGCCGCTTTAAATGAATTGATCGGTGAGCTCGGTCACGATTGGGATGCGATTTTTCCGGCCTATGAGAATTCCAGAAAACCCAATGCCGACGCCATTGCGGAATTGTCAAAACGAAACTTCGTGGAAATGAGTGACCTGTCCGGTGATCCCCGTTTTCAGCTGCAAAAGAAGATTGAAGCGAAATTCAGTGAGCGTTACCCGGAGCTGTGGACGCCACTTTATTCGATGGTGACATTCTCCCCACAGATCCCGTATTCCGATGCTCTGCAAACCGGCGATGAACAAAAACAGATCATGGAGCAGATCATGGCACTGCCCGGGGTCGAAGAGGACTGGGACAAGCCGTACGTGATGGACCGTCTCCTTGAGCTGGCGACAGCGGCGTTTGGCCCGCAAAGCCAGGCGCAGGCTAAACGATCTTCAGGCTGTGCGACAGATTCTTCGTGATCATGTAGTTAAGCAATCCTTCGGTACCGCCTTCGCGACCGTAGCCACTTGATTTAACACCACCAAACGGGGTTTCGGGCAGCGATGCTTCAAGCGTGTTAATGGAGACATTGCCAGCCTCGATACCTTCAAGCATCTGATCGACATAGTCCGCGCGATTGGTGAACCCATAGGCCGCCAGACCGTAGGGTGCCGAGTTCGCTTTGTCGATGGCCTCGTCAAGTGAAGAAATTGGGTTGATAATGGCCAGTGGCCCAAAAGGTTCTTCCTGCATTACGCGTGCGTGATCGGGAACATTGGCCAGTACGGTGGGCTGGAAGAAATAGCCCTTCTTGCCCAGCCGCGAACCACCGGTTCTGACTTCTGCGCCTTTTTGCCGGGCGTCTTCAACGAGGTCAGACAGTGCACCGACTCGGCGGTCATTGGCCAACGGGCCCATTTCAACATCCGGGTCAACACCGTTTCCGACAACAGTCTCGGCGGCGCGACGCACGAAAATCTCCAGGTACTCCTCGAAAATACTTTCGTGCACAAAAAACCGCGTAGGTGAGGTACAAACCTGGCCTGCATTGCGCATTTTGCGAACGGCACCGCTAATTGCAGCAGCCTTAACGTCAGTGTCCTCGCAAACAATGACCGGCGCGTGTCCCCCCAGCTCCATCAACACCGGCGTCATGTGTTGTGCGGCCAATGCAGTGAGGTGTCGGCCCACTTCAGTTGACCCGGTGAATGCGACGAGCCGCACGCGATTGTCCCGGATCAGGTGATTGGAAATATCAGCCGGTGTTCCGAAGACAAGGTTCAGTACCCCTGGCGGCAGGCCAGCTTCGTGTAATGCGCGCGCAATGTGCAGTGCGCCTGCAGGTGTCTCTTCCGCTGCTTTGAGAATGATCGAACAGCCTGAGGCAATTGCACCGGCGACTTTGCGGCACGGCTGGCTCATCGGAAAATTCCACGGCGAGAATCCGGCCACGATGCCGATGGGTTGGTGATGCACGATATAACGAACGCCCGGTGCGCTCGGAATGACTCGGCCATAGGTTCGTGTTGCTTCTCCGGCATCCCATTCGAAAAATTCACAGCCGCGGATGACTTCCAGCTTCGCCTGCTTAAGCGGCTTGCCGTGTTCGGCTGTAATCGCAGCGGCTATCTCGTCCTGGCGCTCACGCATGATTGCCGCGGCCTTGTCGAGAACTCGGGCACGTTCGCCGGGCGATGCGTCGCGCCAGACTTTGAAGCCCCGGGCGGCCGAGTCAACTGCATCATCGAGGTCCCGCCGTTCTGCGTGCGGGAGCCTGCCGATCTCCTCTTCAGTGGCGGGATTAAGGACCGGCAAGTCGCTGGCCGTCTTGCGCCACTCGCCGTCAATGTACAGATGTAGGTCGGGATAGGTACTCATCGCGATGCCCAGCTCATGATCGTGTGTGCAGGTTCACAGACTGCGAGTGTTCGTTCAAGTGCATAGTGTGGATTCCAGGTAAATCTAAAACGAAATCGGTTGAGAATGCTGTTCAAGCTTGCTGATGACGCTCATGGCGGCAAGCGCTGAGCTGCGAGGATTGTCGGGCAGGGCATTGCCACGAATTTCGAAACTGAAGCTGCCGAATTCGCCGCTGGCGCGAATTTCATGAATGTTTGCGTCGATGCCGGGATCAGCGACAAGCCGGACCTCGGTATCATCGAAGCCAATTCCAGCGAGTGCAACAGCGGCCGCAACATTGGCATTCCGGGGATACTCGAGGGCGGCGGTACGCGCGCTCCCCTCAAAATGTGTTGCGGCGCCGACCTCAAGACTATCGAGGTCAAGCCGACGTTCTGCGGGCGACCCTTTCCAGCCTTGCGGCGGCTTTCGCCCGACATAGGTAACACTTTGCAGTTTGCCGACACGCGATGCCTGCAAGCAATCCAGCGCGCCGATTGCACCGCTGGCGAGATGCAGGCACGCGTCTCCTTCGCGCGCGGCGCGCTCAAGACTTGCGTAGATATCGGAGTCTGCCAACGCGCCGAGTGACACGGTTATCAGGTCTACGCCATTGCGCAGAATTGCCGGCCCGAGCGATTGCAGCGCGGCATGACCTGCACAGTCGAGCATGACGTCGATATCGCCAGGGAGGTCTGCAATATTGCTGACGCAGTTGAATTGGCCGGCAAGTGTCCCCGGGTTCTGCAGGCGTTCCGGCTTCAGTAAAAGTGCCGCGACGGTATGCCCGCGCTCTATCGCCTTGTCCCGAACATACGAACCAATGGCCCCGGTGCCAATAATTCCGAGTTTCATACAGGCTCCCTTGTTGGCATTATTGCAATCGTCGCTGCAGGCTGCTCGCGCGCAGCAACACAGTATACTCGACCGGTGCGAATGCAGAGATCATCTTTACAGGGGCCAACACTATTAAATATTCAAAACTCGATGCAAAAGCCTATGCGCGTGCAAACATGCGCGGAATCTGGGCGGCTGCGCTGAACCCATTCAGCGACGACCTGACGCTAAACGAGTCAGGCCTGCGCGCCAATATTCGTCACTGGATTGACGACCTGGATATCCAGGGGCTTTTTATTGCGGGCAAGCAAGGCGAGTACTTTTCAATGAGCCTTGCTGAACGCAAGCGCAATTTTGAACTTGCCGTAGAAGAGTGTGACGGCAAGGCAGGCGTTATCGTGTCGGTATCCGATCAAAATTTCGATACCGTGCTCGAACTGTCGAAACACGCGCAGGATTGTGGCGCTGACTACATCGTCGTACACGCACCCGTGCTGAGTTTCATCCACGATCGCGGCGAAGTCCTGTACCAGTATTACAAGGCGATCTGCGACCATGTGGATATTGGTATCGCCATGTGGAGCCATCCGGATTCAGGCTACCTGATGCAGCCCGAGGAGTGCGAACGAATCGCCGACCTGCCAAATATTATCGCCATCAAGTATTCCGTGCCGCGTGAGATGTACGCACGATTGACGCAGTTGGTTGGCGACAAGATTCAGGTATCGACCTCGCTGGAAGACGACTGGCTCGACAATATCGAGGAACTGGGCTGGCGACTCTACTTGTGCTCATCGCCGCCGTATCAACTGCAAACGCAAAATGACAAACGGATGCATGAGTACACACAACTGGCATTCGCGGGCAAGTTCGACGAGGCACGGCGTGTGCGCAACAGCCTGGACCCGGTGCGCGATGCCATACGGCGATCAAAGCCGGCGGACAAGCCGCAGGCCTTCGGCAAGTACTGGCAGGAGTTACTGGGTCAGGTTGGTGGGCGAGTTCGGCCGCCAATGCTCGAGTTGAGTGATGCCGAGAAGGGGGCTATCCGCGAGGCGTTCGAGACCTGCGGCTTATCACTCTAGTCGCTGCGTTCCGTTTTACAGTTTGGCGCTGTTGAGATAGCGGTTGCGACTTTCATCCGCCTGCCTGCGCAAATCTTCCATCGCTTGCCGGTGTGTCAGGTCAAGCATGGATTCGAGCAACCGGCGAAAATGCTCACGCATAGCACTCCTGGCCGCATCGGGGTCACGCGTACGCAATGCGCTCAGGATACTGTCGTGTTCACGGCCGACGGCAATCTGATCGTCGCTGCAAATAGAGTCATACACCGCTTTGACCGGCGCAATTTCGTCGCGCATTTTCCAAAGGCTTTCTATGACAAACAAAATGGCAGCATTGTTGGACGCTGCAGCGATGGTGCGGTGAAAATCCTGATCGGCCGCGTCGCGCGCCGCTTCGTTTACCGACGGCGCCGACATGGTATCGACATGCCGCTGCAATAGACCAAGCGTCTCGTCGCTCACTTGTTCGGCCGCCAGCGCCGCCGCTTCGGATTCGAATAAGGCCCGTGCCTCTGTTAATTCAAATGCGCTGATTTCCGGAAAAGTATATTCGTGGTCGGGTACGGCCTGCTCAACGTATACGCCGGAACCGGTCTTGATTCTAATTCTGCCCAGCGCCTGCAATGCGATTTCGGCTTCGCGAATCGTTACGCGGCTCACGCCGTATTGTTCAGCGAGTTCGCGTTCCGCCGGCAAGCGACTGCCCTGTGGGTACTTGCCGGCGTCTATTTGCTGCGCCAGCATTTCGGCAATCTCATGGGAAAGGGGTCTGGATTTCACATTCCTTTTCGGCACGGCAATCTACATGAACTATCGACAGCATTCATGTATACCAATTTTCTCAAATATTAACACCAATTTTTTGAGGTGGCGAACTCCCTATAAAGGTAAGTGATTGAAAAAAATAAGAAATCGTCGACTGTTGTATGACAGCGAGTCGAAATCAGGTCCTGTATGCCCCAGGATTCCGCTCAAACAATCTCGGTCGCCATGTGTTTGGTCGGACCAATATTAGGCGAGCAGTCATAAGGATTGGTTGACACCCCTGATTGCGGGTGCGAGCCTGTGGCGCTTACGGCGCGAACACCTCGGGGGGTTTAAATTGCGTCCTGGCAATATCAACAGCGTCGGTTTTTTTCTTGCGTTAGCGTGCTTAATGCTGTGTTCGACCGGCTGTGGCTCGGGCGGGTCCGGTGGCGCAACAGTAAACATCCCGCCGGCGCCGCCAACTGGCGGCACCGCGCCAGTCGATGACGCGAGTTACACGGAACTGACTACCCGTACGCTGGATGCCGATGGTGACCAGACCGGACTGAGTGCCTACGACCTCATTCGGGCATTTGGCGGGCCCAATCCGATTGAAGCGCCGGATCTTTATGTCGTCAACCACCCGGGCATCGAGCACATCTACGAAGCATTCGATGTCGATATCGGTAATCATTTCGTTTTCACTATTCACCGCGATGACGATATTGATCGCGACAGGCTCGATATCACAGATCGCCAGCGCAATGAGATCAAGACGTACAACAGCTCCGAAGAGGCAGTCAAAGGCTTTGAAAACGAGACGTTTATTTACACGTGGAAGTTTCGGATCAATAACGAAATGGAAGTATCGACGCGTTTCTCGCACTTTTTCCAACTGAAGGCAGTTGGTGGTGACGATAGCCAACCAATTCTGACAATTTCAGGCGCAGAGCGCATCGGCGAAGATGGTATTGAAGTTCGCTACAGTCCCCTACGAGATACCACGATTCTGCAGCGCCAGGACTGGAGTCGGGTAACCGGTGAATGGATCGAGGTCTATTGTCGGGCGACATTCGCGGAATCGGCCAACCTCAGACTCATTGCAACCCGCGTGCGCGATGGCGAAGTCATTTTCGATATCGACGAGAGCGGCCTTGACCTCTGGCGTGGAGAAGATCCTGCCCACTTTGTACGCCCGAAGTGGGGCATCTACCGGTCTATTCTTGATCTCGACAATCTCCGGCCGGACGAAGAAAATGTACGATTTGCAAACTTCGTCGTTAAAGAAGTGATGTTGCAAGACTAATTGGCTTCGTTTCCCTGCAGTTGCATTTACTTTTCCTTTTGACTGAAATTCGTCTTGCCAATCTGAAACCAGTCAACTTTTCGCGTCAAATACATCACTCCGGACAATGCGAAAAATACCAGGCCAGCGCCCATTGAGAACGCGAAATCCTCTTCCTGAATGATGACGTACAACACCCCATACAGGCCGGCAATGGCCATACCAAATGTCAGGCCGCGTCGAACGCTGCCAAGGACATAACTAATGTAATACGCTAGCAGGCCACTGCACGATATTGTTGCAATTGCATACGCGCTTGCGAAACGAATGTGTTCAGCGAGCGAAATCAGCAACAGGTAGAAGACAGTCAATGCAAGCCCGACCAGACCATACTGGATTGGATGTATGGCGAGATTTTTGAGTATCTCGAAGAGAAAGAACGCGGTAAATGTAAGACCGATAAAAAGTATGGCGTACTTTGTCGCACGTTGCGCCTGCAGGTAAACATCGACGGGGTCGACCAGTTGAACACCAGAATAACTGTTGATGAATTCCGCGCAATCACCAACCGCACACTTATTCGCTTTTCGATTCATGTTGGTGGCAAATGCCGAGGTCTGCCAATACGCGGTGAAGCCGTCGCTGCTAATCTCACGCTGGCTTGGAAGATAGAGACCTTCAAAGCCTGGATGCGGCCAGCCTGACTTTATCGATGTCCTGTTCGCATCGCCGATCGGTGCAAATCGAAACGATGACATGCCGCGCAATGCGAGCGAAACCTTGAATCGATACGTGCTGCCAGCGGCCTTGTCGAGGTGCTCCAGTGGCGCGTGAATACCATTTGACTGAAAATCGAGGTTGCTGCCTGGCAGAAAACGAACCTCGCCGGCACTCCAGCCCAGAATCGGCGGCTCGGCGATGCCGCGCATGTCATTTACAACAATACTTAGAAATGGCTTCCCGACGTCAACGACATCAGGGCGTTGGTCAAGCTCTGTCGCCCGACGTGCAGAAAACCGCCCCGCTAATTGAATGCTACTGCTGTAAACCGGGACTTCGTAAATTCCCCGATAGCGAATTTCCGTATTCAGTTCGACATTAGTCTCGAGCGACTCAGGGAGCAGAAACAGCTGTTCATCGACGCGATATTGATTAGTGACATGTCGCTTCAACTGATCGTCGAATTCCCGTTTTTCATAGGCACGCGTGTATGGAACCACAAGAATCGGCCCGAGAAGTTTTTGTGCACCGGTCCAGCTCCTGGCGATGTCTTGTCGCGCCTGATCTGAATAGTTATCGCGCTCGTAAATCTTGCTGACGATGAGCAACAGCGGAACGGTTAGCAAGAGGACCAACACCGCGATTGCGGCGAGCTTGAAGCGAATGCGCATGAGCTTTCCCTGGTGTGAGCCGACAGCATCAGAGTAGAGCGCAGGAATAGGGCGAAGATGGGGCCCGAGTGTGGCGAATTGTGGCTCGCAATGTTGTCGGTAAACACAGACAGCCGTAATGCGATAGGCGTCACATTATTGCTGGCCGTGCTCGCTATCATCGAGTGTCAGCCATTGAACGGCGAGTGTCATGAAAAAACGACCTGAATTCAGCGAGCGAGCCGTGCAGCTCTTGCTGCCACTGTCGCTGCTTGTTTTGACACTCGGGGGCTGCTACGAGACTTCCTACGACAAGGCGATAGCTTCGCTTAACGTCGGTGGTACAACACCTCCACCGACGACGCCGCCTCCACCGAGCGGTAGTTTCGGCGCAAATTTCTCGGAAATCCAGGCGAGTGTGCTGACGCCGGATTGTGCAACTTCGGGCTGTCATGCCGGAGCGAGCCCTGCAGCAAGTCTTAATCTTGAAGCGGCAAACAGCTATACGATGCTGGTCGGTGTTGCCAGCACACAGGCTGCCGGCACGCAGCGAGTAAGCCCGACAGATCCCAACAACAGCTACCTCATTCAGAAACTCGAGGGCACTGCGGCTACCGGTGATCAGATGCCGCCGGGCAGCGCAATGGCGCAGGCGGATATTGATGTGATTCGGCAGTGGATCAGTGCAGGTGCCGTTGATGATCGGCAACCGGCCAATGCGCCGATTCGCGTGACGTCGCTGTCAGTAGCGCCAGGTAGTACGCAGACAACATCACCGTCTCAGATCGTTGCGGGTTTTGATCGCGAGCTGGATGCATCGACCGTCAATTTGAATACTTTCGTACTGGAAGGCAGTAGCAACGGTACTTTCGGTGATGGTGATGACATAGCCATTGCGGCCACCAGTATTTCGGTTCCCGGGGCAAACCCGCAAAGCGCCGTATTTGACCTGACCGGTACGACGCTTGCCGATGACCTTTATCGTATCAGCCTGCTCGGTACCGGTGCGTCCATCATTATGGATCTCGATGCGAATGCGCTCGATGGCGAGTTTTCCGGTACATTTCCGTCGGGAAATGCGGTAGCGGGGGGTGACTTCGTGGCGCAATTTACACTTGCAGTACCGGTCGTCATAGGACCGACGCTGAATGAGATACAGGCTGCAGTCTTTACACCGACCTGTGCGACATCATCGTGTCACAGTGCGGGCGCACAGGCGGCTGGCCTGTCGCTGGCGGATGCCGACACCAGCTACATCGATCTGGTGGGGCAATTCAGCAATCAGAATGGTCAATCGAATGTCATGCTGGTGGCAGAAAATGATCCGGACAACAGCTACCTGATACGTAAGCTTGAGGCCACGCCGGGAATCACAGGCTCGCAGATGCCGCCAGATGGCAACGCGTTGCCGCAATCCGACATCGATGTGATTCGTCAATGGATAGCCGATGGCGCAATGCGCTAGCAGTCCGCTCTTAAAGCACGAGTAGCGTTACGAAATAGGGCAGATAACGGCCAGGAGTGGCCTGTCTGCAAAGCCGAATTTAGATCGGAAGCTCTAGGCTTTTTGCTCACGCTGGCCCTTCGACTTTCTCTCGCAGGAAGTCTATAAATACTCGGAGCTTGACCGGCACATAGGACCGGCTTGGATAGACAAGCCACGCTGAGGTATCGAAGTCTGTGGCGGTACATTCGTAGTCTGGAAAGAGATCAATGAGCTCTTCGGCTGCTATTTCTCTTGAGCACAACCAGTCTGGTAGCAGAGCAGGACCAAGACCAGCGACTGTGCACTTTGTCATTGTTACACCATGAGACAGGAGCAGGTGGCCTGCGACAGAGACTGAGAACTCTGCCTCTCCTGTGCGACGGAATTTCCAAGCACTACGGTACCCTGGAAAAGAGAATAGCAGGCAGTCCCGCCCGTCAAGCTCACGTGGGCCTTCCGGTCTCCCATGCTGTTCAATGTATGCTGGACTAGCGCATACGCGGAAGTGTCGCGGAACCAACCGACTAACAATAAAGTTACCTTCAGGTTTATTCCCAAAACGCACCGCGAGATCAATCTTCTCTTCAACTATGTCGATTGCGTGGTCTACTAGTTGAAGGTCAATGGTGAGATCGGGATAGCGCGACCGTAGCTCTGGTAGAATAGGTGCCAATACCCGCTGTCCGAAGGACGTACATGCCGTCACACGGAGCGTGCCCGTAGGTAAACTGACAAGATCCAAGGCAGCTTCGCTGGCAAGGTCGAACTCGCTAATCAGCCCCTCGACACGAGTGAAGTATTCATCTGCCGCCTCGGTCGGGGAAAGTCGTCGGGTCGTGCGTTGGAAAAGCCGGAACCCGAGCTCGGCTTCCAGACTGGCTATAGAGCGCGAAATCGAAGACGGATCAGCCTGACGCTGCCGAGCAACCGCGGCAAAGCTCCCTTGCTTCATAACATCGACGAATACTCTGACGGAATCAATTTCCATTGATGCACCTTATGCACGAAACTCGTGAGTATACGGGGCTTTTCCTCATTACGGGCCATGTCTAGTATCGAGAATAGAATTTAGCATCTTGCAGTAATAGCGAAGTCAACAACTTAAGGTGACCGAAAATGGCGATTGAGTTCTATAGGCAGTTCTTCACTAGTCGAAACGAGGTGCTAGATGACGTCAAGTCCAATGGCACGTGGCCGACCACGTTCGTATCAGGGCCGTCGGACGGGCTGCATTTGCACTGGCACGCGGACGAGGTTCACGCTTATATCATTGAGGGTGAAACAGACTTTCTCGATGCGGAAAGCGGCAGAAGGACGCCAGTGACGGCTGGCGACAAGGTTGTCGTTCCCGCCCGAACGCTGCATGCGGAAGGTTCTGTCAAAGACCGGGTTGTTTACATCTTGGCATTGCCGGACGCATTGCTTCCAGATGAGTTTTTAGCGATGCACGATCCCGAGGAATTGGATTAGTAGATTTCGGTATTACTCCCGCAGGAGGGTTATTGCTCAAGCTGGAAAGTAAATTTCCGCGGAATCGTCGGCTCTTGCCGTTAACAGTCGCGGCGGCCAGCTTTTCTGCAACCCCTCCGGGTCTTGATGCATCATTGAGAAAGACTATCCGGAGAACCAGTTATGAAGCCGACTCTCATCGGGCTCCTCGCAATAAGCGGCATTGGCCTAATCCTGTCGGGTCAAGCCGCAGCAATCGTCGTGCGCGGCGACGCACCGATTGAAGCAATTCTCGCAGAACCGAGTAACTACCCCGAGGTTGTTGCGTTACTTGGCGGGCGAGCCGTAGGGACCTTGATAGATGAGCAGTGGATTCTAACGGCCGCACACGTGGGCCAGTACATTGATCAGGATTCGGATGATGTACGTTTAACGATCGCCGGCGAGCCCAACAGTATCGCTGAAGTAATTATTCATCCCAGCTGGGATGACGAGGCATTGGGTGGTTCAGATGTAATTGATATCGCTTTGCTTCGTCTGGCCCAGCCTGTCTCAGGCGTTCCCGTGGCATCTGTTTATGAGGGTCGAGATGAACTAGACGCCGTCGTCACGCTATTTGGTTGGGGTCGAACGGGAGACGGGCGGACCGAAGACCTTGTCCGCGATGGCCGCTTCCGTCGCGGCGAAAATCAGGTGGACGCAGTGACGCCGCGTCTTCGATTTCATTTTGACGAACCCGGTTCGATTCGATCACTGCCACTGGAAGCTGTAAGTGGTCCTGGGGATAGTGGTGGCCCCGCGTTTATCGAAGTAGGTGGTAAGCGCTTTCTGGCAGGCGTTAGCTCGTTTCAGGAAGACGTTATCGCACCGGGTGTTTTCGGCGTTACCGAGAATTACGAGCGAGTGTCTGACCATATCAAGTGGATCAAGAGTGTCATTGCACCATAAATCATCACACGGCGTACTCTTTGCTATCACAGCTACAGGCGCAGCCCGCCATCAATCTCGAAACAGCGGCCGCTGATATAATCGTTCTGCAGGATAAACTCCACTGTACTCGCGATCTCTTCCGGATCACCCATGCGCCGCGCGGGAATAGCCGCGGCAAGTTTCTCTCGTGCTTCCGGTTTCATCGCCATGACCATTTCGGTTGCAATAAATCCAGGCGCGATAGACGCTGCGCGCAGGCCATAGCGCGCGAATTCTTTTGCCCAGACCACTGCCATTGCTTCAACGCCCGCTTTCGACGCCGAATAATTCGCCTGGCCCATGTTACCGTGCCTTGAGATCGAAGAGATGTTGATGATGCATCCGGCACAGTCCAGTTGAATCATCTGCGCTGCGGCTTCGCGTCCACAGAGAAAACTGCCCGTAAGGTTGACATCAATAACCTGCTGCCATTGCTGCAACGACATCTTGCTCTGCAGTTCACCGTCTTTGTACTTAAGCGTCAGCGCGTCCCGAGTGATACCCGCGTTATTGACCAGACCATGCAGTGCCGTGAATCTTGATCCAATTTCTGCAAACAGCTGCTCGACTTGTGTTTCGTCGCTAACATTGGCGATGTATGTATCTACGTCGCTGGCACCGGCATCGCGGCAGGTTTCCGCGGTTTCCGCCAGTGCAGCGTCGTCGAGATCGATCAGTGCGAGCCTTGTCCCGCTTTTCGCGAGACGCGCGCCGATGGCCGCGCCGAGGCCTCGGCCTGCGCCGGTGATGGCAATAACTTTGTTCGCTAGTTCCACGTCTATCCCTTTAGTCTTGTAGGTCAGGCAGGTTGCGGTAAAGGTCGAGCGCTTCCGGATTGGCCAGTGCGCCTTTATTCTTGACCTCGCGACCCTCAACAATTTCGCGTACCGCGAGTTCCGATATCTTGCCTGATTTTGTACGCGGAATATCGGCAATCTGAACTATTTTTGCAGGCACGTGGCGGGGGCTCGCCCCATTTCGAATACGAACACGCAATTCATCGACAAGGCCGGGCGTCAATTTCACGTCGTCACGCAGGACTACGAACAACACAACCCGCACGTCGTCGTCCCAGGACTGGCCGATCGCGATACTTTCAAGCACTGTGTCAACCTGTTCGACCTGCCGATATATTTCGGCTGTCCCGATGCGCACGCCGCCGGGATTCAACGTCGCGTCGCTACGACCGTGAATAATAAAGCCGCCGTTGCTGGTCAGTTCGGCGAAGTCTCCGTGTGCCCATATGCCCGAAAATTTTTCGAAATAGGCGGCATGATATTTCCTGCCATCCTCGTCACCCCAGAATCCAATCGGCATCGACGGAAATGGCCGTGTACAGACCAGTTCGCCTTTCGTTGCGACAACGGGCTGACCCTCGTCATCCCATATTTCGACGGCCATACCCAGACCCGGTCCCGGAATTTCACCCCGACGCACCGCAGTGAGTGGATTACCAAGGACAAAACAGGACACGATATCGGTGCCGCCGGCAATCGACGCAAGGTACATATCTTGCTTGATGTGTTGATAGACAAAATCAAAACTTTCAGCAACCAGCGGCGAACCCGTCGAGGCCATCAAGCGCACACTGGACAGGTCATGGGTCTGCATCGGCTTAATATCCTGCTTTTTTAACGCATCGATGAACTTCGCCGATGTACCGAAGTGAGTCATCCGCTCAGCGTCTGCGAAATCAAACAGGATTTCTCCGCCCGGATGAAATGGCGACCCGTCGTACAGAAGAATTGTCGCCTCAGATGCGAGTGCAGACACCAGCCAGTTCCACATCATCCAGGTACAGGTTGTGAAGTAGAAGACTCGATCGCCGGGCCGAACGTCGCTGTGCAGCTGATGTTCTTTCAGGTGTTGCAGCAAGGTGCCGCCGACAGAATGGACGATGCATTTCGGTACGCCGGTCGTGCCGCTGGAGAAGAGGATATACAGCGGGTGCTGAAAGGGTACGCGTTCGAACTCGATTTCCCGTTCTTCGAAGTCGGCAATAAAGTCGTCGAACAGCACAGCACGAGGAATATCACCCGTCGATGCTGCCGTGCCCAGTGCTGTGCGCAGAAACGGGATGATCAGGACTTGCTGGACGGACGCGAGCTCGCTGGCAATGGCGCCGAGTTTCGGGAGCACATCAATTTCTTTGCCGGCATAGAAATAGCCGTCGCAGGCGATGAGAACTTTCGGTTTAATTTGACCGAATCGGTCCAGCACAGCACCACGGCCGAAATCGGGTGAGCACGAAGACCAGGTCGCGCCGATGGAGGCGGTTGCCAACATCGCAACGACAGCGTCAGGTGTATTTGGCAGCATGGCCGCGACACGGTCGCCGCGTTCGACACCGGCCTGGCGCAAGGCCTGGGCCAGGCGCGACACCTTCGCATGCAGCTCGTCCCAGCTGATACGTGATTGCAGGCGGTCCTCACACCAGAAAACCATTGCATCGTCGTTACCGCGACGGCGCATGAGGTTTTCTGCGAAGTTTAAGTTTGCATCGGGGAAAAAACGGGCGCGGAACATATCATCGCCGTCGATGATCGGGCACTCACCGCGTTCACCCAGGACGCCGCATTGCTCCCAAACCTCGGACCAGAACGAATCGATCGCATCAACCGACCAGCGGTGCAGGCCTGCATAATCCGCCAGTTTCAAATCATGACGAGAATTTATCGTCGTTAAAAACCGGCCCAGTAGCGATTCCCGACGTTGAGTCTCGGAAGGATCGTAGAGTATGTCGTCCATGAAAGATTTCCTGGCAGAACCTTTGATTGCATCCAGGTTGCGTAATCTATCATCGAATCCGAAGAAAAACTGCAGCGTGACGTGTGCGGCGGCACCTATTGCCGCTTGCCGTTGTTGTTTCGGTTTTGCCTCGATTTTGGCAGCAGCCAGACCGCCAGCCCGGTCAGGCTCAGCAGGATCAGGATGGCCGCGATTACGTCTGTGAGCAGCGTACCGGACACACCCAGGATACGGCCGCTGTGCAAGTCGGCCAGCACACGCTCAATCGACACGCCCTTACCGCGGTAAAGCCGTACCAGTTGCTGCAGTTCCTGTTTGCTTGGAAGTGACTGATCAACCCAGACGGCCGCATCCCGCGCATTGGGTGATGCTGGTTTGAAATGCGTCAGTTCCGAATCGCCACTGTAGTAGGCGAGCGTGCTTTGCAGGATGGGGCGTTCCCCAACTCGGCCCAGTCGGGTAACTGTTTCGGGTGCTGGCACCAGTTCGATTGTCTCTACGTATTGCCCGTCGCGCGTCACGACAATGCCGGCATTGTCGGTTGCAAGCAGCACGAAAGTTGGCAGGGCAACGATGCCCGTCAGCGAGTCAATGTCCTGCGCGATTTCCACGCCATCGAGATAGAGGCGCTGACCCAGCAAAGTGGCGCGATGGCCATCGGCGGCAAAGCTCGGGCCGGGTGGCGGTGCACTGACGCCGTAGGCATGCAGCAGCCAGGTCGCGTTTACAGTGCGCTGATCAAGTCGCCACTCTTCGCTGTGGTTGAGCGCAATCCCCGTCGTTGCCAGAACGAGTATGAAAAACAGCGACACAATCCCCAGCCAGCGGTGCACACGGCGCAACCAGGCTCTGGGACGGCGATTAGTTCTTTTTCTTGATCTGATCATGCAGAAGTAATGCGATATTCGCTATTCGAGTTACCGCGCGAACGGACAGCGTCGCTCCGGTTATGCCGTCGATCTTGCGGTCGAGTTCACCGCGATTGTCCAGCCTGACATCATTGAACTGGTCCGTAAAAAACGGATAGCGAACCTCCCATCCGCGACTTTCGCGAAACTCCAGCACCTGAACATTCCGGATGGCATCGTCGGTGACGCTTACGCCAATTGTAATCGGCAATTCCTTGCCAATTTCGTTCAGGATCCAGACGCTGGTGTTACCGTCAAACCAGTAGCGGAGGCGAAGTTCGGCAAACTTGTGACCCAGCGTGGCTTCAATTTTTTCGCGGAGTTCGCCGGTTACCCAGATAGTGCTGACATCGGGCGCCCCGTCGGGATACGCGCTGCGAACATAGTCACTCGACGTCGCGTACTGACCCGCCTCGCTGGACACGGCCGCGCCAAGCGGCGCGACGGTGAACAGCATCAGACATGACAGCAATAATCGCAAACGTCAGCTCCAGTGATCAGAAGTTGTAGCCGAAGCCGAGGTCGATAGCTTCAAAATCACTGCCCGCGAGCCCGGGAAGTGAATAGTTTCGATCGCGGAAATCCATTTTGAAGACGACACCTTCGGTGGGCCAGAAATTGAAGCCGAATTCATTCTGGGTGAACTGGTCCTGGTCGCGCGCACCGTCCAGGTCCTGGTAGCGCACATAGGTTCCCCACTTTTCATTGATGCGATAACTCGGTTCGATGTACCAGCCGTCCTGGCGGTCAGCGCCTGCCGCTTCAACGCCAGCGCCATCGAAGCGCCACTGTGCGAAAAGTGCGCGCAGGCCGAAACCACCGTGTTGATAGGCCGCGTGGGTTGTGAACAACTGGCCGCTATCCAGGCCATCGCCCGCAACCTGGCTCGGATCAGACTGGTACTGGTAGCTCGCAGCCAGTTCGAGGCCGGGAATACCCGTGTACTTTGCGCGCAGCGTATAAGCCGGATCGCTGGCGATTGCTTCCGCGACTTTTTGCCGGCCACTGCGGACCCGGTACGCGCTGCCACCACTGGTTGGCATGGCGAGGCCGGAGTGCAGTGCGACATCCCAGCTAAACCCGCTGTTCGTCCGGCCAGTGAATGCGGCGCCAGCTTCCCACCAGGTCGACGGCAAAATGATGTTCTCAACATCGTTGCGTTCAACGCCGTAGAAGGTCGGCGGCTCGTGCGTCTCGTTAAGTATGCCAATTGGCACCAGGAACAGGCCGGCACGCAACGCACTGTTATCCGTTAACAGAAATTCCGCATAAGCCTGCTCAAGTTCAACTTCGCCCGGGGCACCGCCACCGGCGAGTGAATGTTCCAGTTCAAACTCAGAGAAAAAGCGGATTCGGTCGGTGAATTCGTGGCCGAAAAACAGCACAAAGCGGTGGAAGTCAATCGCGTCGCTGTCGCCGGCTGCAGATGACACGTTGTTGTAGTGCAGTTCACCGTAACCGCCGATATGTGTTTTGTTGACGCTCGAATCGACCACCAGTGATTCAACATAATCACCGGTCGCCTCAACCTTGGCGTCAGTTGCAGCGACTTTGTCATCGGTGGCTTGTGTCTGTTGCTTCATCGCGCTGATTTCGGCCTGTAGCGCTTCGATCTGGGACTGCTGTTGTTGCACGAGCTGCCACAGATCCTGCATCGAAGGCTGCTGCTGTGCCGCTGATACACCGGAAATCGAGAGCAGAGCCAGCATCAGCACGGCGGAGTACTGGAATTTCATTGCTGTTTATCCTTGAGAGATATAGGTATTGCAGGGTAGCGGCGTAGCTTAACGAACCAGAATGCAAATGACAATGATTCTTATTCGTATTCGTTTTTGGTCAGGGACATGTCGGGCTACGATAGGATTCGCTTGCCCCATTCGACATTATTGAATTCAAATGCAATTTCTCGCTATCTCCGGCAGCTTACGGTCCGCATCGACGAATGCAGGGCTGCTCAATGCGCTGCAAGGATTCATGCCGGACGGTTGTCAAATAAACCGCTATGACGAGCTCGCGGACCTTCCGATATTCAATCCGGATCTGGAGGGAAGTAACACTCCAGCAGTCGTCGAGCGGCTGGCAACGCAAGTGAGTGACGCGGATGGTCTGATCGTCTCCAGTCCCGAGTACGTGCACGGAATACCGGGCGGCCTCAAGAACCTGTTTGACTGGCTGACCTCCCGCTTTGAGGTCGTTGACAAGCCAATTCTGGTGGTACATGCATCGCATCGTGGCGATATTGCCCTCGACGCGTTGCTCGACGTCCTCGGAACGCTGTCAAAAAAAACGGTGCCCGAAATATCAATACGCATACCGTTGGTCAGTTGTACTCCTGAAGAAGTCCGGAAAACAATTGCGCAACCGGAGTATTCCGGCATGATTGCAAGCGGGCTAGACAAGTTCATCGCGAGCATTTAGTTTCACCCGATCAGATGCACTGCAAACTGTGATCTTGCAAGCAAGCAGCGAATTTTTTTCGTGCCAACGACTTGCCGAATCCTGGGACAACAGAACTCACTATGACATTTATCGCAATCGGCGCCCTTGTCGGGTTAGTCGCCGGCGGCCCACTCGGGGCCCTGGCAGGCGCGTTCATCGCGTATGTCGCGGGCAACGCGCTGCGGCGCCATGTAGTGGGCGAACTTCGTGTCGCGCAAACAGACCTGGTCGAATCCATATTTTCCGTTATGGGCGCAGTCTGCAAGGCAGACAGCGTTGTAACGCGCGACGAGATCAATACAGTCGAGCACATATTCTCGTTGCTGCATTTGAGTGACGCGCAGCGTGACGAGGCGAAGTCAGCGTTCGCAAACGGCAAGCAGGCGCGGTTCGATCTTGACGCAGCGGTCGATCGGTTTTTACAGATCAGCCGTGGCCGCGCACCACTGGTGCAATTATTCCTGCAATTGCAGGTTATGGCGGTTGCAGCCGACGGCAAGGTCCATCCTGCTGAACATGCCATGCTGGTGCGAATTGCGCGCCGACTTGGACTCAGCGAGCGAGACGTGGCGCAGCTGGAGGCCTTGTTGCGGGCGACATCCGGCAGCCGCCCGGGCGGCACGGGCGGCAAACCGACTCAAGATCGACTGACCGATGCTTATGCAGCACTTGGTGTCTCGCCGGACGCCGCTCCGGCCGACATCAAGCGCGCCTATCGTCGCCTGATCAGCAAGAATCATCCGGACAAACTGGCGGCACGCGGACTGCCGGAGAGTATGCGGGCCGTTGCCGAGGAACGCTCACGAGAACTCAATGCAGCCTACGACCTGATCAAGAGTTCGCGCGGATTCGTCTGAGTGTTCGTCGGGCGGAACGCCGCAGCTCATTGTGACAACAGGATATAGACTGCAAATGTCGTTATAACAATCGCGACCGCCATGGCAGGCGCGTAGCGCCACGGAGTCATATCGACCGGCGCAGGCGTCCTCGGTTGCAATGTGTATGTCGCTGGTTGCAGTACGCTGACGAGCCAGATCAGCAGGCTGGTGACGATAAATACGCAGGCAAGCAAGTGCAGGAAATGAACTTTCGCATCGATGCCAAAGAGGCTCGCGAGCAAGCTCTGGAATTCTGCGTTGATCACGAAATTAATGCAGTAGAAAATAATCGGGCCCGCGATCAGGCCGGTGAGTGCTGCGTTTGCTGTCGCTCGTCGCGTCATTAGCCCGGCCAGGATGACTGCCAGCATCGGACCAAAAAATGTTGCGTTAATCTGTTGCAGGTAAATGTAGAGACTGCCACTGGTATCAATGCCGGGCGCAATCAGAATTGCCGATACGGCGAGAACAGTGCTGCAAATTCGACCGGTCCGGACCTGCATACGATCCGTCGCATTCGGACTGAATAGCGGCTTGAAAACGCCCTGGTTGAACAGCGTCGCAGCGCTGTTAAGCACACTATTGAAGGTACTGAGCACAGCACCGACCATGACTGCGGCGAAAAAGCCGGTTAGCGGTGCCGGCAGGACGGTCTTGACGAGTGTTGGGTAGGCCTGCAGATATTGGTCGGGCCCAAGCTCGTTCTTAAACATATGAAATGCGATGACGCCAGGCAGGACAATTGCTATTGGCGCGATCAGTTTGAAAACAGCCGCAATCAGTACCCCTTTTTGTGCTTCCTTTAGATTCTTCGCGCCCAACGCGCGTTGCATGATGGATTGGTTGGTGCACCAGAAAAATACCTGGTTCACTATCATGCCGGTAAAAAGCACACCGAACGGGAGAAACGAGCCGGGTTCGTCGCCGGTGATATCGAATTTAGGGCGCTCTTCGGTATAGACGGTCTGCAAACCGGCGAATATGTCGCCATTGCCAACGACCAAGAGCGCAAGAAATGGAATCAACAGGCTGGCAAGCAGAAAGCCGATCCCGTTTATCGTGTCAGACACAGCGACGGGCTTGAGCCCGCCGGCAATTGCGTACAGTGAGCCGAGCGCGCCGATTCCGGCAACCATGAGCCAGTTCGCCTGGCCTTCGGTAATGCCGAATACGCTCGAGACATCAAACAGGCTTTCAAGACCGGCGGCGCCGAACAACAGTACGACAGGCAATATCGCAATCGAATACGAAAACAGGAACAGCAGTGTTGCAACCAGGCGGGTGCGGCTGTCAAACCGCCTGGCGAGAAAGTCGGGAATGGTCGAAAGACCGATGCGCAGGTATTTCGGAATAAAATAAAATGCAGCCAGAACCATTGCGAGCGCTGCGGTCGTTTCCCAGGCCATCACCGCAATGCTGTGGTTGAAAGCATCGCCGTTGAGGCCAATCAGATGCTCTGTCGACAGGTTGGTCAGCATAAGCGAACCGGCGATGACCCACGCAGTCAGGCTTCGCCCCGCCAGGAAATAAGCCTCGGCGGTGTTCATGCGGTCGTTGCGCGTAACCCACCATGCAACAAGGCCTACCGTCCCGGTGAACGCAAGAAACGACAGCCCTGCAATCATTAGTTTGCGTCGCTACTACCCGAACGGCGTGCAAACGTGTAACTGAAGATCTTGGTAATTTCCGGGCTCGCATCGTCGGGAATTGACAACAGGTCGACCGTCGCCGAGTCACCGTCGATTTGCATGAAAGCAAATCCCCACAGCATGCCTTCGGCAAATAAAGTCTTGTGCTGCGGATACTTGCGCTCCTGGTGCCACATGAAACTGCTGTGCAGCGGACGTTGTTTCGCGCCGGCGCCGGACAGGATCTGTACCAACGGTTTGTCGGCCGGCTTGCCCAACACTGTCGCGCAATTGTCTGTATGAACCTCAAGCGTATGCTCATGACCGACAATATAGGCATCGGCATACTTGCAGAGTGCAGGCATAATTTTTTCGCGTAGAACGCGGGCTTGTTCGAACTTGCTGCCGGACGACGACCAGATCGGATGGTGGGCAACGACCAATTTCCATTTGGCGGTCGAATTCCTCAAAGCGTTTTCGAGCCACTGAGGTTGCTGCTTTTCTGCTGCGGTCAGCGGTTGTACGAAATAATCGGGTTCCTCAATGTCACCCAGCGAACCCTCCGAACCATCGTCATTGAGTGTATCTTCACGCACCTCGGAGTCGGCAAGAATCATGCTGGTATCGACGATAAACAGTTCTACTGCACCTTTGGCCGCTGGCGGTTTGATCGTGTAGTACGGGCCATCCATGTAAAAACCCGGCGCATTTTCAAGGTATTCGATTTGTGCGAAACCGCCTGCACGCGACGTTTCCCAATCATGATTGCCCATCGTCACATAGGTCAAAAATCCTGCTTCTACATTACCGATATTGCCGAACGGATCTTGCAGGATATCTTTGAACCGTTGTGCGTCGTCAAATCCATCGGCACCGAGTGTTGCGCCCGACGGGTAGATATTGTCGCCGGTCAGAACACCAAAGTCGCATCGCACAGCGTCAGCGCAGTAGCTTTTCATTGCTTTCGATACGCCAAACATTCCGGTCAGCGGTACCACTTTCCCGGTGACCGGTGAGACCATGGAAGGACGGGCTTCATACTCATCAGCCGGTCGTTTATCTTCGACCCAGTCGTCCCACTCCGCCTGCAACCATTCTTCCGGCGAATACAGGTCGTCGTAGTCGTCCTGATCCGGGTAATTGGGGTGATAGCCTGTGTCACCATATATAAGGATTCCGATATCGGATGTTTCAATTGCGTCATTGGTCGCCGAACTCGGGTTGCCGGCGCAGGCAGGCAGTAGGCCAATCGAGACGAGAAGTATGAGCAGCTTGCGGATCATGGAGCTTCGACCTTTGTCAGTAGACGGTTCTGATTAAAAAAAGACTTAGAAAATAAATTCCTATTATAGACAAAATTGGAAAATTTGTTTCATTTTCTGCGATAATGGCGGCCAGGCAGATTATCGCATCGCCCATACTTGCAAGAAGTGGAAATTTTTATATGAAAAACAAAATCTTACTCATTGGCGCCGCATTATTCCTGATAGCTTGTGTTGCGCCGAACGATTCGACAGACACCGCGGGCACTACCGAAAAACCGGCTAAATTGGTCGCGGCCCAGGCTGAGACCGCCTCGGGAACGACTGCTTCAGCCAACGACCCGGCCATTCTGATTGACGCGTTGCAGCCCGGCAAGACCCTGATTCTAGGCAGCACCGCGGAGGGCGGTATCGAGGTTTACGATGCGAGCGGGCAGCGTATTGGTAAGGGTAGTGATCGGCCATCAAATTTTGTCGATGTTCGATATAACTATTCGCTGGGGGGAAGGACCGTCCCGCTTGTTGTCGCGGATGATATCTCGAGCTCCGAGCTTGTGGCTTACCGATGGGATACCGATCAGCAGGCGCTGGTCGAAGTGTCGACGCCAGTCGAACTGAACATGGAAGCCGAGGGGCTGTGTCTCTACCAAAGCCACCTGTCGCAGAAGCTGTACGTGTTTATTCTGGGTTCGGGGGTCGCGCAACAATGGGAGCTATTCGCTCGCGACGGTCGTGTCAACGGTCGACTCACACGAACAGTGCCACTGGGTACGGGTGTAGCGCATTGCGTCGCCAGTGATCGCGACGGAGCGCTGTATTTCTCTCAGGAAACTGTCGGTGTCGGTCGGATAAATGCCGAGCCTGAGTCGGAAGCAGAGATTGAATACGTTGATCTTGCAGAACCACACGGTCGCTATGCGGGTGATGTCAAGGGTATCGCGCTACTCGAGCAATCGAGTGGCGGCTACCTGATTGTGTCAGACGCCGATGTCAGCCTGCTGCAGCTGTACGACCTTGAGAGTCACCAACATGTCGGTACGCTAAAGGTAGGCGCAGGCAATGACGTAGATGGTGTCGAAGAGGCGGAAAGTCTCGCCGCGACCAGTGTCAGGGTTGGTGCAGAGTTTGAGAATGGCATGCTGGTGCTGGCCGACGACGACAATGGTGACGACAATACCAATTTCAAACTCGTCGCATGGCAGGACGTTGCTGCGGTGGCAGGAATTGAGTTGGCCGGTACTTACGATCCAACAGCGCCGGTGGCAAGCAAGGTCATAACCGTTTCGCCGAGCGCGCAGACCGAACCGGTTACAACATTCGGCGACGCCGCCGACGACCCGGCAATCTGGGTACACCCGACAGATCCGTCGCAGAGTGTCATTCTCGGCACGCAGAAAAAACGCGGCATCAATGTGTACGACCTGCAGGGCAATTTGCTGCAGTTACGGGAAGACGGCCGCATCAACAACGTCGATCTTCGCTACGGATTCAAGCTGGGTGACGAGGCCGTCGATATCGTGACGGCCAGCAATCGCACGAGCAAAAGTATCAGTATCTGGAAAATCGATCCTGAATCTCGCACGCTGGTGGATATTGCCGATGGCGTCATACCGACTAACATGGGCGACCCGTATGGTCAGTGCATGTACAAGAGTCCGGCCAACGGTGACTTTTATGTCTTTATTAACGACACGGATGGCCTGTTGAAACAGTGGCACCTGCGAGATGCTGGAAATGGCAGGGTCGCAGCGGACCCGGTGCGCGAAATTTCAGTTGGGTCGCAGACAGAAGGCTGTGTCGCGGATGACGAATCCGGCGACTTGTACGTTGGCGAAGAGAATGCCGCCTTGTGGAAGTACTCGGCCGAACCGGACGGTGGCGATACCCGTATCAAGGTTGATAGCGTTGACGGCGGCAATTTGACCGCTGACATCGAAGGTGTGTCAATTTACTACGGCAGTAACGGGGGTGGTTATATTGTTGCGTCAAACCAGGGCGCGGACAATTACCTCGTGTACGAGCGGCAGGGGGACAACCGTTTTATCGGACATTTTCATGTCATTGCCGATGAGGCTACCGGCATTGACGGGGCCTCGGAAACGGATGGGCTCGACGTCACGAGTGCCAATCTGGGCCCGGATTTTCCTCACGGTGTGCTGGTTGTACAGGATGGCCGCAATATTTCACCGGCTGACAGGCAGAATTTCAAGATCGTGCCGTGGGAACGAATCGCCGAGGCGATGGGCCTGGACCTGAGTTCGGGATACGATCCGAGAGAAGCGCAATAGCGTGAGGCCAGTGCTGTGAAATCTTTGCTGAGATTCTTCGCCGCGGGTAAAGACCAGCCGCGCATAACCGACACGGCTCTGATCGACGAGCAATTCCGGTATTACCGGCGCAACGTACTTGTTGTCATCATACTTTGCTACGGGCTTGGCTACGTGTGCCGCCTGGCTCTCAACGTGGTCAAGAAGCCACTCATGGATGCGGGCGTATTTACGCCGGAAGAAGTCGGTTTTATCGGCTCGATGCTGTTGTATGGCTATGCCCTCGGCAAATTCAGCAATGGTTTTCTGTCGGATTACGCAAACGTAAAGCGTTTCTTTGCCGCCGGTCTTTTCATGTCGGCAATGATGAATTTCGGCATGTCGTTTTCGTCCATTGTCTGGGTGTCGGCTTTATTGTGGGTATTAAACGGCTGGTTCCAGGGTTTCGGAG
This sequence comes from uncultured Woeseiaceae bacterium, assembly GCA_963976215.1. Taxonomy (GTDB): domain Bacteria; phylum Pseudomonadota; class Gammaproteobacteria; order Steroidobacterales; family Woeseiaceae; genus UBA1847. Next base: position 169,241 of record CAXBJV010000002.1, on the reverse strand, counting down.
CGCCGTCCTGTGCGGTGGCCCTGGCGAACTGGTACAGCAACAATGAGCGTGGTCGATACTACGGACTTTGGAGTACGGCGCATGCAATCGGCGAAGGGCTTACCTACCTGGGTATAGCATTGCTCATTGCCTTGCCACCCAAGGGCCTGGGTCTTTCCTGGCAATACGGTTTCTGGGTGCCTGCAACGATCTGTGTTCTGGCGGCCGCAATTGTTTACACCTACCTTCCGGATCGACCACGGACGCTGGGACTGCCATCCGTCGCCGAGTGGCGTAACGACGGCGGTGACAAGGCGCGCGCAGCGGTTCATGACGCTGCCAGTATTATGAAGGACCAGCTCAAAGTGCTGGCAATTCCCTCGATCTGGGTCATTGCACTGGCCAGTTCGTCGATGTATGTCACACGTTATGCCGTCAATAGCTGGGGCAACGTTTATCTGCAGGAAATCCGTGGCTTCGACCTGTTCGATGCCAACTTCTTTATTTTCCTGAACACGGCCGCCGGCATTCTCGGTTGTGTCGCATACGGCTATCTGTCCGACAAACTGTTCGATGCCCGACGACCGCCAGCCAATTTGTTGTTCGGGTTGATGGAATTACTGCCATTGTTCGTTATCTTTTATGGCCCGGCAAACACTACGATCCTGATGATTGCGCTTGTTGTCTACGGCTTTGGCCTTAGCGGAATTCTCGCGTCGCTGGGCGGATTATTCGCGCTGGATATTGCTCCCAAGAAGGTTGCAGGCGCGGCGATGGGTTTCATAGGAATATTCAGCTACTTCGGTGCAGGTCTGCAGGACTACATCAGTGGCAAACTCATTTACGATAGCGAAATGCAGGTAGTGTTCAGTATGGGCGATGTGACACAGACGGTATTCTTTTACGATTATTCGACGCCAATTTTGTTCTGGATCGGTGCCTCGGTGTTGTCGCTGGTGCTGGCCACCAGCCTTTGGAAGGTACGTGCCAGTGATTGAATATCGAATTGTGCCGGCCGCCGCCGTCCTGATTGCGGTTGTCAGCCTTGGTGGCTGTAGCGGCGATGACGGCGGAGACTATTGCAAGCACCACTCCGAAGTGCACGCGGATCACATCGAATCAGTTGCATCCTTGAATTTAATGGCTAGTGGCGACGGCGAATTGTCCGGCGAGATGACAATTCCGCGCGCTGCCTTGACCGCTTTGGAAGCGAGTGACATTGATGCGCTGTTGGCTGATGCAGGTAATTTCTTTACCGTGCAGTCGGACTCTGAGTGCCTGATCTCGGTCGCCGCAAGCAATGCACTTTCGGACCCAATTGCAGCCATGTTCGAAGCGCATTGCGGTGCCGACAACAAGCTGGGCAGAATAGATATTACGCTTTTCGACCGTCTTGCCGACCTGGATGAGCTTGAAGCGTCTGTCACAACGACAGCTACAGCCAAACACTTCGCAATAAGCCGGCAGTGTGATGCGCCGATTTTCAGACTGGAATAAACGGAATCATGATGGACTACGACAAGCGGCTGCAGTTTACCTGCGATACCGCACGTGAAGCGGGCGCCCTGGCGCTGCGTTACTTCTCCGATCTCGGCTCGCTCACCGTCAGAAACAAAGGCGTGCAGGACATGGCGACCGAAGCGGATGTCAATACGGAAGCGGTAATTCGCAAGGCACTGGAGAGTTGCTATCCGGATGATGCGTTCCTGGGCGAGGAAAGTAGTGACGACTTTGAAATATCTGAAGCCCCTGGAACATGGATTGTCGATCCCATCGACGGTACCCAACCCTTTATTTTCGGTATGCGCACCTGGTGTATATCCATCGCTTACTACGTGGGGAATTCGGTGCAACTCGGTGTAATCTACGATCCGTCAAACGACGAGATGTTTGCTGCCGTAAAAGGTCAGGGCGCGACGCTAAATGGCAAACCGATACACGTCGCAGACGTCGAGAGCGTTGCCGACGGACTGGTAAGCGTGGGCTATTCAACGCGCGTGACGCCAGAAGAAACGCTGGGCCCGCTAACCCGCTTGCTGCACGCACAAGGCATGTATCATCGCAGCGGCAGCGGGGCATTAAGCCTGGCCTACGTCGCCGCCGGTCGACTGGCCGGGTACTTCGAACCACACATGTGTGCCTGGGACCTCGCGGCAGGCGAGCTGCTGGTCCGCGAAGCAGGTGGGCGGAGCAACGACTGTTTGTCGGATGTGCAGGGCCTGATCGATGGCAGCCTGATCGTTGCCGCTGCCGCAGGAATTTATGACGAGCTGCGGGCAATTGTCAGGGGGTGACGTGATTCAGCCTGCTGTCAGTTCCTGCAGGTTGTTAAAGCCGAGTGTCGCAAAGTGGTTTGGCGGGGCGACACTCGGGTCCTGCTCGGCCTCAACAACAACCCAGCCGCGGTAATCCGCCGCTCGTAACGCACTGAATACCGCGTCGTAGTCGATGCAACCATCACCCGGCACTGTGAATACACCGGCGAGCACTGCATCGAGAAAACTGCAGTCCCTGTTTTGCAGGCGGTGCAAAATGGTGCTGCGCACATCCTTGCAATGCAGGTGCCCGATTCTGTCCGCGTAACGTGTCGCAAGCACAACCGGATCGGCGCCCGCGAACAGGGCGTGGCCAGTGTCCAGCAACAAGTGCATCGCGGCTGAGGTGGACTGCATCAGTCGGTCAATATCGTCCTCTGACTGAACCACGGTTCCCATGTGATGATGGAAACACAGTTTCAGTCCGTGGTCGGCGCATGCCTTGGCAACCGTATTCAGTCGCTCGCAAAAGCCCGGCCAATCGCTTGCAGCGAGGCGCGGACGTTGCGACAGCCTCTTGTGTCGGTCCGAATGAATACAGCCGCTGACTTCTGCGAATATCAAAACGTCGGAGCCCATTGCTTTCAACAGCTCGACATGCGACTGCATCGCGGCAATTTCTGCGTCGGCATCGCGTTGCAGTAATTGCCCGCTGTACCAGCCGGAAACCAGCGCTAGCGAGTGCGCCTCGAGTACGGGCTTGAGAGTTGCCGGGTCGCGCGGAAATTTGTGCCCTAATTCTACACCTGCATAGCCTGCCTGCGATGCTCCGCTCAGGCAGTCTTCAAGGGAATTATCAGCGCCGACATTCTGCATGTCGTCGTTGCTCCAGGTGATTGGGTTGATGCCAATCGATACGTTCATGGTCGTTGCGATACCTTGTTCAAATAGTCCTGGTAGGCTTCCTCGACGTCATCGTTGTCCGAGGCGGCGGCAACCGGAACATCCCACCATGTACCGCCCGCCGCCGTTGAGGAAATCGGGTCTGTATCGATTACGACAACCGCGGTCTGCGGCGCTTCTTTCGCACGCATGAGTGCTGCTGCGAGGTCGCCGAGTCCCGATACTTTTTCAGATGCAGCACCCAGGGAGGCGGCATGTTGTGCAAAATCGATATCCGGAGCGTTCTCGTTCGACGCATAGCTCGAGTCGAGCAGGTTGTTGTAGCCCTTGCCGCCAAGCGAAGTCTGCAGCCGATTAATGCAACCGAAGCCCCTGTTATCGAGTACGACAATCGTGAGTTTTTGTTGCAATGCGATCGAAGTCGCAATCTCTGAATTCAACATCAGGTAGCTGCCGTCGCCGACCATGACGACAATATCCCGATCCGGTGTCGCCATTTTGGCGCCGAGTCCGCCCGCGATTTCATAGCCCATGCAAGAGAAGCCATACTCGACGTGGTAGGAGTGCGCGTCATTGCAGCGCCAGAGTTTGTGCAACTCGCCCGGCAGGCCGCCAGCGGCACAGACGACGGTTGCATTCTGCGCAAAAATGTCATTGACGACGCCGAGGACCTGGGCATCCGAGGGTAAACCGTCTTCTGATGCTGCGGTTACGTTGTCGTAGACTGCATTCCATTCACGTTGCAACTCGTCAATCTGTGCGGTCCAGCTGGATTCAACTGCTGAACTCTCAATGGCATTCAAAAGCTCCTGAAGCGTTTGCTTTGCGTCTCCTTGCAGTCCGTACCCGCCGCGCTTGACAAGGTCATGCCTGGCGACGTTGATGCTCAGTAGCTTGCAGTCAGGCTTGCGGACCAGCAGTCCTGACCCGGTTGTAAAATCCTGTAGTCGGGTGCCGACCGCAATCAGTAGATCGGCTTTTTCCGCAAGCTTGTTTGCTGTACTCGATCCGGTGACACCGAGTGAGCCGACCGACATGGGGTGGTCCCAGTTCAGCGCACCTTTGCCCGCCTGTGTTTCTGCAACCGGAATACCAAGCCGGGTTGCAATACGTTCGAGGCTCTCGTTTGCAGCGGAATAGTGGACGCCGCCGCCGGCAATCAACAGCGGTCGCTTGGCTGTGGCAAGCATTTCAATTGCTTGCTCCAGGGAGTTCATATCCGGCCGCGGGCGATTCTGCCGGTGCGTGCGAGGTTCAAAAAACGACGCCGGGAAATCAAAGGCTTCGGCCTGAACATCCTGCGGTAGCGCCAGCGTCACAGGACCGCAATCCACCGGGTCCGTCAGTACGGATATTGCCTGCGGCAGCGTTTGCAGCAATTGCTCAGGTTTCATGATCCGATCCCAGTACCGCGAGACCGGCCGGAAACAATCATTGGCGGTTACGGTCGGGTTGGAAAAGTCTTCGACCTGCTGCAGAACCGGGTCCGGCCTGCGATTGGCAAAAGTGTCGCCGGGCAACAGCAGTATCGGCAACCGGTTAACATGCGCAACCGCAGCGGCGGTCACCATATTGGTCGCACCCGGTCCTACCGATGTCGTGCATGCCATCATTCTGCGGCGTCGGCATGACTTGGCGTATGCGATTGCTGCATGCGCCATTGCCTGCTCATTGTGCGCGCGATAGACGGGCAGTGTGTCCGTGGCATCTTCAAGTGCCTCACCGAGTCCGGCAACATTGCCGTGCCCAAATATTGCAAAGACGCCGTGAAACAATTTCTGCGCTGCACCGTCGATTTCGACATGCTGCGAATCAAGGAAGCGAACAAGCGCCTGTGCTGTAGTGAGTCGGAGTCTGCTGGTCACGATGGTTCCCGTCAAAGTCGTTGGCGGCTAAGAAATAGCGCGGTGTTGAGTATCGCTTCCCGCCGTTGTCGATTCCTGCCAGAAGTCGATCATCCTACGATAGTTATCGGCCACCTGGCTAACGACAGCGGCATCGTCGCATTCATTGTTGAACCACGCTCGTGCCGCATCACCGAAAATACTTCGACCAACGGCGAAACCCTTGCAAATCGGATGTTTTCCGGCAATCGTGAAACTGTGTTTTAGATCTTCTTCGGGTGCATCGAGCCCAAGCATCAGCACGCCGTGGCATAGCGGATCATTCTGCTCAATGACCTCCGCAATCGCCTGCCAGCCTGCGTCCGTCTGTGCCTCGAGTTTCCACCATGCGGGCAAAACGCCGAGGTTGTAGAAACGTCGCATGACTCTGGCGACGGTCGCATCAGATTGTGGCTGGCCGTTGCTGCTGCAAATGAGTTCCAGCAGCAGGTCACGTTCGAGTGCGTCGCAGTCTTTCGCCAGTTGCTGGACGCGTTCTTCCTGAGCCAGTCGCAGTTCCTGTGCGTCGTCGGGATGATAAAACACGAGGCATTTGACGACATGTGACTTCGGCCATTCGTGCAATGGCAAGCCAATATTATTTCGGGGATCGAATTCAACCGGTCTCGACCCCGGAATCTCGACCGGTCGACCCAGCCACCAGCCTCTATTCGTCAGGCGGGAAAGTACTGATTCCCCATAGCGATCATCAACAATAACGCCGAGGTTTTCCGATGAACCCCGTTCCGCCGCGACGAGCTCTGCCGCATCGCATACCAGTGACTTGAAGCGCGCAATCCGTTCACCGGCCGGCGCAATAGAAAATACCAGGTCTTCGAGCTGGCGGCGGTGGTCGAACGCCAGCACCATCAGCGGTGTCGACTGTTTCGCACGCGTCGATGCACGGTGCAAATAGTTAAGGCGTTCATCCTGGTCAGGGCGCGGTATGGATTCTGCTCGCACCAGGTAGTCGTCCAGCTCGATCCGGGTTGGCATCGCTGGCGTACAACCGTGTCTTGATACGACCAGTGCGCCGCATGCGTTGCCGGACAGTGCACAGTCCCGCCAGGACTTGCCTTTAATCCACTCGCTCAGGAAACCGCTCAGGAATGCGTCACCCGCGCCCAGTGTATTCAATACTTCAACCTGTACGCCGCGGAATACCGCGCTGTCGTCGAGAGCGGCGGGAATTGCGCCTTCGAACACACTGCAGCCAAGATGGCCGCGCTTCAGAACAATGGGCGCAGCGCAAAGCTCACGAATTTTTCTGAGCGAGGAAATTGTATCGGTGCTGCCGCCGGCAATGTTGATTTCTTCTTCGGTACCGACCAGTAAGTCCAGATCACCCAGCACACTTTGGTATTTTTCGGTGACCGCGGCGGATTCAATGAAGCGGTTCTCGCCGCTGCCAGCGGCAGTTAAATGCCAGAGGACAGGGCGGTAGTCGATATCCAGTATGACTTTGGTGTTTGCGTCCCGCGCAAGTCGAATCGCAGTCCGCACGGCCTCATAACTGGTCTCGGTCGAGAGGTGTGTTCCGGTGATCGACAGTGCTTTACTCGACCCAATGTAACTCCGGTCAAAGTCGCCGGCTTCAATGGCGAGGTCGGCACAGTTTTCGCGATAGAAAATATGCGGAAACGAATTGCGACCAGCAATGCCCAGTATAACGAGTGCCGTCAGCCGTTCCGGATCGGTTTTGACGTGACTGACATCGACACCTTCCTGCGCGAGCGCCTCGCGTACGAAGCGGCCCATTTGCTCATCGCCGACACGTGTCAACATTGAGGCCTTGCATCCCATGCGTGCCAGACCCGCGGCGAGATTACCCGATGAACCGCCAAGGTACTTGGAGAAGCTTTGCACGTCCTCAAGGCGTCCGCCGATCTGGTCGCCATAGAGATCAACCGCAGCACGCCCCAGACAAATTACGTCGAGCGGCTTGCTGATTGCTGCGTGCTCAGACATTCGGGTTCCAGTAGCTACTCTCCGGGTCCATGATCCAGGCATGTTCCTCGGTAAATTCGGGCACCGTATAGCGGTTATCCGGGAGGTGCCGGATAACCCATGAGTAATACATGCCATAGCCGGGGGCTGCGCATTGCGCGTGGTCATTCAGGTCGAGAATTTTGACCGTATCGAATTGCTTTACCTTGAGCACCGTATCGCCGAGCTCGCCGTGACCGTAGCCCTGTGGTTCAGTGAAACGATAGTGATAGATTTCCGGTTGCGGGTGATGATGTGGCGGGTAGCTCGACCATGCGCCCTGGAACGTAATCACTTCACCGAGCACCAGCTCGGTATTCGGGTCCGAGTTTGAGCCATCGAAAATTGTGCGTACATAACGCAGGCATTTGTCATTAACCTGGCCTTTGCCGCGCGGTTCATTTGCGACATCCGAGGGCGTAAAAACACGCGGCTCGAACTGTTTGTCGTTGTTGCAGGAATAGACCGTAAATTCGGTGTCCTCATCGCATTTGAATTCTATCGGGGTTCCCGCCGATAAGTGAAAGCAACTCGATGATTCGTCAAACAGTGAATCACGCTTGAACGAAAATTTGATACCGCCGGCATGGCCTGTTACGGCGCCTTTCATCAGTAGCCACGCGCACTCATGGGACGTGGTTTCCGCTACCGAGTCTCCGGCCGAAAGCTTAATGACCTCAAGCGTGATCGGCACATTGTCTTGTGGATCGTCTTCACTGGTAATTCGGGTAACACCTGCCGGGAATCCGTCGCGATGTTCGGTGATGTGTACTGTCATTTCGTTGTTTCCGTGGAGTGCGAGGCTGAGTCCGATACGTCGACCCAGCGTTGGTCCCGATGCGAGAGTTCGATGGCATCTGAAATTTCCTGCACACGGCAGCCGTTGGCGAAATCCGAATAAATCTCGTCGCCATTCACTATGCCGCGCAGCAGGTTTCGGACCTCAATGATTTTCAAGTCGTTGATGCCCAGGCCATGACCGGGGGCCGGGCAGAAGTTGTCGTAGTCAGGGTGTGCTGGTCCTGCAAGTATAGTGCGAAAGCCCTGTTCGTCAGCGTTGCCCTGCTTGCTGTAGAAGCGCAGCTCGTTCATGCGTTCCTGGTCAAACGCAAGGCTTCCGCGGCTGCCGAAAATTTCAAATTCGAGGCCACACTTCTTGCCCGTCGCGACGCGACTGATTTCCATGGTTCCGGCGCAACCGCGAGCAAATTGCACCAGCACTTGGGCAATGTCCTCATTCTCAACGGTTCGTGGCTCACCACTGACCGGGTCGGGCCGCTGCGCATGGACGGTGGTGAGTGCGCCGAGCACCGCAGCGAGCGGGCCGAGCAGGTATTCGGCCATGCTTATCAGGTGCGTGCCCAGATCCGCCAGCGCACCTGCGCCTCCCTGGTCACGTAGCAGGCGCCAGGCAAACGGGGTTGCCGGGTCGGCGAGGTAATCTTCCTGGTAATTGCCGCGAAAGCTGTAAATTTCACCAAGGTCCCCTGCGGCGATCATCGCTCTCGCCTTGGTGATCAGGGGATTGCACATGTAATTGAAGCCCATCGATGTGCATACACCGGCATCCTTTGCGGCGTCGCGAATGACCCGCGCTTCGGCGGCTGTAAGGGCGAGTGGCTTTTCGCAATAAACGTGTTTGCCGGCAGCAATGGCGGCCATCGCCATGTCCTTGTGCAGGAAATTCGGCGTGCAGATGTCGACAACATTGATCGCCGGGTCGTCACAAATTGCCTGCCAGTCATCGCACGATCGCCGAAAACCCCATGCAGCGGCGAACCGGGCGGCTCGATCACCATCGGCATCGGCAAGGCTGTGCAGGACCGGCGACGGTATATCGTCGAAGACGGAGCCAACGGCACGTAATGCAATGGCATGCGCATTGCCCATGAAGCCTGTGCCTATAAGGCCAAAATTGAGGTTTTTCACAACAGTTCACCGCCCGCGGGCCACGTTGAAATTGTACTCAGGATTGCACTGCCTCTTGTTAAATCGGGCAGCCATCGCTAAACAATATCGGAGTGGAACAGATTTTTCAATATTAAGAACAAATGAAAAATTCTTTCGATTCCGGTGTCAGACGCTCACCGCTTGCCCTGTTTGGATCGATTGCTGGGCGGCATCGGCCAGTTGCAGGGCACGCAACCCGTCAAATCCGCCCGGAACATCGATATTCTCGCCGCTCGCTGCACGTAAGAACTTGTCCAGCTGAATACGGTAGGCATCCGCATAACGTTCGAGGAAAAACGGCAACGCGGTTTCGGTTGTAAAGCCTCCGCTATTTGCCGTCTCGACACGAGTACTCGTTTGATTGTCAGCGCGCACCATGCCTTTTTCCCCGAATACCTCAATGCGCTGGTCATAGCCATACTCGCAGCGCCGCGAATTGCTGATCTGGCACATGCGACCGGATGGCGTACGCAGTACAGCAATCGCGGTATCGATATCGCCAGCCGCGTCAATCGCCGGGTCAACATGCACGCTTCCGACGGCATAGACCTGGTCCGGCTCTTCGCCTAGGAGCCAGCGCGCAATATCGAAGTCATGAATCATCATGTCCCGGAACAGTCCGCCGGAGCGCGACAAGTATTCGAGCGGGGGAGGGGCCGGATCGCGACTGATAATAGTGACGACTTCAACCTCACCAATTTTACCTTCCCGTACTTCATCGTTAAGCCGGCTGAATGTCGGATCATGTCGGCGATTGAATCCAAGGCATAACAATACGCCGTGTTTTTCCACAACGGACAGGCACTCCATTGCGCGTGCGGCGTTAAGGTCCAGCGGTTTCTCGCAGAAAATCGCTTTGCCCGCCCGGGCAGCTTGTTCGACCAGGTCTGCATGGGTGTCCGTAGAGCTCGCAATGACGACAGCATCCACACCGGAATCGTGCAGGATGTCGTCAACTGAGGCGACAGTGGCTGCACAGGTTTTGGCGAGCGCCGCAGCAGCAGATTCAACAACGTCCGCGATAAAGACAACGTCGGCATTGTCGTTTCCGGCGAGATTGGCGGTATGTATTTGGCCAATTCGCCCAGCCCCTATAATCGCGACGCGTATCATGATTTCTCATCGTCCAGGCCGGTTTTCTCAAGGCCGTATTGATAGGCATAGCTGATAACCAGGGTCTGCGCTATGCACATTGATGCAGTCAGTGAGCGAAATTGCCGGACTTCCGCATCCTTGATTTCGAAACACACCGCCGCATCCTTGGCTATAGGGCTCAGGCGGCTGTCGCTGATTGCAATCAATGGCGCGCCGTTTTCCTTCGCGCGTCGTGCGACGGCGGCCGTGTCATCGGCATACGGGCGAAATGAAATTGCAATAACGACGTCATCCGGGCTGAGCATCCAACTCTGCTCGGATGTCATGCCTGCCACACCATCCAGCAAGAATGCCCGTTTCTCGACATGGCTCAGTGAGTACGCGAGGTAGGCCGCTACCGGAAACGATCGGCGCACACCGGCCAGAAAAACGGTGTGCGCGTTGTGCATCAGTTCAACACTCTGTTCCAGGTCGCCGGGCGAAACGACTTCGCGCAAGTGCTCCAGGGCGATGATGTTGCTCTCGGCGAAATCGTGCAGCACGTTGTAGGGAGAGAGCCAGTCAACTTCGTCGGAGCGCTCGCGAAACTGTCGAATGCGTTCGGAATAGCTGGGCGCCGGTGATGCACTGAGTATTTCATCGCGAAACAGGCGCTGCATGTCGCTGGCACCACTATAGCCAAATACTTTAGCGAAACGGACGATGGTGGACGGTTGCGCATCGCAGCGGCCGGCAAGAACAGACAGGGTTTCGAGACCAACGTCGTTCGGATTATCGATTACATAGCTGGCGACCTGCTTCAGGCGCGGGCTCAGGTCGTTATAGCGTGCCGCGATTTCTTTCTTCAGGGCCTCAAGGTTATCGGGCGGTGATTTCGACATTGTTCTGACGGTCCTCAGCGTATTTCGCGGGAAGTGAAACATATTTTTCAATTCTGGAACAGGCGTTTCAAAAAAGCTGTCATCAAGCGGTCATACAGTGTCGCTAGATTCCCGGCCCTGTCGCCGCCAATATTGTGCGTCAAGAATCGAATGAATTTTTCATAGTTTTTACTTTTTGAAAAATCTATTCTATACTCTTTATCACTGCAAGAATCCACTGTTTTGCGGGGGGAACGCATTGTGAAGAACAACACTTGGGTCGATTTTCATCGGTCAGTCAAATATGTCGGGGGTAGGAAAATGATTCGGAAAGCGCTTTCGCTGCTAATCGCGGGGCTTGGTTTGCTCGCATTCGCGCCATTATCACTGGCACAGACCGTAAGCGGTGAAGTGACAGACGCCAGCAATAAGGTCGTGTTCAGTGGTGCCGAGATCAGCATCGCAGAGTTGAATCGCTCGGCGACAACGAACGATCGCGGTCAGTTTCGCTTCATCAACGTTCCTGCAGGCAATTACACGCTGGTCGTGTCCTACGTCGGTGCGGCAGACCGCAGCATTCCAATTAATGTCACAGCCGATGGGTTGGCCATGGGCAGTATCGCGATCGGTGGCGGTGACAGCAGCATAGAGGAAGTCATTGTTTACGGACAAGCGGCAGCACTTGCCGGCGCGTTGAGCCAGGAGCGGGCCGCGGAGAACCTGGTGTCGGTTCTCGATACCGACGCAATGGGGCAATTTCCCGACCAGAACGTTGCCGAATCGTTACGCCGGCTGTCGGGCATAACTGTTGAGAATGATCAGGGCGAAGGCCGCTACGTCGTCATCCGTGGCATGGACCCGGATCTGAATGCAACATCGATCAATGGACTGCGAGCGACAGCCGCGGAGCCGCGCAGGGCGCTGCAGCTTGACGTCATTCCTTCGGATGTCCTCGACGGACTGGAAGTTCACAAGACCTTGTCCGCGGACATGGATGGCGATGCGATCGGCGGATCGATCAACGTCAAGACTCTCAGTGCCTTCAGCCGCAAAGGCGCTTACGTAAAGGCCCGGGCAGAAGGTTCTTATAATGAGTTGTCGGAAGAGATGAATCCGAAACTGTCAATTGCTGGCAGTAATATTTTCGAACTCGACAGTGGTCGAAGGCTCGGCGTAGCCGGCGCAATCAGCTGGAACGATCGTGAATTGGTAGTCGACAACGTCGAAATGGACGGTTGGGAAGAAGCCGGCAACGGCAGTGATTATGCCGAGGACTTTGAACCACGCCTGTACACCGTAGGTCGCGAACGAATCGGCGGCGTACTGAATCTAGACTTGGATGTGTCCGATTCAACAAGATTGTATGCCTATACGCTGTACAGCCGGTTTACGGATACCGAATTGCGCAACGCTGTAGCCTTCGGCCTTGATGGCCTGGATGAAGCAACGGTGACTGCAACCAGTGCAGATTACTCGGAAGTCGAAATCGAGCGCACGACCAAAGGGCGCCGGATCACCGGGCAGACGGCCGAAAATCTGTCAATTCTGCTGGGTTCGGAGTCACAGTTTGATGACTGGCTGGTTGAAACCCGCGTAGGTTATGCATACGGTCGCGAGCGTACCCCAGATCAGGTCAGTGGCGCCTGGGTAGCGGAGTTCGAATCGGGTGACGGCAATATTACTGCTGGACAGCCGGTCCTGACAATCGACCGAACGGATCCCAGGTTGCCAGTTGTCAACTCGAATTTCATGTCGATCCTGAATGACGCCAGTCTTTACGAGCTGGATGAGATCGAGCAATTCTACGAGAAAAACGAAGATACGCAGACATCGCTTGCAGCTGACTTTACGCGGGAAACCGACAGAGGGTCGCTGAAGTTTGGCGCCAAGGCCCGCTGGCGCGAAAAGGAGACTAATGAAGAGGCGGATCTCTGGTCAGGCGACGGTTCCATTTTCCTGTCAGATGCATTGCTGCCAAACGGCGGAGCCGCTTATGGTTTCCCGACCGGCGTTGATCCGGTACCGGATAACGCGATTGAACGCAGTATTCTGAGTAGCGGCAATGGCATTGAATTTGAGGATCTGGATTCACAAATCGATTCGAACGTCGCTGACTTCACGTACAACGAGGACATATTTTCCGTGTATGGCATGGGTACCTGGAATTTTGATCGGACGACGTTCATTGCGGGTGTTCGAGTTGAAAATACCCAGGTGGATAACAGCGGTAAGATTGTCGAGTTTATCGAAGAAGACGCAAACGGCCCGGGCGACCCTGCCGAAGATACCGTCTTGGTCAGCGCTATCGACGCCAGCACTTCATATACCGACGTTCTACCGAGTGCAAGCCTGCGCTTTGACATGAACGATAGTGTCGTCATGCGAGCGTCTGTTTATCGGTCCGTAGTGCGTCCCCGAGTCGAGGAAGTCGCGTTCCGTGTTGAGATTGAGGACAACGAGGGTGCCGTCGGCAACCCGGAGCTTGACCCGTTCAAGGCATGGAATATCGATGCATCGATTGCCTATTACCCAACTGAGCTTAGCGTTGTGTCCGCGGGTGTCTTTTACAAGAAGATCGAAGACTTTATCTTTATTCAGGTTATTGATGACTACGACTTTCTCGGGCGAACGCTCGATGAAGCCGAAGTGGCGCTGAACGGCAGCGACGCCACCGCGCTGGGATTTGAGTTCAACTATCAGCAGCATTTTGGCTTCCTGAGCCCGCCATTTGACGGACTGTTAGTCGGACTGAACTACACACTGGTCGACGCAGAAGCCGATACCGGTGACCGTAAGGTCGACATGCCGAAACAGTCCGCCAATATCGCCAACCTGATGCTGGGTTATGAGAAAAACGGTCTGGACCTGCGACTTGCGATGAAGTATCGCGATCGCTACATCGACGAGCTCGACGAGGCTGGATTTGATCGTTACACAGACGAGCACTTGCAATGGGACCTGACAGCGAAATATCGCTTCTCTGACAGCTGGCAGTTGTACGCTGAAGTCACCAACATTGGTGATGAGCCGGAGTACTATTATGCCGGCCGGGCGAGCAGGGCATTGCAGTACGATCGGTTCGGGACAACCACGGCGATCGGTATTCAGTACAACTTTTCTGAGTAATACGACTCCCGTTCCCCCTGGGATTCGCGGGTCAGTGGCGATGGTAACGTCGCCCTGACCTTTTTTTATTTGTGACGGGTGCTGGCAAGAGCAAATCGGCATGGTTTGTGGGCCTACGGTGATGAAACCGATTGCAGCGCAGCGTCAAGCAGGCCTTCTGCAATCGTGCCGGGAGAAGCACTGTCGCTGTTGGCAAGTATTGTGACCGAAATTCCTGAATCGAGGTCGAGCAGAAGATAGCTTCGGTGTGCCGCAAACCATCCGCCATGCCTGGCCACAACGCGCCCTTTGTATATGTCACGACGCATGGCATAACCGCGACCATTACCCTGGTCGCTGAACAAGTGTTCCAGTACGCGCTCGGGAAACGAGAAGTCGCTGCCAAATCCCAGTAGAGCGCGCGTGAAAAAACTCAAGTCGCGCGCACTGGCCGAAATACCGAATGCCGGAGTCATTGCTTTTGACCCGTGATACTCGCGCACGTAGCGATCACCGACCTTGCGACCCAGACCTGCGAACGGTCGATTCTCATTCGGCAAGACGCGATCGACGGGTGAGTAGCCAGTCGCGAGATGTTCCGCCGGCCGGCCCGTGCCCGTTCGCGCCATACCGAGTTTCGACGCAATGTGGTGCGTCAGTGCATTCTCGAACGACATGCCGCTGGCGTGCTCGACGACAGGACCAAGGGCCGCGTAGGCAATGTTCGAATAGGAATACGACTTGCCTGGTGCAAATCGCAAGCGCGTACCTGCAAGGTATTCTCGCAAGGATTCCGCGTCTGGAAACCGGGCGTTGTACCAGTATTCGAAATCCCCCTCGCGACCAAGGCCGGACGTGTGCAACAGCAGGTGCCGCACTCGAACTGCTTCACCCGACACTTCGACTGCGACATCATCGAGAGACAGTGCATCGTCCTCTATCAGCAGCAGCGTCAGTACCGCTGTGAAAACCTTGCTAACCGAGCCGATATAAAAAACGGTGTCGGGTGACATGTCGACGCCGGTTTCGAGGTCTGCTACGCCACTGGCGCCGGCAAACACAATACGGTCGCCTTGCGTTACTACAGCAGCAACGCCGGGGATCTGCTGCATCGATTGATAGTGGTCGAGGGCGCTTTGCAGATTTCCCTCAACCGCAGCCGCAAGTGCGAATAATGCGAAAGTTAACTTCAATTGCAGGATCCCCTGTCGTGCGCCAGTTTGTCTTCTACGCAGATTCAGACTATCTTGCGCTAGCTAGGCAAAGCAAACCGGCAGTGGAGAAAAGCGAACATGGCATCAGGTATTTACAAGGTTATCGCGACGTTTGTTGACGCAGACGGCAAGCCAGTCGCAGGGGGCGATCTCCGTGTTCGCCTGATGGACGAAGATCGCTATTTTGATGACAAACTGGGCGAGGTTGGTCTGAGCCCGGAGGGCAGCGTTGAAATCATGATTACAGCCGCCGACATTTTGTCATTCGATTCTGCGGGAGAAACAACACCCGACCTGTATTTTGTTTTGCTCGATGGTGGGACAGAAATATTTCGATCTGAAGTATTTCGCGAAGTCGATTTCGCAGTGAAAGATGCGGTCACCGGCAGAGAGAAGGGGCTCACGCAGCAATTTGGACCATTCGTGGTAGCGAAGGACTAGCGGCAAGCAATGACAATCGCTTCCGCCATCGTATTGTTGTTCCTGGTTATCGACCCGTTCGGTAACGTACCGTTTTTTGTCGCCGCGCTTAAGGACGTGGACAAGGCGCGCAGGCGCAAGGTAGTGATTCGCGAGCTCCTTATTGCCTATGGCGTCATGGTGGCGTTTTTATTCGCCGGGGAGCCATTTCTCAGAGTGTTGGGAATTTCCGGGCCTGCACTGACTATCGCGGGCGGAGTCATTCTGTTCTTGATCGCTATTCGCATGGTGTTTCCGATACGTGGCCGCAGTTTGCAGGAAGACTTGCAGGGTGAGCCATTTATTGTGCCGCTTGCCATACCGTATATCGCGGGACCTTCAGTGCTCGCGGTTGAACTGCTGTTGATGAGCGACGAACCGGAGCGCTGGCCCGTCTGGCTGACCGCGATCACGGTCGCGTGGGCGGCAACGGCAATCATTGTACTGTTCGGCAGCCAGGTGGCGGAGCGGCTTGGGCAACGCGGTCTGGTGGCCGTTGAACGATTGATGGGCATGATTCTGGTTGCGATCGCGATCCAGATGTTCCTGACGGGCGCCGATTTGTATTTCGCGCGCAGCTAAACGGCCTCGACACTGCTAGTATTTGACTATAGACAACAAGCTTTCCGGGTGCAGCGATGGAATGGCGCGTCGAATACCTAGAGGACTACCACATTGTCGAGCTTTTCATGATCGGCCCCATTACCGGGCAGGATCTGAAGGGCTCGCTCGCCGACAGGCTTGCGCTTGGGCGCGAGAAAGGCGTGACCGACTTCATCATCAATGCCGAAGAATTGATTGCTCAGCATAAAGCAATTGTTGATATCTTGAACTTGCCGGGCAAAGAATATCTGAAGGAGAACATGGAGCGCGAGTCACGCCTGGCTGTACTTGTGCCAAAAGATCCGAAGTCGGTCTGGATTGCCGAGTTCTACGAAACCGTCTGTATCAACCGCGGCTGGAAGGTGCATATTTGCAGCGACCATGCGAGCGCCGTGCGCTGGTTGCTGGATAAGTAACTTCTCGCGCGCATTGCTTTTCGCAATCGAGCTGTCTCGAAGAAGTACAATGAGCAACAATAAATTCGCCCAACTGATAAACAGGATCAACCTGTATCCACCGTTTATCGGCATGGGTATCAGGGTGTGCTCCCGCAATGATGACAACACTCGCTTTGTCGTCGAGTTACGCGCAAGGTGGTACAACCGTAACCTGTTCGGGACACACTTTGGCGGCGCGTTGTATGCGATGTCCGATCCGTTTTACGTTTTTATTCTTGCGCTGAACCTCGGCAGCGGCTTCATTGTCTGGGATAAATCGGCAAGCATAAAATTTCTGAAACCGGCGAAAGGAACGATACGGGGTGTCTTCGAAATTGATCATCAGCACCTTTCAGCCATACACGATGAAGTCAGCGCTCTCGGGAAGAATACGTACCGGTTCGAAACCGACCTGGTCGATGAGCATGGCGTCGTTGTCGCGCAGGTCGAGAAGGAAGTTTACGTGCGGATGAAATCTGCTGAACGAGTGGTTGCGGAAAACGTCGATGGATAGATTCCTTGCTGCCGCATTGGCCGAAGCTCGGGCCGGCCTTGTGGATGGCGGCATTCCAATCGGGTCTGTGCTCGTAGTCGACGGTGAGATTGTTAGTCGCGGTCATAACCAGCGCGTACAAAGAGGCAGTTCAGTTCTGCATGCAGAAATGGACTGCCTTGAAAACGCTGGCCGGCTGCCAGCGTCCCAGTACAAAAATGCGGTTCTGTATTCCACCTTGTCGCCCTGCGACATGTGCAGCGGTGCGATTCTCTTGTACGGAATTCCCGCGGTCATTGTCGGTGAAAACCGCAGTTTTTGTGGTCCCGAAGAATACCTGCGATCCCGTGGCGTGCGGATTGATGTCGTTGACGACGCAGAGTGCCGCAAACTGATGAGCGATTTCATTCAAGCAAACGGGCGGTTGTGGTACGAAGATATTGGCGAGGTTGAAAGCGACCCCTGATCGTCGAGCCGCAATTCCTATCGGCGACCTCAATGGCATTGATTGACACCGATAACAAGGCAAGTATATTCGATGCAGACTATTACGCCGGCAAGAACTTGCGGTCTCAAAGGATAATCATGGAATCGCAAATTGCTGGATGACAAACACGATGACGCGCCGCTGCTGTCGAAGCAGGACGATGAGATCTCCCGCCGCCTGGTCGCAGCACGCTTGGGTGCGAAACCGCTGACTGATTATCCAGGGCAATTGCCGACCACGCTGCGACAGGCCTATGCGATTCAATCAGCATCGATCGCGCGCTGGCCGGATGAGGTCGCCGGCTGGAAGGTAGCGATGTTGCCGCCAGCCGCTCGCGAAGATCTCGGCGCGGAAAGATTGGCCGGACCAATTTTTCGTTCGACGATACAACGTGTTCAGCCCGGCACATGCACAAGCATTCCGATTTTTCATGGCGGCTTCGCCGCGGTGGAGGCCGAGTTCGTAATCGAGCTTGGCGCGACGGTACCGCCGTCGACCAAAGAATTCTCAGACAGCGAATTGATTGAGCTTGTCGCCACATTCAGCGCCGGAGTGGAAGTTGCTGGCAGCCCGATGGCTGCAATCAACAAGCTCGGACCCTTGTGCGGCATTTCCGACTTCGGCAATAACGCCGGTCTTATTGTTGGCCCGACGATACCGGACTGGGATTCGCGCACACTGGATTCGCTGACAGCAAAAGTTACAGTCGATGATGTCGTAGTCGGCGATGCCAGTGCAGACGCCATACCAGGTGGACCGCTGCAGGCGCTTCGATTTCTGCTCGGCCACTTGGGTCGATTGGGTATCGAAATACCTCGCGGGGCATTGATTGCCACCGGTGCAACTACCGGTGTACATGATGTACAGGTGACATCGTCGGCACGGATCGACTACGGAGAAACTGGCTGCCTGTCATTCAGTTTTGAGGCGCTGACACCAAAGCAATAGTCAGAATCGGAGATTAAGAACCGAAGCAAGCAGGGGGGTAAATGTTTTCGAAGACTTACCAGGCAACGCATCCCGATATGATGGACGGCGTAAGTAACGAGGCGTTGCGTGACCGCTACCTGGTTACCGGCATGTTCGTCGCCGACCACGTCAAGCTCAACTATTCGCACAATGAACGCATGGTCATTGGTGGCGCAGCGCCTGTAAGAAAAGTGGTGGTGTTGCCTGAACAGTCGGAGCCTGTAGCTGGCGCAGCATTTCTGCACAGGCGCGAAATGGGCGCTGTAAACGTCGGTGGAGGAAGCGGAAAAATTTCGGTCGATGGCGAGGTTTTCGACATGCAGCCGCGCGATGGGCTGTACGTACCGATGGGCTCCGGTGAAGTCACTTTCGCCAGCGACGATGCCGGTAATCCGGCACGTTATTATCTCGTGTCAACGCCAGCTCACGCGCGATTCGATCTGGTTAAAATTTCCATCGAAGATGCGGTGCCGGTTGAGCTGGGGTCGCTGCAGACATCGAACGAACGCACAATTTACAAATACATCGTGCCCGAAACCTGCCGTTCCGCCCAGCTCCTGCTTGGCTTGACGATTTTGAATCCTGGTAGTGTCTGGAACACCATGCCGCCACATCTGCATGATCGGCGTTCGGAAATTTATTTTTATTTTGAGCTGGGCGACGATGAAAAGGTTTTTCACTTCATGGGCGAACCGGAATCCATGCGCCACATCGTTGTCAGCAACTCCGAAGCGGTGATTTCGCCACCCTGGTCGATTCACATGGGCAGCGGTAATGCCAATTATTCGTTCATATGGGCAATGGGTGGCGAAAACCTGGACTACACGGACATGAACGTCCTTGATATTTGCCAACTCAAGTGACGCTGCAATGACTTCAAAGTTATTCAGTCTCGACGGAAAGGTTGCGTTGGTGACAGGCGCAAATACCGGGCTCGGTCAGGCAATGGCGATCGCACTTGCCAATGCCGGTGCGCGCATCGCACTGGTCGGGCGTTCAGTTCCCGGCGAAACCGAAGCGTTAATCCGCGCGAACGGTGGTAGGACCACTGCCGTAATGGCCGATCTTCGTGACGCTAACGTCGCAGTTGATGTGATGTCGCAAGCGGAAAACGCACTTGGGCCGGTCGATATTCTGGTGAACAACGCCGGCATTATCCGGCGCAAGGATGCGCTCGACTTTGGCGAAGAAGATTGGGATGATGTAATGGCAACGAATTTGAAGGTCCCGTTTTTTCTGGCGCAGGCAGCAGCACGGTCAATGGTCAGCAACGGGCGCGCGGGCAAGATTATAAATGTCGCGTCGTTGCTTTCCTTACAGGGGGGGATAAGAGTGGCATCGTATACAGCGAGCAAGAGCGGCCTTGCAGGGCTCACTCGACTTTTGGCCAACGAATGGGCTGCGAAAGGCATCAATGTGAATGCCATCGTTCCAGGATACTTCGCCACGAATAACACAACTGAGCTGCGCGCCGACGAAGAGCGCAACCAGCAGATACTCGCGCGTATTCCGGCAGGCCGGTGGGGCGATCCGGCTGACCTCGCCGGTGCTGCCGTGTTCCTGGCGTCATCCGCGTCAGATTACGTGCACGGCGCGTTGTTGCCAGTCGATGGCGGCTGGTTGGCGCGATGATTAACCGGCGCCAGTTATTGCTCGCACCGTTATTGCTCGCGGGCTGCGGAGACAGAAAAGGCGCGCCCGCACGGCCACTGTTTGCAGCAGACTCTCAGCCGGATGACTATCCGACCACACAAGGCCTGCATGCCATTGATCGCCTGTTAAACGAACGCACCAACGGGGAAATGCGAGTGCGTGTCTACCCGGGTGGTCAAATGGGTGCGGAAAAAGACACGCTTGAAATTGCTGTCTTCGGCGGGCTCGATTTGACGCGCGTCAATCTCGCGCCAATCAATTCGATCGTTCCCGAGACAATCGTGCTCGCGCTGCCGTTCCTGTTCCGGTCGATCGAACACTCACGCGCAGCATTTGATGGCGACGTTGGACGCAAGATTCTGCTGTCGATGATGCCGTACGGTCTTCGCGGCATGTGTTACTACGATTCGGGTGCCTGATCGTTCTACAACACCAAGCGCCCGATACATTCGCCGGACGATATCGCGGGTATGAAAATCCGGGTACAAAACTCGGATATCTATGTCGCAATGATGCAGGCACTCGGTGCGAACCCGACACCGATTCCGTATGGCGAGGTGTACCAGGCGCTCGTGCAGGGCGTCGTCGACGGAGCAGAAAACAACTACCCGTCGTATGAGAGTTCCCGGCATTTCGAAGCCGCCGGTCACTACAGCCTGACGCGCCATGTCCTGGCGCCCGAGGTACTCGTCGCGTCACGCAGAAGCTGGGATCGAATGTCGGCGGAAGAGCAAACCTACCTGCAGGATGCGGCCACCGACTCTGTACCTATCATGCGAAAATTATGGGATGCAAGAGTTGGCGTATCGAAGCAGCGTGTTCTTGAGCGCGGTGTCCAGGTTGTCGAGGACGTAGACCATGCGGCATTTGCCGAGAAAATGTTGCCTGTCTGGGATCGGTTTGTTGTGACGCCGGAAATGAAGGCGCTCGTTGACGAAATCATTGCTTTGGGGGAAGCCGATGAGTAACCCGTTAGCCGCTGCGAGCCGTAAGGTCAGCCTGTTCGCGAAATGGTTTGCCGGCGTGGGTTTGCTGGTGATGACGGCGATTATTGCGATGCAGGTTTTTGCGCGCTATGTGCTGAACGCGAGCCCGGCATGGGCGGAGCAGGCCGCTTTATTGCTGATGATCTGGTACGTATTTATTGCGGCCGCGGCAGGTGTTCGTGAAAATTTTCATATTCGCATCGCGATATTTGCCGACAAACTCCCGCCAAAGCTGCGTCACGTAGTCATTATTCTTGCCCAGTTTATCGTCGTCATATTCGGTGCAGCCATGGCTTTTTATGGTGTAGAGCTGGCACTCGCGACCTGGGAGCACGTCATTCCGACTCTTGGAATATCGCGTGGCTACGCGTATGCCCCGATCGCCCTTTCAGGAATCATGATCACCGGTTTCGCAATTGAGCAGTTGGTTGCCGAGCTGCGTTCGACTGAGGTAGACAAGCTATGGAACTGATGGTACTGCTCGGCGTGCTGGTATTGCTACTGATCATCGGTGTGCCAGTGGCCTTTGCCCTGGGTATCGCATCGCTCGCAACGTTTTACATGCTCGATATTCCGCTGATCGTGGGCTTCCAGCGTATGGCAGCGAGCATGAATATTTTCGCATTGATGGCTATTCCGTTTTTCGTGTTTGCGGGTGACCTCATGCACAGGGCAGGAATAGCGGAACGGCTCATTCGTGTCGCAGACGCGGCGCTGGGTCGTACTCGCGGTGGCCTGGGCCAGGTCGATGTCGGTGCTTCGATGATGTTCGGTGCTGTGTCGGGGTCCGCTATTGCCAGCGTTTCCGCAATCGGCTCCACGCTTGGGCCGATGATGCGCGAAAAGGGCTACGACGCGGACTATGTCGTCAATGTATCCGCGACTTCGGCGATCACCGGGCTGCTAATCCCGCCGTCGCATAACATGATCATCTATGCTGCGGCAGCCGGTGTCAGTATTTCCCTGGCCGACCTGTTCCTCGCCGGCATTATCCCGGGCGTATTGACCGGTTTGCTGTTGATGGTCGCGGCCTATTTCGTGGCCGTGAAGCGCGACTATCCGCGGGGTGCGTTTCCTGGCTGGAAAGCGTTTATCCTGGCTTTCGCGGCTGCAATTCCGGGCCTGATGGCCGCTGCGATTATCGTTGTCGGTGTATTGTCCGGTGTGTTCACGCCGACCGAATCGGCAGGTATTGCTGTTGTCTATACGATCCTTGTCGCGCTCTTCGTTTATCGCTCGTTGACGTGGGAACGCTTCATCGCCGCGACGACAGCTTCCGTTCGAACGACCGCCATGGTGATGATCGTCATTGGCGCTGCAGGCGCCTTCGGCTGGCTGCTGGCGCTGCTGCAAGCGCCCACTCAACTGGCGGATCTGTTGCGCGGCATTACCGAAAATCCACTACTGTTGTTGCTACTTATCAACATCGTGCTCCTGTTGCTGGGCACGTTCATGGACATGGCGCCATTGATCATCATCACGACGCCGATTTTTCTACCCATGACCACCGAACTCGGTATGGATCCGGTCCAGTTCGGAACTATGCTGTTGCTGAACCTCGGCATCGGCCTGGTAACGCCGCCAGTGGGCGCCGTGTTATTTGTCGGCTGTGCGATCGGCAAAATTCCAATTGAGCAGACAGTGCGCACGATTTGGCCATTTTATGGCGCGTTAATTGTTGCCCTCGCTGCAGTTATCTATATACCCGAACTGTCGCTTTGGCTGCCTGAATTGTTGAAGTAAACGTCAGCGGCGGAAGTCGTTACACCAGCGGACCGGTATCGGCCGACGCCTGTGCAGCGAATCGGCGCACGGCATCAATTCGCGTCTGCATGCTACCTTCACTGCGCACATAACTGGGAAATGTCGAACTCATTGCACCCGCGATATTCCCGTCCGCACCGAAAATAGGCGCGGCGACGCAGATGAGCCCGCGCGTAATCTCTTCATCGTCGATCGCAAAACCCTGTTCACGTATTTTTGCAAGTTCTGCCCGCAGTATCTTGCCGTTGGTGATTGTGTTGTCGGTATGGGCTTCCAGTTTGCGTTTGCAGATGCGGCGCACGTCGGCGTCGTCTGCATGACCCAACAGAATTTTTCCCATTGCAGTGCAGTGCAGCGGAAAAGTCTTGCCCACCTCGGAGTGTAAACGGATGCCGAAGTCCTTGGATTCAATCTTGTCGATGTACACGCCCGTGTCGCTATTGCGAACGCCGAGTGTCGCGACATGGCCAAATTCCGCATGCAGTGCCTGCAAAAACGGACGTGCGGCGGTGCGCAAATCGTAGTTCGCTGTCACGAGTCCACCGACACGTGCGAGTAACAGGCCACCGCGGTATACCCGGGCGACCGGATCGAGCGTCAGCGCGGCAAGTTCAGTCAGTTCATTTAACAAGCGATGTGCGCTGGCCTTAGGCACGCCGGTTTGTTTGACGACCTCGGTAAAAGACAGTCCGTCGGTGCCGGCAGACGTAACTGCGTCGATAATCTTGAAGCCTTGGCTGAGTGCGCTCATGGGTATGCCTTTCAAATTGTGCTTGACAAGCCGGGCTGGTCGGGTGATAAATGACCCATATAAGAAACTTAGTTCCAAATATGGAACTTGTCAAGCAATCAATCACGCACTCATGGCCACGGCCTGCATCACAGGGGAGAGAGAAGTGACGGTGGATATCAATAAGACGCTTGCAGCGAATCCGGTTGTACCGCTGGTCCAGGCGGATGACCCGGCTGTTGCCGTACAGACTTCCAAAGCGCTTGCGGCCGGTGGCTTGAGCATTGTCGAAGTCGTTTTTCGAACAGATAATGCACTTGCCTGTCTGCAGGCGGTGGCCGATGAACTCCCCGAGGTGGTCGCCGGTGCCGGCACTGTCTTAAGCCGGTCGCAGGCAGAGGCCGCAATAAAGTCCGGAGCGAAGTTTATTGTGTCGCCGGGCTTCGACGATGGCGTTGTTGGTGTCGCGAAGGATGCCGGCGTACCGGTCTACCCAGGCATTGTGACGCCGAGTGAATTGCAGCGGGCATTCAATTCAGGCCTGGATACGGTGAAATTTTTCCCTGCATCAATTGCCGGCGGCGTACCGGCTATCAAGGCGCTATCAAGCGTTTTTCGCACCATGCGTTTCATGCCGACAGGTGGCGTGTCACCGGACAACTTGTCCGACTTTCTTGCCGTCCCCGCGGTACTGGCTTGCGGCGGCAGCTGGTTGACACCAGCCGATGCGATCGCAAGCGGAGATTTCGGCAAGATCACCGACCTTGCGCGTCAAGCGTTGAGCATCGCGGCGAAGGCCAGAGGAGAATAATAATGGCTGAATTCACAACATTCGGGGAAATCATGTTGCGGCTGAAGTCGCCGGCGCATGAACGATTTTTCCAGTCGCCAAATCTTGAAGCCACGTTTGGTGGCGGTGAGGCCAATGTTGCCGTCTCATTGTCCAACTATGGTTTCGATGCCGGTTTTGTGTCGGCGCTGCCGGACAACGATATCGGCACGGCGGCTATTCGCGAACTTCACAGTTTTGGTGTCGATACATCTTTTGTTGCCCGACAAGGCGCGCGAATTGGCATCTACTTTCTGGAAACCGGCTCGAACCAGCGTCCGTCAAAGGTTGTGTACGACCGTGCTGGCTCGTCTATTTGCGAGGCGGCACCGGGTGACTTTGACTGGAGCAAGGTGTTCAAGGGTACGAAGTGGTTTCACATCACCGGTATCTCGCCAGCATTGAGCCAAAGCGCGGCCGATCTTTCGCTTGAGGCGTGCAAGGCAGCAAAAGACAATGGCGTGACAGTCTCTTGTGATTTCAATTTCCGCGGCAAGTTGTGGAAATACGGTAAATCAGCACCAGAGGTCATGCGCGAACTGGTGAAATACGTCGATGTCGGAATCGCCAACGAAGAAGATTGCCAGAAGTGCCTCGATATTCATGCAGACGTCGATGTTCATAGCGGTGAGCTCGATACCAAGAAGTATGAAGCACTGACGACAAAGGTACTTGAGGCGTTCCCCAACATGTCGGTTATTGCGGTAACGCTGCGCGAATCACACAGTGCAGACCGCAACGGATGGTCCGCTTGTCTGCGCGACGAAAATGGTTTCTATCTGTCGCGTCATTACGAGCTTACCGATATCGTTGATCGTGTTGGTGGCGGTGACAGTTTTGCGTCCGGCCTGATTGGCGGACTGAACCTTTATGATGATCGCCAACAGTCGCTGGAGTTTGCGGTTGCGGCGAGCTGTCTCAAGCACACGATCCAGGGAGACTTCAATCGCGTTAGCGTGCCGGAAGTTGAAAACCTGATGGGCGGCGACGGTTCAGGTCGAGTGCAGCGCTAGGGCAGTCACAGCGCACTGATTTGGCGTATACGGACTCGAGGACGTTCGGCGTTCGGGTTTTTCGCTATGCGCTGGTCGTCGCAAACAGGAAGCACGCGCTGCTGCGGTTGGGCAGGCGCCATTTTCCGTCCGGCGTTTCTTCGATGGCATCGCTAGCAAAGGCCTGTCGCCATGCGCCATCAATGTCGAGAACCGGTAGCACGAAGTCGACCTCGTTGTGCGCGGCATTGATAAGAAATGCGACGGCTGCGGTATTACGCCGATCCGGCGCCGGATCGGCGGTCTCAACGAGCAACATCTGCAAGGCCCGGTCATGCTTCCATTTTTCTGCGCTCAGATCATCGCCGTTTGGCAGCGTCCAGCGAATATCCGGGTGACCTTTGCCGTTTGCGCGGTGCCCGTGCCGATAGTCGTCGTGCCGGATCAGTGGTGAGCTTCGTCGCAACCAGATGAGTGACCGGACAATATCTACGAATTCCGGATCGTCTGTTACACCCGTCCAGTCCAGCCAGCCGATCTCATTGTCCTGCGCATAGGCGTTGTTGTTGCCGCTTTGCGAATTGCCGAATTCGTCGCCCGCCAGCAGCATGGGTGTGCCTTGCGACAGCAGTAATGTCGCCAGCATATTCAATCGTTGCCGGCGCCGCAGCTGGTTGATTTCATCGTCATCCGTCGGTCCTTCCGCGCCATGATTGAAATTGTAATTGTGTTGGTGACCGTCGCGGTTGTCTTCACCATTTGCTTCGTTGTGTCTATGGTTGTAGCTGACCAGGTCGGACAAGGTATAGCCATCGTGGCTGGTCACAAAATTGACGCTGGCTCGCGGTGTCCGGCCGCGGGTTTCGAAGATGTCTGCTGAGCCGTGCAAGCGTCGTGCAAGCTCAGCAGCTTCATCCTGATCGCCACGCCAGAAGCGGCGTATGGAGTCCCGGAACTGATCGTTCCATTCCGACCAGTTACTCGAAAATTGACCCAGTTGATAACCGCCAGGGCCGATGTCCCACGGCTCTGCGATCAGCTTGGTGTGTTGCAGTTGCGAGTCCGATTCGATGCGAGCAAGCAAGGGATGTTGTGGGTCGAATCCCTTTGCGCTGCGACCGAGAATAGGGCACAAGTCGAAACGAAACCCGTCGACACCCATGTCATTCGCCCAATAGCGCAGGCTATCGAGAACGAGGTCTTGCACAACCGGACTGTCGGCATCCATTGTATTGCCGCAGCCCGTGTCATTGACGTATTCGCCGGGCTGCCCGGGCATCATCCGGTAGTACGACTGGTTATCGATACCTTTGAAACTGAGCATGGGGCCGAGGCGGCCGCCCTCCGCGGTGTGGTTGTATACGACATCCAGAATGACTTCGAGGCCTGCATCATGAATCGCATTTACCATCGAACGGAACTCATCGACACCGTCAGTGCCATACAAGCGATTTTCCACGGCAAAGAAATTCAGCGAGTTGTATCCCCAGTAATTGCGTAGTCCGCGGCGTCCGAGAAAGTCCTCATCGACGAATGCATGCACTGGCATTAACTCGATTGAAGTAATTCCGAGTGCTTTGAGATACTTGAGAACCTCGCGATTCGTCAGTCCGACGAAGCGCCCGCGATCATTTTCCGGTACCGCCGGGTGCCGCATTGTATAGCCGCGCGAATTGACTTCATAAAGTATTGTCTCCGACCACGGGATCTGCGGGCGTTCAAAAGTAGCGTGTCCCTGACTGCCCTGCACGATTCCTTTCGGTACATACGCCGCACTGTCCAGTTGACTTTTTGCCATCACATTGTCCGTAACAGACGACAGGTCGTAGGCAAACAGTGCATCCGACCACGTCACCGGTCCGCTTAACGCTTTTGCGTAGGGATCAACGAGGAGCTTGTTCGGATTGAAAAAGTTTCCACTCGGCGGGTCGTATTCACCGTGCACGCGGTATGCATAGTGTTGCCCCGGTGTGCAACCGGGTAAGTAGCCGTGGAAAACCCCATCGTCACAATGCGGCAAATCAATACGCTGCTGCTGCGTACCGTCACTACTGAACAGACACAGCTCTACTGCGGATGCGCGCGCAGAGTACAGGGCGAAATTCACGCCGCTGCCGTCCCAGTTCGCGCCGGGAATAGTAGAACCCCTGAAATCGCTCATAAACTTTGTGGGTCGAGCGGGTCCGTATGCCAGATGTCACGATTGTAATCCTGCATCGTGCGGTCCGTGGAGAAACGCCCGCTTGCAGCCGTATTCAGGATACTCATACGGGTCCAGTTTTCGCGGTCCTGGTAGGCATTGCTTACTCGCTGCTGTGCATCGACAAAACTGCGAAAGTCCGAGGCCGTCATCCATTGATCGTGCGGATTGCGTACCGCGAGCAGAACACGGTCGTGTACGTCTGGCTCACGTCCATCGAAATGGCCGCTTTCGAATAATTGCATTACCCGCATGAAGTCTTTATCGGCAGCAATAATGGCATTCGGATCATACGACGGTCGCAACGTGCTGAGTTCCTCAACGGTATTGCCAAACAGGAAAAAATTATCGGCACCGACGGCTTCACGAATTTCCACGTTGGCACCGTCAAGCGTGCCGATTGTCAGTGCGCCGTTCATCATGAACTTCATATTACCGGTACCGGACGCCTCCTTACCGGCCGTCGATATCTGTTCCGACAATTCGGCAGCCGGGCAGATGATTTCCATCGCTGAAACATTGTAGTCCGGAACGAACAGCAGGCGCAGTTTGCCTTCTGTTGCCGGGTGCGAATTAATTACCGCGGCTACACTGTTGATGCACTTGATAATGCCCTTGGCCATTTCATAGCCAGGTGCTGCTTTGCCGCCGATGATGATGGCCCTCGGTGCCTGGCCCTCATCCTCGCCGCGCACGATCCGGTCGTACAGGTGCACAGCATGCAAAACGTTCAGGAGTTGCCGCTTATATTCGTGAATGCGCTTGACCTGGATATCGAACAGCATCGCAGGATCGAGTGTCACTCCGCAGCGTGTCTCAAGCATTTTGACCAGGCGTTGCTTGTTTGCGTGTTTGACAGCCTGCCAGTCACGCTGAAAATCGACGTCGTTGGCGCTGTCTCTCAGCCCCTCAAGCTCGTCGAGGTTGGTCACCCATCCTGCTCCGATTCTCGCCGTTATCAAATCGGCTAAATCGGGATTGCAGGCAGCCAACCAACGGCGCTGCGTTACGCCGTTGGTTTTGTTATTGAAGCGCTCTGGCCATAGCTGATAAAAGTCATTCAGAAGTCCGTGTTGCAGCAACTCGGAATGCAGTTGTGCGACGCCATTGACCGAGTAGCTGCCGACGACAGCAAGGTAAGCCATGCGTACCTGGCGGTGATCGCCTTCACTGATCAGGGACATACGGCGCACTCGGTCAGCATCGCCCGGCCAGCGTTCGCTGAGTTCGGCGAGGAAACGTTCATTGATGCCGTAGATTATTTCCAGAACACGCGGTAACAGGCGCGCGAACAGGGATTCGGACCAGACTTCGAGTGCCTCCGGAAGCAGAGTATGATTGGTATAGGCCATCGTCCGACGCGTTATCTCCCACGCGTCGTCCCACGCCAGGCCATGGTCGTCCATCAGGATACGCATCAGCTCCGGCACGGCCACAGCCGGGTGTGTGTCATTCAGTTGAAAGCAGTTTTGTGCAGCGAAGTCACTAAAGTCGTCGCCGTGACGTTCGCGCCAGTCGCGCACAGTGTCCTGCAAGCTCGCCGACGCAAGCAGGTATTGTTGCCGCAGGCGCAACTCCCTGCCGATCTCGGTGACGTCGTTGGGGTACAGCACCATTGTGATGTTTTCGGCGGCGTTCTTGGCGGCAACGGCTTCTGCGTAGTCGCCCGCATTGAACTCTTCAAGATCGAACTCGTCTGTCGCGGCCGCTGACCAAAGTCGCAGCGTGTTCACAACGCCATTATGGTAGCCGGGAATGGGCACGTCGAACGGGATCGCCAGGATGTCGTGTGTCGACTTCAGGCGATATCGCAAGCGCCCCTGTTCATCTTCATACGCTTCGCTCTGTCCACCAAAGCGGATGGTCTGCGCGAATTCGTAACGTTCGATTTCCCACAGGAATCCATCACGAAGCCACGGATCGGGGCACTCGAATTGATAGCCGTCTTCAATGCGCTGGCGAAACATGCCGTAGGTGTAGCGCAATCCATATCCCATTACCGGCAGGCGCAGCGTTGCACAACTATCGAGAAAGCAGGCGGCGAGTCGGCCCAGGCCACCGTTGCCCAGTCCCGCATCGTGTTCGAGCTCATAAATTTCTTCGAGGTCGAGGCCTGCTCTTGACATCGCATCCGCGGTTTCGTCGTCAATATCGAGATTCAGCAACGCGTTCCGTAGCAGTCGGCCGATAAGAAACTCAAGCGACAGGTAACTAACACGACGACTGCCGGAACTGGCAATCGCTTCATTGGTTTGTTTCCAGCGCTCCAGCAGACGATCGCGTGTTGTCCTGACCAGCGACTTGTAGGCAAATTCGGAGGACTCATGTTGTGGCCGCTGCCCCAGCGCATGACCGAAATAGCGGGCGAAATCGTCGAGGATCGCGTCAGAGGTCATTTCCAGTTCGGGCGGTTGCGGGATTAACGAGCCAGTATCTCTCGCATGCTTGTTGGTACCGGGCACTATCGGGTTCTCCGTGGTCTTGTGTTGATCGGTTTTACTCTGCGGGCTGCAGAATGATAGTTGCGAGCGGGGGGATTGTCAGTTGTACGGACGCTGGCTGGCCGTGGCTTGCAACGGGCTCGGAGTGTATCACTTCCGGATTGGCGACGCCGCTACCGCCGTAACGCTGGTCGTCCGAATTTATGCTTTCGCGGTAGCGCGGCGTATCGGGGACGCCGATGCGATAATGATGACGGACCACCGGGGTGAAGTTCGATACACACAGTACCGCGTCGCCATTGGCCGCGCGCCGAAGCCACGCGAATACGCTGGAGTCATTATCGTCCGCAATAAGCCACTGGAATCCCTCATGATTGACATCCTGTTGATGCATTGCGGGACAATTGCGATAGAAACTATTCAAGTCGCGAACATAGTCCTGCATGCCGCGGTGCAGCGGATCGTCCAGCAAGTGCCAGTCCAGAGCATCGTCGTGGTTCCATTCGCGCCCCTGCCCAAATTCGCCACCCATGAACAGAAGCTTTTTCCCGGGGTGGGAATACATGAAGCCGAAATAGACTCGCAGGTTCGCAAATTTCTGCCAGTCGTCACCCGGCATGCGGCCCAGCAATGAGCGTTTGCCATGTACAACCTCATCGTGAGACAACGGCAGTAAGAAATTTTCCGTATAGGCGTAAGCCATGCCGAAGGTCATCTTGTTGTGATGATATTTGCGGTGCACCGGTTCCTCGGACATATAGGACAACGTGTCGTTCATCCAGCCCATATTCCACTTGTAGGTGAAGCCGAGGCCGCCATCGTAGGTCGGGCCGGATACGCGCGGCCACGATGTCGATTCTTCGGCAAATGTCATCGCGCCATGCGCATGCACAACTTCATTCAAACGTTGTAGAAACGAAACGGCTTCGAGATTCTCATTGCCACCGTGTTCATTCGGCAACCATTCACCGTCTTCACGCGAGTAGTCGAGATACAACATTGACGCGACGGCATCGACACGCAGTGCATCTACATGAAACTCTTTGATCCAGAATAGCGCGCTGGCCAGCAGGTAGTTGCGCACTTCGTTGCGACCGTAGTTAAATATCAGTGTGCCCCAGTCACTGTGTTCGCCGCGTCGTGGATCGGCGTGTTCGTAAAGGGCCGTGCCGTCAAAGCGTCCGAGCCCGTGACTGTCGCGCGGAAAGTGGGCGGGGACCCAGTCAATAATGACGCCGATCCCGGCTTTGTGACAGACATCGATGAAGTAGCGAAAATCGTCCGGCTCGCCAAATCGATATGTCGGTGCACACATACCAATCGGCTGGTAACCCCAGGAACCATCGAAAGGATGTTCGGTGATCGGCAACAACTCGATATGTGTAAAGCCCATATCGGTCACATAGCCGACCAGTTGTTCGGCGAGTTCGCGGTAGCCGAGGAAGCGGTTACCTTCCCACGGGTTGCGGCGCCACGAACCGAGATGCACTTCGTAGACACTCATCGCCTGGCTAAAATCCGGTTCGCCGCTACGCTGACTCATCCATGCCTGATCGCTCCACTCGAAGCCGGTGTCGTAGACACGCGAAGCATTCCCGGGCGGCCCTTCGTAGAAATGCGCCAGCGGGTCGGATTTCAGCGGCAATAATTTCCAGGATGCGTCGAGAATCTCAAATTTGTACAGTGCATACTGGTCAACACCCGGGATGAATATATCCCAGACACCGATGTCAGGGTGCAGGCGCATTGAGTGGCGACGCCCGTCCCAGTCATTGAATTCACCGACAACGCTGACGCGCCCGGCATTCGGCGCCCAAACAGCGAAGTGCGTACCCGTAACCCCTTGCAAACTAATGCGGTGCGCACCCAGTTTTTCGTACAGTTCGTGGTGCTCGCCCTGGCCGAGCAGATGCAGGTCAATTTGTCCCAATGCGGATTCAAAGCGATACGGATCGTCAAAATCGTAGCTGTGACCGCTTGTTGTCGTGACGCGCAGCCGGTAGTCGTTGTTGTCAGTCGAAATCGACGCCGAGTAAATGCCTTCTGCATTTACTCGGCGCATGTTGGTGAGTGTGTTTCCCATCTGGTCGACGATGGCAACGCTGCTGGCCTGCGGTTGAATCGTCCGTATAAGAGTCTTGTCGCCATTGCGATGCGGGCCAAGCACAGCGAAAGGGTCGCGGTGCCGACCTGCAGCAAGATCGGATAAATCTGTTGGCTTCAAGCTAATGGGAGCTCTCCAGGCTAACGGGTAAAATGCAGTGCCTGCCCAAGCATGTCAGGGGTTACCAGCGTGATGCCGCTTTCGGTGACCCGAAAGCCGCGTTTCCGGTCTTCGTCCGGGTCCTCACCGATGACGGTTCCAGGCTCAATGATCGCGCCGCGATCGACAATCGCTTTCTTGATGCGGCAGCGCCGGCCGACGACAACATCCGGCAGCAGTAAGGTATCGTCAACTGTGCTGTATGAATTCACCTTGCAGTTTGAGTATAAAAGCGAATGATTCACATGAGAGCCGGAAATCAGACAACCACCGGATACCATTGAATCTGTCGCGAATCCCCTTCGCTCGGGAATATTGAAAACAAATTTTGCTGGCGGCAATTGTGTCTGGTGCGTCAATATCGGCCATTTCGTATCGTAGAGATTCAGCTCCGGCGTAACCGACACTAACTCCATGTTGGCTTCCCAGAATGCGTCGAGTGTACCGACGTCACGCCAGTACGCCTGCCGTTGTGTTTGCGGGTCGCGGAACATGTACGCGTAAACCTGGTACTTGTCGATAATCGACGGAATGATGTTCTTGCCGAAATCATGCTGCGTATTGGGGTCGTCTGCGTTTTTGATCAGCTGCTCATACAGGAAATCCGTGTTGAAGACATAATTTCCCATAGACGCAAGGCACAATTCCGACTGGCCCGGAATCGGCGTCGGCTTCTCGGGTTTTTCGTCAAATGCAATCACTCGGCCCGATTCGTCAACCGTCATGACACCCAGTGCACCAGCGGCTTCTTCGATCGGCACTTCGATGCAGCACACGGTCATATCCGCCTGCCGTTCCGCATGCTCGACCAGCAACGGGCCATAGTCCATTTTGTAAATGTGATCGCCGGCGAGAATCAAAACCTGCTTGGGTTCGTGCGTACGAATGATGTCAAGGTTCTGGTACACAGCGTCGGCCGTGCCACGGTACCATTCTCCCCCGACGCGTTGTGATGCCGGAAGTATTTCTACGAACTCAGTGCTTTCTGCCGGGTGACGCGACCAGCCGTGAACGAGATGGCGAATCAGCGAATGCGCCTTGTACTGAGTTGCAACGCCGATGCGGCGAATACCGGAGTTGATACAGTTCGAAAGCGGAAAATCGATAATTCGAAACTTGCCACCAAAGTACAGGCTCGGCTTCGCTCGCCATTCCGTCAGTTCATGCAGGCGCGAGCCCTGACCGCCGGCCAGGATTAACGCGAGCGTTTCGCGAGTCATGCGGCTTACATAACGGGAGGAGTCTTGCACCAGTGGATTGTCCATATGATCACCCGCTCAATTCACTTATGTCTCAGGATTGTCGCCATACAGCTTATGCTCTGCGGCACAAGGCGACAACTGCTTTACTTTTCCTGTTGCACAACTCTGGTGCAAACCGCTCCGCGTTTACCGAGTGGCCAGTATTGCATCAGCTTTCCCGCAGATAGCCCCAGGAGTGCAACTTGTCATGATCCTCAAACCAACGGTCGCCAATGTCCTTGCGGTAGTACATGTTCGGGATGAGAATATTTTTAATACGTTGGTACGCCTGTGATTGCGCCTGTTTTACCGAGACACCAAATCCGGTAATGATCAGTACCACGCCGGACTTGCCAGTAATCAGCCATTCTCCGTTGACAAGCTTAACGTCTTCAATGTGTACACCATCGTACTGCGGTTTCCGGAAAATGATGACGCGATCTTTCGAATTTGCTTCAAACGTCTTTGGGTCGTTATAGGGAAAGGGCGGCACAACAACCCGAACCCCGATCTGGAAGCCGCGTTTTGTTTTAAAGCGCTGCAGTGAACCGTCGGCCATGCCGCCAAGAAAGTCGCTGACAGGCATTTGCAGGCCATCGGCCTGAATGCTGATGGTCGGGTAGCCAAATCGGGCAGTAAATTCCAGTGGGTATATTCCCTGGCCGTTTACAATGCAATTGACATCAATGTAGCCGACGTAGTTTTCCTCGGCCAGCCGGCTGCGTAACTTCGCCAGCGTCGCGGCAAAAATACTGTTCGGCCCGCTCCAATACATGCAGGTTCCCATCTCACCCGTTGCGGGACCGATATCGCCGGGGAACAGTAGTTTGTGTTCGAAATTGACGTTTATCGGCATCATGAAGTCCTTGCCGTTAAAAAACGCACCGACAGCTACCTCGACGCCCCGCACGCGCCGCTGCAACTGAAACACTTTGACGGTATCGGCGTAGACCGCTTTGTAAGACTCAAGTACATGTACAACGTCACGACCGTCATCTTCCTGGCCGACGAACAGGAGTCGCTTGATGTTCTGTGCTTCGCCGCTGGGCTTGATAACGTAGGGTGCCGGATGCGCCGTGACATATTCTATAGCGCTGTCAAAATCACTGAAGTCCTGGAACGGGATGATTGAGACGCCGTGTTTCTTGAGCTCTTCCTGGCCGAAACTGCGATCATCTTCCAGTCGGTCTGTATAAGGCGTGCCGCCCACAACGTGCTTGCCGGCATTGCGCAGTGCCTGCGCTTTTGCACCCTGACCGAGAACGTCGTCGAATACAATGACATCAGCCCAGTCGACATGGCTTTCCCAGTCATCGACTTTTTGCACGAAGCCATCGCCAATGGATCGCTCGGATTCCGCTTCTATGTAGTAGCGAACCTCACAACCTTCCTTGCTAACCTGCCATGCGATATCGCTGATCAGTGCATCAATCGAGATGAACAAAAACTTGCGGGCATCAGTTGCCATAAATTTGCCTATTCAATTGCAATGTAGCGGTCGGACATGGGTGCCGCGTAGCCAGCGGCACTGCCCGATGTATTGGCATCAAGAACCTTCACAGTATTTTCGAATAATTGCTGCGCCTCTTCGGGACTGTTACCGATGCTGGTTATCCCCAGTTTGCCGTACTGAGAGAGGGCCCCGATCATATAGAACAACACACCAGTGCCGGTCGAATGTTTGAAGCCGATATCAGAATTCCAGATGATTTCGAACAGGTCTTCAGGCAACAGCCCTTTGTATGACGGCGATTTCAGGTTGTCTGTAGCGGTATAGTGTTTGACTTGGCCGTTCGGCGCCAGGAAGTGCCCAGTGTCAGCATCGAGTTCGCCGCCGGTAAGGAATTCGAGTGCATGAAACGGCGCGGTTGTACCACCCATGCGCAAATTGATTTCGATTGCGTGTGCGGTCCAGCCGCTGTCGCCATGGGCGGCTAAGAAGTCAATTGCGAAGCGGCCCAGTATGCCGTGTTTGCTGAGTACCTTGCCAACCTTGTCAGCCTCATCGAGCAGCAATTTTCGATACGCATCGTCGGCAGGAAAGCGACAACCCAGGTAGGCCTGGCCGGTAGAGCCACCCAGTATTTGTTCGTGGCTGGACACAAGCCGTGTGTCCCCATTCGGCAATACGCGCATTTGTACGCTCGGCGATCGTGTTTCCTTTGCAGCAATCAGCTCCTCGACGATGCCACCGAGCGCTGCGAACTTTTCCAGGAATTTATCGTAGGTTTCATTGCCGGACTGCAGTGTGATTTTTCGCAGTGCCTTGAGAATGCCATCGTCGCCGTCGGATGCTGGTGGGAACTTGAAAATCGCGTTGCCTTCGCCGCCAAAACCTTCGTTGATCTTGACAACAGCGCGATCGATATCCGGGCGGCGGCCGCGGAGTTGCGACAGGCCACGTACGATATCGCTTTCGCTGTGCAGATCTTCCTCGCCGTCGGGAAACGTCACACCGGCTTCTGCGAATATCTTTCGATTTCCGGATTTGGTGCCGAAATACAGCAGTTCCGGGTCGAGGCCGTTCATCGGTATGCCGAGTTCGACGGCGAGTTCGCGTTCAAGGCGGGTGGAGTTGTAGCAGGTTAGATAGGCATTCTCTCTGTCCCGGATAAAGCTGCGTATCCGCTGCAGCAACTTGGGCCGCTCCAGGATTTTTTCGGACAATGGCCGAAGACTGGAATCGAACACTGAAACCATGTGCAGTCGCTTGCGTGCATGACTTGCAGAGACGCTGTCGAGCAGCTGTAAGTAATAGTCCACCACGTCAGGGTGTACCGGCTGACTGGTGACGTAGATGAGCTGCGCATTCGGATTACGCAGTCGAATGAGCGCAAACATGAGCCGTTCTTCGTAGAATGCGGCACCGGTGACTTTGGCGAGTTCATCCTGGTTGACGGTCATCGATGGAATGATGACCGACGTGTGCTTGTAGCACGGATCGTTCTGGAATTTTTCCCAAACCTTGGGTAGCTGCTGTTGCAGTTCGCGGAACCGGTCGGCGACCGCCTTGCTCATGAGGCGTGGACTTTCAATGTCTGGCCAATGTCATTCATGATATTGCGTAAAGCATCATAGTCGGGATGCCGTAACCGTAGCCACGCGTTGGCCATGTAACCTGCTTCGACAGGCTGCGTCGGCGTGCCCGGCTCAGGCAGGTGCGCTTTGACAATACAGTCCTCGTAGCGGCGTGAAATTTCATCGACACCGGAGTAAGCGCTGATACGGCCATCGCGATCGGGTCGCAGGGCGATCATGCCAGCAGCATATCGCCGCGAGGGTTGCTTGTGAATATCGCCATGCACCAACGCACAGGCCCATTCGAAGAAAAGGTCGAAATCGTTTGCGGCGTTGTATACGTCCCACTGGCCGACACCCGGAGGACGGCAGCCGATCTCCGAAAATTTCAATCCCTTAGGACCGTAAAACCATTCCATATGAGTCGCGGATGTGCCGATGTTCAGTGCCGCTATGACGTCACGCGTCATCTGGCGTACCTCGTCGTAGCCAGGAGCGTCGATGCGATTGGTCGTTACCATCTGCGGCGATATCCATCGTTCACGCATTGCCTCGAGTACATTCGGGTAATAGTGCGTGATGAACTCGTGGTGTACTTTGCCGTCGATGGTCAGTGTATCGATGTAGCCCTCGTGCCCTTCTATGAATTCCTCAATAGCGACTTCGTGGCCATCAGCAAGACCGGACTCCTGGATGACCGCCTCAAGTTCCGCATCGTTTCGCACTTTGTAGGTTCCAGCCGCACCGGCGCCATCCGGTGGCTTGACGATAACCGGGTAACCGACGGCAGCCGTAAAATCCCGTGCATCCTGGGCCGATTCTGCGCGCGTCGACTGTGCGCAGGAGATTCCGGCATTGCGCAATACTTCTTTCATCGCCGGTTTGTCTCGACACAGGTAAGCTGTTTCGACCGACGTGCCTGGAATACCGCGCGCTTCGCGGACTTTTGCGACGGGCATGATATGTGCTTCTACCGTCGCCTCGATACGATCCACCCATACCTGACTCTGGATTTTTTTTACGGCTTCGAGCATCGACGGCTCGTGCACGACCGAGCGAACCTGCACGTAGTCGTGCAGCCAACCCTTCATTTCGTCATCAAGATATTCGACTGGACGCTCGCCGATGCCAATAACGTTGGCGCCAGCCGCATTCAGAGCGCGCGCGAATTCGCGCTGATTCCGTGGAAATGACGGTTCAACAAAAATGATATTCATTTAGCGGAAAGCTGGCGAAATAATTTCACGTACTGTTCTCCTTGTTGTTGCCATGAGAAATCCATGGCCATGCCGTTGCGCATGATTTCCTTCCAAAGCGCGCGGTCCTTATACAGGTCAATTGCAGTATTGATCGCCCAGATCAACCCGGTTTCGTCATAGTCCCTGAACAGGATGCCGGTTCCCGTACCGGTCGCAGCATTAATTTGCTGCACGGAGTCGGCGAGTCCCCCGGTTTCGCGCACTATCGGTACGGTCCCGTACTTGAGACTATACATCTGATTGAGTCCGCACGGTTCATAACGGGACGGCATCAGGAACATGTCGCTGCCAGCTTCTATTCGGTGTGCCAGTTTATTGTTGAACCCACGGTAAAAGCCGACGCGCTCGGGCAATTGCTTGCGCAAGCTTGCAAAAAACAATTCCAGTTGCGGCTCACCGCTGCCCAGTACCGCCAGAGAAAAGTCACGTTTGGCAAGCATCTTCGGCAGCACTTTTTCCATCAGGTCAAAACCCTTCTGATGCGCCAGTCTACTGACAATGCCGATGACCGGTCGATGCACATTTACGTCCATGCCGAGTTCTTTGAGCAATTGCTGCTTGCATAATTTCTTGCCACTCAAGTCCTGCAATGCGTAATTCCGGGGTATGAGTTTGTCCGATTCAGGATTCCATTCATCGTAGTCCACACCATTGAGAATGCCGACCAGCAGGTTGCTGCGTGACTGCAAAATGCCCTCAAGACCCATGCCGTACTCGGCACCCTGGATCTCTTGCGCATAAGTGGGACTCACAGTGGTGAGCATGTGTGCGTACATCAGGCCTGACTTGAGAAAATTCACTGTGCCGTTGGACAGATCCTCCTGGTGCAGAAGTTCTGCACCCGAGCCGAGATTCAGGTCTGGCACGATGTCCGATTTGAACCAGCCCTGGTAGCCGATATTGTGAATAGTCATAACCGATCGCGTATTCGCGAACAGCTTGTCCCAGGCATAGATCGTTCGCAGGAACAACGGAATGAGTGCGGTATGCCAATCATGGCAATGGAAAATATCCGGCGCGAACTGCATGTGCTGACACATTTCTATCGCCGCGCGCGACAGCAGAATAAAACGCAGATGTTCATCGGGTGCCGAGCCATACAATTCGTCGCGATCAAACAGCGCAGGGCAGCGCAGCAGGTAAATCGGCATTCGCGATATCGGTAGCACCGCCCGGTCGATTGAATATTCGACATCCCAGGGCCCAATCGTCACTGTCAGATTCCGCAGGTTGCGGACCGGTTTGATCGTCAACCCATCTCGTTTGAGCGTTTTATAAAACGGCATCAGTACACGAACATCATGGCCCGCGCCGTGCAGGTAGGCAGAGAGTGCCGCGCTGACGTCAGCGAGTCCGCCGGTCTTTGCCAGCGGTGCAAATTCGGAGGTCGCGAGGCATATTTTCAAATTCTTCTTCTTGGCCACCACAAGTCCAGTTTCCGCTGCATCGGATGTTATTCTACTTGGGATGCAGTCGATCTACGCATTCTTATACAAATAACGAGTAAAAACATGAATGTATTGATTATATCCCCTGGTTACCCTGCCGATATGCCGGAATTCACTCGCGGGCTGGCAGAATCGGGCGCACGCGTTTTTGGCGTCGGGGATCAACACGCCGGCGCGTTGCCGGACCGGGTCAAGCGTTCATTGTCCGAGTACGTGCAGGTATCGTCGTTGTGGGACAGCGGACGAGTCATTGCCGAGCTGCAACAGGCACTGCGCGGGCAGCAACTGGATTTTATCGAGTGCCTGTGGGAGCCAGGCATCATGCTGGCGGCAGAATTGCGCCAGCATTTTGGCGTCGCGGGCATGAATGTCGAGCACGCACACCTGTTCCGTGACAAGGAAGCCATGAAGGTCGCGCTGGACAAGGCGGGTATCCGAACGCCACGGCACGATGCGGTCGAAAGTGTCGCAGGGTGCTGGGAGGCAGCCGAGGAAATTGGATTTCCGGTCATTCTCAAACCGATCGACGGGGCCGGTTCGGCGGACACATATCGTGTCAATTCACGCGCTGAATTACGCGATGTATTGCCTCGTTTGCGGCATGTGCCGCGAATCAGTGTTGAGGAATTTGTAGAAGGCGAGGAATACACTTTTGACACGATTTGTATTGACGGTGAAATCGCTTACTACAACATTGCCTGGTACCGGCCGCGGCCACTCATTGCCCGCAGTAACGAGTGGATCAGCCCACAAGTCATCGCGCTGCAGGATGTCGATCATCCTGACCTGGCCGACGGGGTGAAAATGGGCTTTGACGTGATCAAGACTTTGAAGTTTGGGACCGGCTTTACGCATATGGAATGGTACAGAAAGGCCGACGGTGAAGTGGTCTTCGGCGAGATTGGCGGACGGCCGCCCGGCGCGCACCAGGTTGACCAGATGAAATTCGCCTGCGACTTTGACGTCTTCAAAGCCTGGGGCCAGGCGCTAACACACGGCAAAGTCCTTGAGCAATTTCATCGCCGTTACAATGTCGCGACCGTATTCAAGCGCGCACGCGGTATTGGTCGAATTACGCGTATCGACGGTATAGATGAATTGCAGGCGCGCTTCGGCGAACACGTTGTCTGGAGCACATTGTTGCCACCAGGAACGCCGCGCCGTGACTGGCGCAAGACACTGGTGTCAGATGGCTTCGTCATGCTGCGACACCCGGATCTCGAGCAAACACTGGCGATGGCCGATGCGGTCGGCTCCGAAATACAGATGTATGCAGAATAGCGCGCCTAGCTGGCTTTGCGATTAAACGCACGCCAATCCTGGATGCGGTTCCAGAACAGTTCGGTGAATTCGTCGTGCTCATGCGCCGGAAACAGCGATGCAACTTTTTCACGAATGGCGGCTCTGACTTCATCAGTTGCGAAATACGCATCGGCGACGTCGTCGAGGTGCCCCAGGTGCTGCTTGCAGAATTTCTCGAAGGCATCGACATCAAAATGGGCACGAGCGAGCTTCACGTAAGCCGCCAGTTTCTCATCAAGTGAGATATCCTGGTCCGCAATGGCAAAATACTCGTCCCACTTGAGATTGGTCACGGGACGTCGGCGGGTGGCCGCACAAAAAATTGACCAGCGCAGATTGGCCTTGATGAGCCACGGGAAATGGTAGTGCAGCGACGTGACCTGAGAATCCGGACAGGCATTAGCGAAGTCGATGGGGTGCCACTCGCCTTTACTGAGCAGGGATTCGCAGGAGTTGAAATCCCAGCCGAAGAACGCATTGATGACCATTGTAATGTCTTGCAGGCGTTGCGCGACTTCCGGCGCGAGAAAATTCTCTTCCATGCGGTAACGATCGTGCAGTGGTGCGTCCGGGTCGTAGTTGACGCAACGAAACTGCGGCCCAAGCCCGACACAACGCACGAAGGAGTCAAATGGCACCACACCTTCCTGTAAATGCATGACGCGTGTGCCGCTTTCGTTGTAGGCACTGAGTAACTGCTCCTTGTCCTTGATCGCGGTTACGCCGACCCAGGCACCACCGTCGTAGGGCTTCATGAACAGCGGGTAGCCGACTTTGTCGCCGATTTCTCCAAGGTCGAACAATTTTGCATACTTTTCCAGAGTGGGTTTTAAGTCAGCGGACTCTGCGTAGGCTTTGGGCGGAATCATCCAGGTGCGCGGCACCGGGATACCGAGTCGCATCATCGCGCAATAGGACGTATGTTTTTCCATGGACTGCAACGACCATGGATTATTGAAAACATACAAATCATTCATGACGATGGATTTCTTAATCCATTCGCGAGACGTGTGATACCAGTGCGTCAGCCGGTCGATGACAACGTCATACTTGCAGGGCTGTTGTAAATCAAAGGGTTCGATTTGGACCCGTTCGCACTCGAACCCGACAGTATCCCCATCCAGTGGAATCGCAAGGTCCAGTTTTTTCAAAAGACCTTCGTAACAAATCGGCCAGCAAATATCGGCGCCGAGAGAAAGCCCAATTTTTCGCGTTTGTTCGGCCACTTTCTTGTTTTCCTTATCAGCACGCGGTCCTGATTAATATAACAGCGAAAATGCAAGGCGGGGGAGATTCAGGGTTTTATTCGTAAACCAGCCAGGCCGGGCCAGGCATCAGCCAGGTCAGCCCCAGGCGCAGGCGGTCACGCCAATTCTCCCAGTTGTGTGCGTCACGGGCCTCTTCGAACAGCAAATCGACGCCTTTGCCCTGCAAATGGGGTACCAGCGAGCGATTCTCGTAAATCAACGACTCGTACACGCCACAGCTCATGAATATCCTCGCCGCCGGTCGCCCCGGCTGTTCGCGAAATTCGTTCATGAAGCGTGCGACCGGATCGAACACGGGGCCGCGGTTGTGCCGACCCAGATCGCTGAAGGCAAACGAACCCGACTGCAGCAGCAGTGAGCCGAACAAATTCGGGTAGCGCCAGGCCGCATGTAGCGATGCCACGCCGCCAAAACTCGCACCCATGACACAGCGAGATTCGGCGCTTTCCGTAAGCGGGTACTCTGCGGTCATATAGGGCAGCAGATCCTCGGCCAGGAATTGCGCATGCTTGTCGTTGCCACCGTATTCGTTGAGACGGTCGGGAGACTGGATCATTGCGACGATCAACGGTGGAATTTCCAGGCGGTGAATCAGGTTGTCCAGGACAAGCTTGAGGTCTGCATAGCGCATGTAGTCCTCACCGTCATGCACGATCAGCAGAGGATAACGACGGTTGCGGCGAAACGTGCCGGGAAGATAGACCTGCACGTTTCGCCGCCCGCCAAACGCCTTGCTATCGAATTCTCGGTGTTCAACGCTTCCGCTACGCGACAACGGATCGTGCTTCGCCCACTCGGGTCGTTCGTAACCAAAAGCCTGGCACACTGAATTCGCACCGAAGGGATCGTGTGCACGGACTTTGTTCAGTGGATCGAGAACGAGTTCCTTGTGACCGTTGCGTTCAATTTCGAGTTTGTACTCGATGCGTGACCCTTTGGGCAGTTCAATCGTCGTCGCCCAGAGATCAGTGTTTGGTAATTGTTGAAAGCCCTGCGCGGTATCCAGTCCGGAAATCCAGCAGCGCAGTCGTACGGCATCGACCTTGCCACGGTAGACAAAGGTAATGTCAGTGCGATCAACGAGCGGAAATTCATTTTCCTTTATGAATGCATCGATGTCGGTTGCAGACGGCTTCGCTTTCCGCATTAATTTTCGCAGCGCGGGATTCATGCAACTTTTACCCGTTGAAATCTGCCTTCGCGAGAAATGTGACGAACCTGTTCGCTCGCCAGAACCTGGCCGTCGCGCATCAGCAGCAGGGACTCATTGTCGAGCGTCAGGCAGGTCGCTGGTGCGAATCGGCGACTGAACAAACTGCTGCGCACCGGTTCCCGCGTTCGCAGCCTCCCTTGTGCATCGGGTAGCAAGACGGTTCCGGGAACGAGCCCCAGACCTTCACACATGACTTCGGGCTCGCGACGACCCTGCGGCATGCGATCATGAAACAATACAATTCGATCGCAAAGCACCATCGCGCCCGCCGACCAGCCGACTACGTGTTTGGCTCGCAGCATGTGACCCAGCCCGAATAATCTCAGGCGATTGATCAAAACCACGACATTGCCTCCGGTAATCAGAACGGTGTCACATTGTTCGAGTTCCTCGCGGATAGCAGCCACATGCTGGCCGAGGTGGTCATTGCGCAGCGAGTCAATACTTTCGTCGAAGCGTGCGTGAATTTTTTTTACCTGGCGCAGGTGGTGGCGGTCGAGGGCACGCAGCTGGGAAATCGCATGCCGTCGTTCTTCTGCAATCGCAGCAGCGTTGCCTTTGACTCGAAGGATTTCGCGCGCGGCTATGGTCAGCTGTCGCAATCGCAATCGGTACAGGCGCTGTTGCTCAATCAATTGATCCTGGCGGCTTCGGTATGCTTGCAGAAGCGTGTTGTCAGCATTGAACAGTTCTTCCGCGCGGCCATAGAGTCGCAGGTCGGACAACGTATGCGGCAGCCGTTGGCGAATGTCATCGATGTCACCCTCGGCTTCCTGCCAGGCGGCGGAAATCACAGCAACCG
The DNA here is from genome assembly GCA_963976215.1 of uncultured Woeseiaceae bacterium. Classification (GTDB taxonomy): domain Bacteria; phylum Pseudomonadota; class Gammaproteobacteria; order Steroidobacterales; family Woeseiaceae; genus UBA1847. The sequence goes on along the minus strand of CAXBJV010000002.1, from coordinate 125,154 downwards.
ACCGATCGCCGAGTCCCGCCCGATCGAATCCGGCAGCCAGGTTTACGACCGGGCGCTGTGGGCCAAGCAAGACCCTCATTGGCGCAGTGCTATTCACTGAAGTTCCACACGAATGGTACGAACTATTTCCCGCAGGGCATTGGCGACGACATCGGTATCAGGGTGACGCACGATAATATAGCCGTCACCCTCATAACTGTCGCTTGGCGGCTGACCTTGTTGCGGCAGTTTTGCTTCGACGACGATGCCGCCAAAACGGCGCTGTACGTCGTCAACACCATGGATCCGGACGATCCGGCCGCGGCCCTGACCACGAATATAGGCGGCTCCCGCCGCGTATTCGCGGCGCGGCGGCTCGAATTTTCGATACACCATCAGCTGTGGCCAGGCTTTGTAGAAGTCGACGTCATGTGCATACGAGAGCAGCGTTGAAAACTGCGCGCCAGGCGGGCGCGCACCGACTTCCGAAATGGCGATGTTGCCATCGGCAAGGCGAAACCATTCCATGTGGCTGAGGCCGGTCCTGAGGCCGAGTGCACGATTGGCAGCAACACCAGCTTCGCGAATAGCCTCGTATTCCGGGCCGCTGATATCCCGCGGCAGCATTACACACCATTGAATCCAGTCGTTTTCGAGAACCTCGAGTGGCGATGGCATGTACCGTGAGATTGAGTGCCAGACCGGTTCGCCATCCACGAACACGCAATCGAAAGAGTGTTCGGTACCACGGACAAACTCTTCGAACAGGGTGGGGCGATTCGGGTGCGGGGAAAATCTCCGCAGGTATTCGTCGAGGTCCTGTGGTCGATCAAGTCGATACGTCGCCTTGCCGCCGGCCCCGTCAGGCGGTTTCACGACAACCGGAAAGCCAACCTGCTGCGTAAAAGTTTGTGCCGCCTGTGCATTGCCGATAAGGGCATGTTTTGCACACGGCACCCCGGCGGCTTGCAATACATCTTTCATGCGGGACTTGTCGCGAAAATTTTTTGCAGCCTCTGATGACAGGCCGTCGATCCCGAGCACTTCGCGCGCTATCGCCAGCGGCACCTGCAATTGCTCCAGTGCAGCGATGTAGGCGATCGGTTCGCCAAATTGGCTTGCAAGGGCGCGTGCTGCATCGACCAGGTGCTGCGGGTCGAGCGCATCGTCGATCCGGTAGTGACCGTCAATGCGGGAGCGCAAGTCGTCAGGAATTCGATTTTCCGGGTCCTGGCTAACGACCGTGAGCGCTACATTCGGCAAGTGCGCTGCGCCACGCAGGAAGCGGAGCGTTGCTTCCATGAAATAAGGCGCAGCAAAAATTACGTGATGTGTCATTGTTTCCAATTCGCCAGGCGCAAATCAGCGGGATACCGGATCGCCTACTGTACGCGCCTGCAGGTTAAAGCAAAACCTGGATGGCAAACTCAGGCGTGCAGGACCGCGGCCGCAATCTTGTCGATGTTAGGAAACGAAGCGGGAACTCCGCCAGCGCATGCAGGTGTTCTTGCGGTGTTTTACAGGCCCCGGCCCCTGGCGCTGCCCACCAGCTTTTGCGACTCCATGTTGTAAACAGCACAGACAATCTCCCGATCATCCTGGGCCCAGCTGCCCTGCGTCGGGTACATCGTCGTAACTTCAAGCGATGACGACTGGTAGTCGCGGCCGACAAATGCCTCGAATCGTTCGACACAGGAATTGTAAGCCAGCTCACCCATGGCTTCTTCACTCGGATACTCGGGCAGAGCGACATCGAAAACGGCGAATGCTTCGTTGTCGTGAGGTTGCGCACAAGGCACACCCGGTACGCTGGTGATTTCCTCGGCATTCGAGTCCACGTCGTCGAAACAATCGCCAACCTGCATGTTAAATGCATCGACCGTACCCGCATCGACGATCGCGCCAGAACTGTCGCGGTCAGCGCCGGTCATCGCTCCGTACGCGACGAAGCCCAGTGCCGCCAGAATATATATGCCCCACGTTTTCATACCGTCACCCGACAATGTGGTTTGCCAGCGTTCGATTATGTTGCACAGCTTTACGGTGGCAAGGACCTGGTTCTCGAATCGGCAATTCCAGTTCCGATTCTATGCGTTACGGCCATCTCATAAATTGGGTGACAGTGACCCTATTTTGCGTTGCGCGCATCTCGCAGTGCGTTTGCATACCACTCGTACTCATCAAGAAAGCGCACGATGCGTTGGTGATACTTTCCATCGAGCGGGGTGCCGTCGTCTGCAAACGCTTTTTGTACATGCGAGACCGGGAAGGCGCTCGGGATGCTTGAGGCACCGAGCTCTGCGAGTATCGCGCGCAAGTTGACGAGTGCACGAACGCCGCCAAACGGGCCGGCCGAATAAGTGACGATGGCGCTGGGTTTGTACAGATATTCTTTCTGGAAGTGATCGAGCAGATTTTTCAATGCTGCAGGGACGCTGTGGTTGTATTCTCCGCTTACGACAACGAAGCCATCGGCAGCAGTTAAAATATCGGCGATCGCCTGCATGTCCGGTGGTGCATCGCCACCGGCGTATTCCTTGAACATCTTGTCCAGCATCGGCAATTCGTACGCCATTGAGTCCACCAGCGTCACAGCATGGCCGCGTTCCGCCAGCTTGCTTACGACAAATCGGGCCGCCTTTATACCTTGCCGCTGCTGTCGTGCACTGCCATGGATGACCGCAGTTGTGAGTGCTTCGTTACCCGGCATCAGTTGACTCCTGTGCGATAGTAAAGCTGGCGTGGTCTTTTATTCGCACCCCGTTGGCCAGTGTTTTGTGAACCGGGCAGCGTGTCGCAATCTGGGCGAGACGCTTTTTTTGCTGATCATCAAAGTCGCCCTCGATGTTTACTTCGCTGACAATCTGTTCGCTGACGCCTTTGCCAGACTGGTCGCAATCCACGCAATCCTCGGCATGCACTCTCGAAAAGCTCAGGCTGGCACTGACCGACTGCAGTGTGTACCCCTTGTGGCGGCAGTAGGCAGCGATCGTGACGCAGGTACACGCGGCGAGGGCGCCGAGCAACATTTCGTAGGGGTCGGGTCCGAGGTCGGTACCACCGGCGTCCAGCGGCTCATCGGCAAGCCATTCATGCCGGCCGTCGGTCAACTTGACGGCGAGCCCGTCGCTTAGTCTTGCTGTGATCTGGGGCATCATCGGTCCTGTTATTCAATGTAATTGCGTCGTATCGTAGCAACTCACGGTCGGACGAGGGGTGTAATCATGCGGGTATCGGGGCAAATCGAAGTATTCAGCGCAATTCTGGTCATGCTCCTGATGGCTGCTTGCGTCAGTAACCCAGCCGCGGTAACCGTGACCGATGAGCGCATCGTCATTGCGCATCGTGGCGCCAGTGGCTACTTGCCTGAACATACGATAGCGGCCAAGGCAATGGCCTTCGCCCAGGGTGCCGATTTTATTGAACAGGACCTGGTCATGACTCGTGACGACGAGTTGGTGGTCTTGCACGATCACTACCTCGATACCGTCACCAATGTCAGTACCGTGTTCCCTCACCGCGCGCGCGAGGATGGCCGCTACTATGTAATCGACTTTACCCTCGACGAGATTCGCCAGCTGCTCGTTACCGAACGCTTTGAATTGCGAAGCGGCGAACCCAGCGCCGTTTTCCCAGCGCGGTTCCCATTAAATCGAGCGACTTTCCGCGTACATACTTTTGCGGAAGAAATTGAACTGATTCTCGGGCTGAACCGGTCCACAGGCCGTGCGGTCGGCCTTTATCCGGAGATCAAGAGTCCTGCATTTCATCGCGAAGCCGGAAAAGATATTTCTGCCGCAGTTCTTGACGTACTTGCGAGCTATGGTTTCCGGGACAAGCAAGATCCTGTTTTCCTGCAATGCTTTGATCCGCATGAGCTGCTAAGGATTCACCGCGAATTATTGCCGGCAAGAAATATGCAATTGCCGCTGGTGCAGCTTATCGGGACGAGTCCCCAGTTTGCGCCTCTATTGACGGCCGAGGGCATACAGCACATATCGCAGTACGCAGTCGCTATCGGTCCGTCGATGCATTTGCTGGTAGACAAAAACTCCGTTGCCGGCAAGCCGCAACTAACCGGTCTGGCAACAGCAGCGAAAGCGGCCGGACTCAAGATGCATCCGTACACGTTTCGGCGGGAAGCGGAGCAGATACCTTCCTACGCCGGCAACCTGCAGGAGTTGCTGGATATTTTCTTTAACCAGGTGGGCGTGGATGGCGTGTTCACCGATTTCCCGGATTTAGCGGTCCAGTATCTCGAGACATCTCGGTGATTGGCATTCTGCGGCCTGCACCACAGCGCGAAGCGCTGCCGGCCGAACAGGTCGATGCACACTACCGGCGCCTCAGATTGCAGGTTTTTGCCGGCATTTTTGTTGGCTATGCCGGCTACTACCTGGTGCGGAAAAACTTTACTCTCGCGATGCCCTATCTCGTCGAGCAGGGCTACAGCAAATCGGAGCTGGGCTTCGCATTATCCGGCGTGGCGATCGCCTACGGGCTGTCAAAATTTCTGATGGGCAGTATCTCGGATCGCAGTAATGCGCGCACGTTCATGGCGCTCGGCCTTGCCTGTTCTGCAGCAATAATGATTGCGATGGGTGTGCTGCCGGTCGCGACCAGTTCAGTGGCCATCATGTTCGGGTTGCTGATGCTTAACGGTTGGTTCCAGGGCATGGGTTGGCCACCGTCTGGGCGCGTCATGGTGCATTGGTTCTCACAACACGAGCGCGGTACCAAGATGGCGATCTGGAATGTTGCGCACAATGTCGGTGGCGGACTTGTTGGTCCAATCGCAATTCTTGCAATGGCGATGTTCGCGGATTGGCGTGCGGTGTTGTATGTACATGGTTTTTTTGCGCTCGCGATCGCCGTCCTGATCTTGCTGCTGGTGCGTGACACCCCACAGTCGGAGGGCTTGCCGACGATCGAAGCGCACCGCAATGACTTTCCAAAAGCTTTCGACTATTCCGAGGCCCATGAGCGAGAGTTTTCGGCGAAAGCCATCTTCTTCGAACATGTCCTCAACAACCGATTTCTCTGGACGATTGCGATAGCCAACGCATTTGTTTATTTCGTTCGCTACGGTGTTCTGGACTGGGCACCGACCTACCTCAATGAGGCGAAGCACTTTTCTTTTACCCAGTCCGGATGGGCGTACGCGTTTTACGAATTTGCCGGAATCCCCGGCACCCTGATCTGCGGCTGGATGTCCGACAAAGTCTTTGACGGTCGCCGTGCGCCGGCATCCATTGTATTTCTGGCATTGACGCTGCTCTGTGTCCTCGTCTACTGGTTCAATCCGCCGGGCAATCCGAATGTCGATATCGCAATGTTGATTGGCATCGGCTTCTTTATTTACGGCCCGGTCATGTTGATTGGTGTGCAGGCGCTCGACCTGGCCCCCAAGAAGGCCGCGGGGACAGCCGCCGGATTTACCGGGCTGTTCGGCTATGTTGGCGGCGCCGTTAGCGCCAACGTCGTGATCGGCCTGGTGGTCGACGCGGCCGGCTGGTCAGCCGGATTTGCGCTCATCGCCGGCGCTTGTGTCCTGGCGATGTTGTTGCTGGCGTTGACCTGGCCAGCCGAACGCAGACAACGCCAGCGTCAGTGAATGCGGTAGGACCAATACCGGCGAAATTTGCGTGTAATGGCTTACCAGCGGCCCGGAACGGCGATTAATTGCTGATAATTGCCCAGACAATTGGTATACATAGCGGCCATGGACGATCCGATGTGGATTGCGGAGATCAATAACATGAAAGACAAGCGCCTGTACCACACCGTTGCGGACAAAATATTAAAGCTGATCGATGACGGTGAGTTCCCGGCCGGAAGCCGACTGCCTGGTGAGCGCGAGCTCGCGGAAAAATTCGGTGTCAGTCGCGTTACGATTCGCGAGGCAGAGATCGCACTGCAAGCAATTGGGCGGATCAAGATCAAGACCGGGTCAGGCGTCTATGTGCTCGATTCTGCAGCGAATTCCGGCGACCGGCTGCCAGCCGTCACGGCATTCGAGCTGACCGAAGCGCGCAGCCTGTTCGAAGCCGAAGCCGCCGCCGTTGCCGCCGTGCAAATCGATGACGAAACCCTTGTCGAACTGCAGCGACAGCTTGACATTATGGCGTCAACCGGCCCGGACGACGAGGAAGGTGAATTGGCGGACAAGGAGTTCCACCGCATTATCGCATCGGCATCCGGTAATGCCGCAATCACGTATGTCATTGAAACGCTGTGGAAAATGCGAACCGAAATCGAACCGGTGAAAGAAGTGTACGAGTCGGTTTGCTCGGAAGACTTTGGCGCGCGCTCGAAGGAACACTCGCAGATCCTCGATGCGCTGAAAGCCCACGATTCCGGCGCAGCACGTGTCGCAATGCGGAATCACTTCTCGCGCCTGCTCGAATCGATGCTGGATGTCACCGAGCAGCGTGCGCTGGAAGAGCTGCGCCGCAAAGCCAGCGAGAGCCGCCGGCGCTATCTGAAGAGCGCAAGCATCTAATAACCGAGCCAAAAACAAGCCGGTCGGGCGACTGCTGCCATACAGCAGGGCGCGCTCGTGCCGGTCGCCCGTGTGCCACCGGCGGTTAATTGGTATGACATATTGGTTGACAAGTTACGTAGACCAATTTACGATCCCTGACAACCTGAATAGTCACAAAAAAAGGGGTCGGGGGGATGAGGCGAATCGCCATCCAGTTCACACTTATTTTGCTGGCGTTGTCGGCAGGCGAAACGATGGCTGCGGAAATGCTGGTGCGCGATCAACAGGCGTACCGCGATGCTGTCGCAAATGCGCGCCCGGGTGACACGATCGTGCTGGCGAACGGCACCTGGCGGGATTTTGAAATTGTCTTTACCGGGCAGGGCAGCGCAGCCAAACCGATATCGCTGACCGCCCAGACCAAAGGGCAGGTTGTCATCAGCGGGCAATCGAACCTGAGATTAAGCGGGGAGTATCTGCACGTATCGGGGCTCGTGTTTCGTGACGGCCATTCGCCGACCAATACGGTCATCGCATTTCGGCGCACAGCTGGGGAATATGCCAATCATTCGCGGGTTTCCGAAGTCGTTATCGACCACTTCAATAATCCGGAGCGTCATGAAACGGACTACTGGGTAATGATGTACGGTAAGAACAACCGTTTCGATCACAACCATCTCGAGGGCAAAAGCAATAACGGTGTGACCATGGCGGTGCGGCTCGATTCGGTGGAGAGCCAGGAAAATCGTCATCGGATTGACCACAATTATTTCGGGCCACGGCCGGTGCTGGGGTCGAACGGTGGTGAAACTCTGCGTATCGGCACCAGCCATTATTCAATGAGCGATTCCTTCACGACGGTCGAGTACAACTATTTCGATCGCTGTGATGGTGAAGTTGAAATTATTTCGAGCAAGTCCGGGGGCAATGTATTTCGTGGCAACGTATTTTTCGAGTCCCGCGGCACGCTGACATTGCGTCACGGCAACGGCAACCTGGTCGAAGATAATATCTTTATCGGCAATAACGTCGACCACACGGGTGGTATACGCCTGATCAACAAACGCCAAACGATTCGCAACAACTATATGTCGGGCCTGAAAGGCTACCGGTTTGGCGGCGCGCTGGTGATCATGAATGGCGTACCCAATTCACCGATCAATCGCTATCACCAGGTCGAAGATTCGCGGGTGGAAGGCAACACAATCGTTGACAGCGATCACATCGAGTTTGCGGCGGGTTCGGATGAAGAGCGATCGGCGGTTCCGATATCGACGTCGTTCAGGAACAATCTGATCGTCAACACGGAGCCGAGCGATTCGATCGCAGTTCATGACGACATCAGCGGCATCCAGTTTTCCGGCAACGTCCTGAGTGGTGTGTCGAAGGCACCTGCTGCGAGCGGGTTTGAGTCACGGCAGGTGCGCATGGATGTCCACAGCAATGGCCTTGCCTACCCGACGGACGATGCACTTTCCAGAACCGGTGTATCGCGTTCTCTTGAGGTCCTGCAGCGCGCAACGACCGGTCCGGACTGGTACCCGAAACCAGGTTACGGCAGTGAATTCGACGGTGGAACAGTGTTGCACGCGACGCCCGGGGACAGCCGTATTTTTGCGGCGCTGCAAAACGCCGCGGCCGGAGATGTGATCGAGCTGGCTGCGGGAGTTTACACCGAGACCAAGATTCTTGAGGTCAGTCAGCCAGTGACAATTCGCGGCATTGCTGCCGGCGGCGATCGGCCGCGAATTCGTTTCGAAAGGACGACGCTGTTTGAAATCCAGGATGGCGGGAGCCTGCGGCTTGACGGGGTGATTATTGACGGTTCGCTGGCGCCGGACACTTATGGCAATTCGGCTGTGCGCACCAGCCCGTATTCGATGCTGCACAATTACCAGCTGATTGCCGACAACGTTCATGTTACCGATCTCGATGTCAATCACTCGTTCAATTTTCTAAAAGTAGCGAAGCACACTTTCGCCAATCGAATACTCATAGAAAACTCAAGCTTCGAGGATGTTTCCGGTCACATTGTCGCGCTGGATCGCGAAACCGATGACCTGGGTATCTACAATGCCGAATATGTGACGGTGCGCAACTCGACGTTTAGCAATATTGGCGGCTCGCTGGCGAGTATTTATCGTGGCGGCACCGATGAAAGTACGTTCGGTCCGCATTTTCTGTTGCAGAACAGCCATCTGGATAATGTTGGCAATAGCAAGCGCAACAAGAGCATGGCGTCGGTGTTCCTGCTGGGCGTGCAGGTCGCGACGATCCATGTAAACCAGTTTGACAGCAGCCGCCACGTTCGCGTTGTCGAGACAGTGGGCGATCCAATCACGAGAATTTCGAACAACCGCCTGGTCAACACTGCAAAGCCAGAGATCGGCCCGCTGCAGCGAAACGCATATTGAGTTGACGCGCGCAGTTTGTTCGTCGCAAAAAAACCATTTCATACAAGCAACAATGATTAAACGCAATTAAGGAAGTCTAGGTCATGAATTTTAAAAACAAGGTAGTGGTCGTCACTGGCGGATCGCGAGATATTGGCAAGGCAATATCGCTCAAGTTTGGTGCGGCAGGCGCGAAGGTGGTGGTGAACTATTTCAACAACGCGGAGCAAGGCGCGGAAACGGCAGCTGAGGTTGAAAAGGCCGGTGGTACGGCGATAGCCGTTGCTGGCGATATGACGAAGTCGGCAGATGTCGACAAGCTGGTTGCCGAAACGAAAGCGGCATTCGGCGAATCAATTGACGTTCTTGTAAACGTTGTCGGTGGCCTGGTTGCCCGCAAGTCGCTCAGTGAGATGGACGAAGAATTTTTCGAACACGTAATGAAGCTAAACCTCACCAGTACGTTCCTGATGACCAAGGCCGTTGTGCCATTGATGAGCGACGGTAGCAGCATCGTTAATCTGTCCTCACTCGCCGGACGTGACGGTGGTGGCCCCGGCGCCGCAGCCTATGCGACATCAAAAGGTGCCGTCATGACATTCACGCGGGCGATGGCGAAGGAACTCGGGCCGTCGAATATTCGTGTGAATTGTGTCTGCCCTGGCATGATCGCCACGACTTTCCACGATGAGTTTACCAAGGACGCCGTGCGCGCCAATGTTGCCGGCGCCACGCCGCTGCGACGGGAAGGGCAGGCACAAGAGGTCGCTGACCTGGTTGCCTATCTTGCATCGGATGAGTCCAGCTTCATGACCGGCACCAGTGTCGACATTAACGGTGGACTGGCGTTTTCATAAGGAAGCGTTCCTTATAGCCAAATTCGCATAAGCCGCAAAAGGCAATTAGCCGCATGGCTTAAATTGCTACAATCCCGTGTTATTAGCCTAACGTAACTCAGGCGATTGTGGCGTATGACGAAAAACGGATGCAGCACAGAGCATTGCAGGCGACTGACTGCTGTCAGCGTGACGGCAATTCTAACGCTGGCCGGCAGTGCCGTGCCAGCGTTCGCTTTTGCGCAGGATGGAGGTGCACTGACGACCCGCAAGGCGCCAGCACCGATGTCGGCAGCGCTGCGCGAGAGTGTAAGCAACGTTGTTGTGCTGCCGACACGGGCGCCCGCCAGTGGTTTCGTCACCGGAAGCTACCAGGAACAGACCGACGGATTTTTCGGCGGAGCCGACAAGGGCGGGCGGCTCGGCGAAGGCGTATCGACAGATATCGGTGGCGTGACTGTACGCTACCCGATTCCCATCCTGACCTGGCCGGGGCGCCTGATCGGTGGGCTCGCCGGCACAACGAAACGCCGCATTCAGGAATTTCGTGACGAATTGACGGAAGACCTCGCCCAGTCGGCAAGTGACCCGTTGTCCAATGATGCGCTGGCTTCAGATGTTTTCTGGAGTATTCGTAACGTACCCAGACTGAAACCCAAAGTCCTGGCATTGACGACACCGATACCGCCGGACACGGAGGCAATTCTGTTCGTCAGCATGACCGGTGTTGCGATAAATGTTGCGGATGATATCGCGACCATCACCACGACCGCGCACGCAACACTGCAACGCCGCAGCGATGGCGTGAACTTGTATGAAAGCGAAGTGCAGTACACGGATACCGATACGCTGACGAACTGGACTAAAGATGGGCTCGCCGCGTGGCATGCCTATTCGAACTATGCGCGGCACTATATCGGACGGGAGATTTCGGCCCGAGTCTTCGAACGTGTGGAGCTTGAGCACTCGTTGCAACCGGCGAAAAGTGCGGATATAAAACCGCACAGGAAAGACATTTGGCGCGGAACGACAAAGTCCACGACGCCGACGCTCGCGTGGGAACTTGAGTTGCTCGACGCCGCCGCGTCCGCCGATTGGGCAGCAGAACTTGACAAGTCTATGATCCGCTACGACGTTGAAGTCTACGATTCGATGCAGATGGTCTACTACGCGCAACGAGTGCAGGGCAGTCAGCACACGGTCGAGGTCGACCTCGAACCGTGCAAGACCTATCGCTGGACAGTGCGACCCGTTTATCCGATTGATACTGACTTGAAGTTTGGTGAATGGATGCGTTTCGATTCCGACGCGATCATTGGCCGTGGCAACGCGGGCCTCGAAGCATCCGCTGCGGCGGCGTATATTCAGGACTTTGCCTCGCTGGAGGTCAGGTGTGGTCGGCGCTGACCCGATTCATGCCAGCGCGGTCTCTGTCATTTGTTTTGCAGTTCCTGGAGAGTTGCATGTCCTTCATCCGGCGCACTAATTTTGCATGCTTGAGTTTAATACTCATCGCACTGGTGTTTTCAGGGAGAGCGGCAATGGCGAGCGACGTGCACGACGAACTGGTGCAACTTTTCAAGGACTGGCGCGCATTTGAATCGCCGCCGCTACTCGACGGAGCTCCGGACTACACTCGCGAACGATTTGCAGCACGGCAGGATGAGTACCTTGCATTGCGGGCGCGGCTTGACGCTTTCGATATCGAACAGTGGCTGGTGCCGGAGCAGGTTGACTGGCACCTCGTTCGCGCCGAAATGAATGGTTACGACTTTAACCGCCGTGTCCTGCAACCGTGGGCCCGGGATCCGGCATTTTACGCTTCAATCTGGATGCAACGTAGCGATGTACCGGCTCACGAAGGACCTGCGCACCACGCTGTCATTGAGGTCTGGACGTATGAGTTTCCATTAACGGCAAGTGAGCGGCATCGACTGCTTCGGGAGTTACGGGTTATTCCACCGCTGCTGGCACAGGCGCAACAGAATCTGACAGGCAATGCCAGGGATCTCTGGGTCACCGGAATTCGCGATATTCGTGACGATGTTGCGGAACTCGATGTACTGCAGGAAATGATCGGCGCATCGTCGGACGACGACCTCGTTGCCGCTTTGCACGATGCCAGGGCGGCGAGCTTGAAACTGGCCGAGTGGCTGGAAGAACAGGCACCGCAGAAGAACGGTCCATCCGGTATCGGTAAGGAAAACTACACCTGGTATCAGCAAAATGTGCACCTGGTGCCGCTGACGTGGGAGGATGAAGTTCGCTTGCTGAAGCGTGAGCTCGACCGCGCCTGGTCGTCATTGAAGCTGGAAGAGCAGCGCAATCGTCATTTGCCACCAATGCAAGTCGCGCGCACCGCGGAGGAATATGAGCAAAAAGCAGACGCCGCGATCGACCGCATCATGGACTTTCTTGAAATCAAGGACATTGTGACAGTCACGGACTACATGCGGCCTGCGCTGGAGGCGCACCGGCAATCCTACGTCGAGCCGGAAACCCGCAATTTTTTCATGATCACAGCCCATTACGACCCGGCACCGTTGTTCACGCATTTCTATCATTGGTTCGAACTGGCGCGCATGGATATTGATCCGCACCCGAGCCCGGTCCGCCAGGGAGCATTGCTTTACAATATTTTTGACAGCCGCAACGAGGGAACTGCGACAGGTGTGGAGGAAATGTTCATGCACGCCGGCTTGTACGATGACAGTCCGCGTTCGCGAGAACTGGTCTGGATACTGCTGGCGCAGCGTGCGGCTCGCGGGCTGGGTTCCCTCTATGCGCATGCGAATGAAATGACGATGGAGGAGGCTGGCAGAGTCCATATGGCCGGAACGCCAAGGGGCTGGATGCGTACGGAGAAAGAGCTGCTGATATTCGAGCAGCATCTGTACCTGCGCCAACCCGGGTACGGTACGAGCTACGTAACCGGCAAATACCTGCTTGAACGAACCCTGGCCGACTATGCCAAGATCGTTGAATCCAGCGGGCGGGAATTCAAGCTGCAGGAATTCTTCGATCGTCTGAATGCGATCGACAGCATTCCGATTTCGCTGGGGCGCTGGGAGATGACCGGCCTCGATGACAACGTGCCCCGCCAAGAACATTGATCAATCGACTGTCGTATCGCCTGATCGAGTTTTTTCGGCGCCACTCGGCCGCCGGGCAACCGCTTGCCCTGGTAACGGTGCTGGGAACAGAAGGTTCCACCTATAGCAAGGCCGGTGGGCAGATGATGGTCGCGGCCAACGGCGATTTTCTCGGCATGCTCTCCGGCGGCTGTCTCGAGTCCGATCTTGCAGAACGCGCAGTAAAAATCATGTCCGGCACGAATGCCGAAGTCGTGACATACGATCTTCGCGACGACGACGAGTTGTTCGGACTCGGCATCGGCTGCGAAGGGCTCATCCGAATACTGATTCAGCCATTGACGGACAGTCGGGACTACCAGCCGTTCACGGCGCTACTGCAACAACTTGAAAAAAAGCCATGCGTCGACTTTGTGCTTGGTGACGCGCAGCAGGATTTCGGCTCGGTGCGTGTCTGGGCGCCGCCACGTCTGCTGATTCTCGGTGCGGGTGCTGATGTCGATCCGCTGGCACGAATTTGCGTCGATCTTGGCTTTGAGTTAGTGGTTACCGACCACCGGCCAGCGGCAATAGAACGCATTCACGCCATACCCGGGTTGTCGGCCAGTTGCTTAGCGGCAGGCGCCATCGGCTCGCAGATCGACTTGCGCCGTTTCGATGCCGCCATCGTCATGAGTCACAACCTGGTGGCGGATCGTGAGTATTTGCATGCTTTGGCGAATTCGCCGGTACCGTACGTCGGACTGCTCGGCCCGCCGCGACGTCGGGATCGCCTGCTCACAGAGCTCGGTGCCGATGCGGACTTGTTCGAAGGTCGCCTGCACGGCCCGGTCGGCAAGCGTATAGGCGGGCGCGGCCCGGGTGCTGTTGCTCTAGAAATTGCTGCGGAATTGCAGGCGCGATTTTCAACACCTGCATAACTAGCCGTCCTGGTTTCGATCAAAAAACTCCAGGTCCGCCAGCCGGTCAATATCGAATCGCGCGTCCTCACAGTTGATCACTGCGACGGCGAAGTCATCGCTGGCAAGAACTGATCGAGCGCCCTGGTCGCCCGAGAGGTTCCGCAGCGCAGTGAAAGATTTTTCCGGAAACAGAATTGGCGGGCTGCGAACATCGTCGAAGCCGGATGCAATGATCTCCGTGTCATTGCCAGTCCAGGTCTGAATCAGTTGCTGCAGGTACTGCCCTGTGATCAATGGCTGATCGGCCAGCAACAGCAAAATAGCATCCGCGTCAGTTGCACAAGCATCCACACCGGCGGCAATACTGCTGCCCATTCCATTGGCATAGGAGGAATGCACGACGACCCGGTCGGGAATCCCGGCTGCCGCCGCGATGACCTTGTCGGCATCGTGGCCCGCCACAAGGCAAACATTTCCCGGGCAGGCTTGCTGCGCTGCGGCCAATGAGTATTGCAGCAACGGTTTACCGTTCAGTTCTGCGATCAACTTGGTGCGCCCGAAGCGCTCGGCTTTGCCGGCTGCCAGGACGATCGCGATAATGCGCTGAGTCGTTACGTCATAGTCCATCGTTCAGTCCACTCTGCGTTCGAAGACGGCTGTATAATCGTTTGCATTGCACTTGGGGGCAAGATGAGCAGAATCAGTGGCAGCCATGCGCTGGTCACCGGGGGCGCCAGCGGTATCGGCCTGGCAATTGCCCGGGCACTGGCGGACAGTGGCGCACGCGTCACGATAGCGAGCCGCAATGTGGCGCGCGTCAATGCAGTGGCAGAGAAGAACGACGGCTTTACCGGGCTGGAGCTCGATGTCACGGATGCCGCCAGTGTCGCCACGGCGTTTGCTGCGGCAGGTCCAATTGATATTCTCGTTAATAATGCAGGCATCGCGCTGGCAGCGCCATTCGAACGCACATCGCTGGAGCAAATGGAGGGTATCCTGGCAGTGAATGTCAACGGTGTCTTTCTGTGTACGCAGGCTGTATTGCCGGGGATGCGCAACAAGAATCGCGGTCGTATTATCAACATTGCGAGCACGGCAGGGCTGCGCGGTTATTCGTATACGTCGGTCTATTCGGCCTCGAAACACGCAGTCATAGGATTGACTCGCTCTCTTGCGCTGGAACTGGCGGCCACCGGCATCACTGCAAATTGCGTTTGTCCCGGATTTACCGATACCGAGGTCGTGGCCAGCGCCATTCGCAATATTGCGAGGGTGACGGGCAGAACCGAGCAGGAGGCACTCGCCGAACTGGTTAGCCATAACCCGCAGAAGCGTCTCGTTACGGCCGAAGAAGTCGCCGATACGGTGCAATGGCTCTGTGGCGAAAACAGCCGCTCGATCAATGGCCAGGCCATTTCGGTCGCCGGCGGTGAAATCATGTAACAGTGCGAAGGCAAGTGGAATCGTCGGGCAAGCACTCGGTGCCGCTGGTACTATGGTGTGCTTCTGTTCGAGAACCAACACCAATTTACTAAATTGTCCATGCAGAGAGTCAGCAATGAGAGAAGCAGTCATCGTATCTACCGCACGAACACCGATCGGCAAGGCCTATCGGGGCGCGTTCAATAACACCGAGGCACCAACACTCGGCGCACATGCCGTCAGGCACGCAGTCGAACGCGCTGGACTGGATCCCAGTGAAATCGAGGACGTCATCATGGGCTGCGCGATGCCGCAAGGAACCCAGGGCGGCAATGTAGCGCGACAAATTGCGTTAGCGGCAGGGCTACCGGTAACTACGGCGGGTATGACCGTCGATCGACAGTGCTCGTCCGGGATGATGGCGATTGCGCTGGCGGCGAAGACGATCGTCTGCGATGGCATTGACATCATGGTCGGTGGCGGACTCGAATCGATAAGCCTGGTGCAAAATGAAAACATGAACACGTTCCGTGCCAGAGACCCGCGCTTGCTGGAGATGCATGAGCATATGTACATGCCCATGATCGATACCGCGGAAGTCGTTGCCAGGCGCTATGCGATTTCGCGCGAGGCGCAGGACGAGTATGCCCTGCGAAGCCAGCAGCGCACTGCAGCCGGACAGGCGGAGGGTAAATTCGACGCTGAGATTGTCGCGGTGTCGGCAAACAAGGGCGTCATGAACCGCGACACCAAAGAAATCAGTTTCGAGGACGTGACGCTGGAAAAGGATGAGGGCAATCGGCCTGAGACCAACATGGAAGGGCTCGCCGGTTTGAAACCCGTGAGGGACGATGGCTTTATTACGGCTGGCAATGCCAGTCAGCTGTCGGACGGCGCATCGGCATCTGTCGTCATGGAAGCGGGTCTCGCAGAAAAAAAAGGCCTGACGCCGCTGGGAATCTACCGCGGCACAGCGGTTGCCGGTTGTGAGCCGGACGAGATGGGAATCGGGCCTGTGTTTGCAGTGCCAAAGTTACTGCAGCGCAATGGCCTGACGATGGATGACATTGACCTGTGGGAGCTGAACGAAGCGTTCGCCGTGCAAGTACTTTATTGCCGCGACCGGCTGGGCATTCCGGATGATCGTCTGAACGTCGACGGTGGGGCAATTTCGATTGGCCATCCGTACGGCATGTCCGGCGCACGCATGGTCGGTCATGCACTTATCGAGGGCAAGCGTCGCGGTGCGAAGTACGTGGTCTGTACGATGTGTATCGGCGGCGGGCAGGGCGCGGCGTCACTCTTCGAAGTGGCCTGATGCGCGCACTGGTCTGCAAGGAATACGGCCCTCCGGAATCCTTGCTTATTGAAGAGCTTGAAGATCCGCAGCCTGCAGATGGCCAGATCCTGGTCAACGTCGCTGCCGCCGGCATCAATTTTCCTGACGTACTGTCAATTGCCGGCAAGTACCAGGTCAAAACCGCGCCGCCGTTTATTCCGGGTAACGAGGCAGCCGGTACGGTTGTGGCCGTCGGGAACGGCGTCGGCCGCTTTGCAGTTGACGACAAGGTCATTGTCAATTCCCGCGGCGGTGCTTTCGCCGACAAGTGTGTCGCAAACGAGGATGCGGTCATGCATCTCCCCGAAAAGCTCAGCTTCGAGCAAGGAGCAGGATTTACCGTCACCTACGGCACCAGTTATCACGCCCTGAAGCAACGCGCAAAGCTGCAGCCCGGCGAAACCCTGCTGGTGCTGGGTGCTGCGGGTGGCGTCGGCATAACGGCTGTCGAGCTGGGCAAGGCGATGGGCGCGAGGGTGATTGCTGCGGCCAGCAGCGACGCGAAGCTGCAGTTCGCGACACAGGCCGGTGCTGATGAGGTGATCAACTATACGGAGACGCCGTTAAAAGACGCAGTCAAGGCGATGACAGACGACAACGGCGCAGATGTCGTCTATGACCCGGTCGGCGGCGAATTGGCACAGCAGGCTTTCCGGGCCACCGCCTGGCACGGTCGCTACCTGGTGGTCGGATTTGCCAGCGGCGATATACCGGCATTCCCGGCGAATATTGCATTGCTGAAAGAGGCCAGCGTCGTCGGTGTCTGGTGGGGGACGTGGTTGGCAAAACACCCGCAACAGCATCGCCAAAACATGCAGGAACTCGCGGCGTGGACAGACTCAGGCACGCTGCGGCCACGAGTGACGGAAACTTACCCGCTCGACGAGTTCAAAGAAGCGTTTGCGGCAATTACGGCTCGACGGGCGCGCGGTAAGGTTATTCTTCAGTTTGCTTGAGCAGGAGTCTTCGATGTTCCGTTTGCACGGCTTTTATACGCAGAATACTTTGAAGACGCTCTATGTCCTGGATGAGATTGTCGGTGACTACGAGTACGTGTTTGTTGACTTGTCCAAAGGCGAGAATCGCAGCGATGCATTCCGGAAAATGACGCCGGTTGGCAAGGTACCCGTTCTGGAGCACAACGGCGAATACCTGTTCGAGTCGGGCGCGATTTGTCGCTATGTCGCCAGCGTCAATGAGTCTGAATTGTATCCTGCCGATCCGCTGCAGCGGGGCAGGGTGGATCAGTGGATGGACTTTTTCAGCTGTCATCTCGGTCACTGGATGACCAAGCTGTATTTTGAGGCCGTCATCAAGCCGCGTATGCAATTGGGCGAACCGGACGCGGCCGGAATTGAAGAGGCGCAACGCTATACATCGCGGCAGCTAAAAATGCTCGAGCGCCATCTCGCGGATCACGACTGGCTGGCCAATGATGCGCTGTCAATTGCGGACTTGTTTGCGTTCGCCTGTGTCGAGCAGCACTCGGATGCGCATGTAAGCCTGGATGAATTTCCCGGTGTCCGTGCCTGGCTGGCACGCATCGAAGGACGCGACAGTATCCGCAATGCCAGGGCGCGACTGCCACGCTAAACGGGTACTATACGACATCACAAACGGGGAGCCATTACGTCTATGACAACCGCAAAAGACGGGATCATTGCGAGGAGCGCGAAAGCGCTGTCAGAGATCGAAGCGAATGAGTTGAAGGCCACCCTCGTGGCGACACTGTTCGTTTTTATCCTGATGGCATCCTACTTTACATTGCGGCCGGTTCGTGACGCGATGGCAAGCGACTGGAGTGATTCCGAAGTCAGCTTTCTCTGGAACCTGAATTTCTTTGTCAGTGCGGCAATTGTGTCGGTGTACGGGTTTGCTGTATCGCGCGCGAAATTACGCAATGTTGTGCCGACTGTTTACGGACTCTTTGCATTGTCGTTTGTTGCTTTCTATTTTGGCGCTTCCACCAGCGATGATCAGGTCCTGATCGATAAGTGCTTTTACCTCTGGGTTAGTATTTTCGCGCTGTTTCATGTGTCGGTTTTCTGGACCTTGATGGCGGATACTTTTAACAAGGAGCAAGCGAAGCGCCTGTTCGCGTTCATCGCTGCCGGAGCGAGTGCGGGAACTTTGCTCGGACCGGCGATACCGGCGCTTTTCGCCGGTGTGCTCGGTATTGAAACACTGATGTTGATTGCTTCCACAGGCCTCGTGCTTGTGATCCCGCTGGTTTTTTACCTGTACCACCTGAAATCGACTGAATTGGGCAATGCAGATTTGCAGGCCGACACGACCAATGCGGTCATCGGTGGCAAGTGGTGGGAGGGCTTCAAAGCGTTCGCCACGAATCCGTATTTGTTTGGTATCGCCGCGTTCATTTTGCTGTATGTTTTTATTAGCTCTTTCATCTACTTTGAGCAGAAAAATCTGCTGGTAGACTTTACCCGTACCGAGAGAACACAAATTCTGGCCAGCGTTGACTGGTTAGTGAACGTAGTCACGTTTGGCATGGCATTTTTTGTAACGGGTCGCATCGTGAGTAAACTCGGTATGCCAACGGCGCTGGCGCTAATGCCCGTGTTGATCGCTGCGGCACTACTGATTCTGGCGTTTGCGCCGATTCTGACGGTATTGCTGGCGCTACAGGTTTTTCGCCGCGGCGGCAATTACGGCCTGACACGCCCGGCACGCGAGATGTTGTATACGCAAGTGACCCGGGAAGAGCGCTTCAAGGCAAAGCCGGTTATCGATATCGTCGTTTACCGGGGAGGAGATGCCGCGAGCGGCGAATTGTTCTCCTACCTGACCGAGGGAATTGGCCTCGGACTGGCCGCCGTTGCCGTAGTTGGTTCGGGCATCGCCGCACTGTGGAGCGCAGTCGGGGTCTGGTTGGGAAGGAGATTTGATTCAGGTAACACGTCGGGGGACAGTTAATGAGTAAGCCTTGGTTCAAACAGTACGATTCCTGGGTACCGCATGAGATCGACATGAGCCGGTATGGCAATGTCGTTGAGATGTTGCTGGAGTCAGGTGAAAAATTCAGTGATCATGTTGCCTTCAGCAATTTTGGTGCCACCAAAACTTACGCTGACGTGCTGTCACTATCGCGCGATTTCGCGGCTTACCTGCAAAATGAGCTGGGCGTGGTCAAAGGCGACCGAGTCGCATTGATGTCGCCCAACATGATGGCGTTTCCGGTCGCTATGCTCGGTATTCTTCGCGCGGGTGGCGTCCAGGTAAACGTCAACCCGTTGTACACGGCGCGTGAACTCGAACATCAGCTAAACGATGCAGATGTTGAAACCATCGTGGTTTTCTCCGGGTCGACAGGAACCCTGGCCGAGGTTATTGGCAACACGGGCATCAAGAATGTCATTGTCGCCGGTCTGGATGACCTGAATGACCTCGGCTTACCGTCACCGCCAGCGGATGAGCGTCTTGAAGCTCCAATCGCGTTTCTTGATGCACTGGCGGCTGGCAGCAAGCTGCAACTGGCGGACGTCGAAATAGGCGGCGATGATCTGATATTCCTGCAGTACACGGGCGGCACGACCGGTTTGTCGAAAGGTGCAATGCTGTCGCACAGTAACCTAGTCGCAAATGTTTTGCAGTTTGAGGCCTTTGCAGGTGACTACATCAGGCTGGGTGAGGACGTCGTGGTTACGGCAATTCCGATGTATCACATCTTTGCGCTGATGGTTAACACGCTGTCCTATTTCAAGTTTGGCGGCACCAACGTATTGATTACCAATCCTCGCGACATGCCAGGCTTCGTTGCCGAATGGGCGAAGTGGAGAGTGTCGGTCTTCACCGGAGTCAATACGTTATACAACGGTCTGCTGCATACACCGGGATTTTCCGATCTTGATTTTTCGACGCTGGGATTCAGCGTTGGCGGCGGCGCGCCCGTACAAAAAGTGGTTTCCGACAAATGGAAGGAAGTCACAGGCAAGCACATCAAGGAGGGCTACGGTCTGTCCGAAACGTCACCGATCCTGACAGTCAATCCATTCGGCATGACAGACTTCACCAGCAGCATCGGTGTACCGGTGCCGTCCACTGACATTTCCTTGCGCAATGAGGAGGGCCGGGAAGTGAAGCAGGGCGAGCGTGGCGAACTGTGCGCGAAGGGTCCGCAAGTGATGCAGGGATATTGGCGCCGCGATGACGCCACCAGGGCCTGCATGACCGACGACGGATATTTTCGGACCGGGGATATAGCGATCATGGATGAATCCGGATTCTTTCGCATCGTCGATCGGCTCAAAGACATGATCCTGGTTTCCGGGTTTAATGTTTTTCCCAATGAAATCGAGGCCGAGCTCTCGGCACTGCCGGGCGTACTGGAATGTGCGTGCATCGGCGTTCCCGATGACAAATCAGGCGAGGCCGTTAAAGCGTTCATCGTCAAGGAAGATGAATCGCTGTGCGAGGCCGATGTCCGCAAATTCTGCAAGGAACGTCTCGCAGGATACAAAATTCCACGGCAGGTAGCGTTTCTCGACGAGTTGCCGAAATCGACCGTCGGTAAGATCCTGCGCCGCGAACTCAGGGACGAGTGATCCGCACCGGTGGGTGAATATTGCACAGGCCGACGCGGCCGGTAGGGTGCACCCAAAATTCTTCGCGTCGATGTGCGCGTGACTCGACGTACTGTTGAAAGGCATCAGTATCCGTTCTCAGGATATCGATGCGCTGTCTTGTCGCGGCGGGAATTTCGTCGGCCATTTGCGCGTTGACAATCGCAACGTACTCGTCGGGCGATTCGTAGAATCCCAGCGGCCCGGTGCCGCGCGGCAATGCACTCAGGTGTTCCATGCCGGACAAGGCGCGACCGACGACGGTCAGGTTGCGATCGAGATGCCGCGGCGCATGACCAGTTACGACATACAGGCTTGAGCCGTTGCCGCTCTCCGGCGCCATGCCACGGGCAACGGCCAACGCACCGTAACAGTGTGTGAGCCAGGTATGCTTGTTGTCGCTCGCCGCCGGAAAGCCATCGAGAAACCCAACTTTGTCGGCGTAAGCGTCGCGGCTTTCGATTTCGATAATCGTAACGTCTTCGCTCGGGCGTTCAAATTCCGGCGAGATCGATTCGGCTGCCTTACCGAGCGGGCGTTGCTGCGCCTCTTCCTCTGCCGGGTCGCCCCATTGTGCGACATAGTTATCATGCGAACGAATGATCGCGAGGCCGTCGAAATAGCCGTCGCGGACCAATGTCTTGATATTGGCCACTGTGTTCGGCGCGAACCCGGGCGCCAGTTCGAAAATTACCTCGCCGCTCTGCAGTTGCATGACCATGACATTCCCGGGGTCCGGCTGACGCCAGTCACTTTCCTCCAACGAGGCCATGACTTTCGCTGTGGTCAATGGTTCATCGGCATGGACAACGTCACAACAAAGCGAAAAACAGATCAGAAAATACAGCGGACGATTTATCATTGCTTGTTCCTCAACGGTTGGCGGCCCAGGGGCGATGCGCCGCCCACGCAGTCTACACGGGCCCCTGGCTTGCGGGTAACTCACCGCGGCTATACCCTAAGTCTGGTACGGAACCTGTTTGCAGACGACGTACAATCAGGTTGCAATTGGCGCATTCGGAGCCGCAAACATGACTGACTTCAATCCACCGAGCAAAGACACACTGTTCGCGATCCGTGCCCTGTCAGGTATCGATCGGATTTTGCAGATCGCCAGGTTTAACGACTTCGATACCGACGTCATCGAACAAGTACTTGAGGAGGCCGGCAAGTTTGCGGCGGACGTCCTCGCGCCGATCAATATTCCCGGCGATCAGTCCGGCGCTCGTGTCGAAGATGGCAGTGTTGTTTCGTCGCCCGGATTTGCTGGCGCGTACCAGCAGTTTATGGATAACGGCTGGCAAAGCCTTGAAGTTGCACCCCAATACGACGGTATGGGAATGCCTGGCATTGTGGCCGCCGCAGCGATGGATTATTGGCAGGCCGCTTGCCTGTCATTTTCGCTGGCGCCGATGTTGACAGGCGGCGCTATAACCGCAATCGACGCACACGGCACTGATGCGCTGAAGGCGTTATTGCTCCCGAAAATGAGTAATGGCGCCTGGACGGGTACGATGAATCTCACGGAACCGCAGGCAGGATCCGACCTGTCTGTGGTCGCGACCAGGGCCGTGCCGGACGGCGATCTGTATCGATTGACCGGGTCCAAGATTTTCATTACCTGGGGTGACCAGGAATTTACCGAAAACGTCATACACCTGGTGCTCGCGAGATTGCCGGATGCACCCGAGGGTGTTCGCGGTTTGTCATTGTTTGCTGTGCCGAAATTCCTCATTAACGACGACGGCAGTATTGGTGAGCGTAATGATGTTTTTGTCGCCGGCCTTGAGCACAAGCTGGGTATTCACGCGAGCCCGACCTGCGTCATGGCATTCGGCGAGCAGCAAGGCGCGGTTGCTTATCTCGTGGGTGAGGAGAACAAGGGCCTGGCTTGCATGTTCACGATGATGAACCATGCGCGCATCAGCGTCGGAATTCAGGGTCTTGGTATCAGCGAGCGGGCCTATCAGCTCGCCCGGTCGTATGCACGCGAGCGCAAGCAGGGCCGTGCGCCGGGAATCAAGGGCTCGGTCACCATTGTGCATCACCCCGACGTGCGGCGCATGCTGCTGCTAATGAAATCACAAATTGAAGCGATGCGTGCGGTGGCGTATTACACCGCCGGCATGGTTGATCTTGCGCATTTTTCGGAGGATGAGTCCGAGCGCGAACTGGCAGTGCGACGCACGGCGTTGCTGACGCCAGTATTGAAAGCCTGGGCCACGGAGACGGCGCAGGAGGTGACGTCACTCGGTGTACAAATTCACGGCGGCATGGGATTCGTCGAAGAAACCGGTGCGGCGCAGCATATGCGTGACGCGCGCATCCTGACGATCTACGAGGGCACAACGGGCATCCAGGCGATGGACTTCGCAGGCCGCAAGGTCATGGCCGATGAGGGCCGCGCGATCGGTGAGTTGATTGCCGAAATACGTGATCTTGGCGGTGAGCTGGCAGCGCACGCAGATTTCGCTTCTATGCGAGCGGCATTGAACGATGCGGTGGACTTGCTTGAGTCGGCAGCGACCTGGTTATTAACGAACGGCCCGGACGATCCTTACGCGCCCGGTGCAGCGTCGGTCAACTTTCTTATGTTGACCGGTGTTGTTGTCGGCGGCTGGCAAATGGCGCGCGCATCACTGGCAGTGGCCAACGGTTCTTGCAGTAATGATCAGGCCTTTGCCGAGTCCAAGCTGGCGACAGCTGGATTCTATGCCACGCATGTGCTGCCGCGTGCGCACGGGTTGCACGCGGCTGCGACTGCAGGCAGTGACGTATTGATGACCCTGCCGGAAGACTCTTTCTAGTGCTTGTTAAGCTCAGCTAGCAGCGAAGATTCGCTTCATCAACGCTGCGGATTTGCGAAAACCGGCGACGCTACTGGCAGTCAGCAGGCCTGCCATCATCGCGCCGGTTACGCCGCATGTCAGCACGTCCTGGCCGGTCAGCCACAGGCCGGGAATTTTGGATCGGGTGCGTAGCCAGCGCTGCTGCATTCGCGCCGGTGTATGGGCAAGACCATACAATTCACCTTGCTGGTAGCCGCCAAACCAGTTGGTTGAAACGGGTGTCGAGACTTCGTAATAATCAACTTTGCCGCGCAACTGCGGCAACTTGGCATAAAGATGTTCCATCAGGCGCTCGCCGAGACGCGTTTTCAGGTCTTCGTAATCGTCGCCTCGCTTGCCCCAGGTTTCCTTATTCCATGCCGCAAATCGCTGGTACGGTGCCGGCGCAACGATTTCTATTGTCGCCGTTCCCGGGTGTCGCGCAAGGTAATCGGGATCTTTGGCAGATGGAAATGAAATGTAAACAACCGGAAATTCGGCATCGTCGTCGCGAATGAATTCTTCAACGGCTGCATCGAAGTCCTGGTGTGGGTATATCCAGAAATTGGTTTTCGGTAATGCCAATTCCTCGGCGGTCTGTTGCAGGCCGATATAAACACCCAGGTGGGCGTAACTCGGCTCGAGGCTGGCCCGCGCTTTCTCGTATCCGCTTCGCGCGGCGATTTCTTGTGACAGCAAATGATTGTATGTGTTGTCGATGCCTGCGCCGGATATCACGCAGCGACAGGCGATGTGATGACCATCCTGCATGCGAACGCCGCTGATGTGGCCGTTTGCCACCGTGATTTCCTCCACCTTTGCATACGTAAAGACTTCGCCACCGCGCGCCTGGATTTTGGGAATAATCGTGTCGGCCATTTGCCAGGAGCCGCCAACCGGGTAGTAGCCACCGTGCATGTAGTGCCGGGCAATCATCGCATGCACCATGAATGTCGAACGGCGAGGGGGCAGTCCCATATCGCCCCATTGCCCGCACATGACCGCAATCAGTTCCTCGTTGTCGGTCAGTTCACGCAATACGTCATAGGTGTTCTGAAACAGCACGCGTGGCATCTTGTAGCGAAGATACGGCCACATCAGTGCGTACTGAAACCGGCTCAGCGCGCGACTCATACCGAACGCCGGCATCGCCTTGCCCGTTTTTGTCAACAGCGTCATGTAGCGATCGATTGCTGCCGCTTCGTCCGGGAATTGACGCACGAGATTGTCGCGGAACTCCTGTTTGCCGGCACGGGTGTTGAATACCTTGTTGCCGATATAGTAGCGGTCGTACTCGCTGTCCATCGGCGCCCATTTAAGTTTGCCGTCCGTCAGGTAATCGAACATTCGCCGGGTAGTCGTCTGCGCGCCAACGTCGCCGATGTAGTGGACTCCGACATCCCATTCGTAGCCATTACGCTCGTAAGAGTGTGTATACCCACCGGCCGTATAGTGCTGCTCGAGCACACAGACGCGATAACCCAGGTCACTGAGTACGGCTGCGCTGGTGAGCCCGCCGATGCCGGAACCGACAACAATGGCATCGTATTGATCAGCAAGACGACTTGCTCGATAGCGATAACCGATCCGCAGCGTACTGGGTGTCGTCTTGCTCATACGAGTGTCGTCAGTTTTTGTAGACCTTGCCGCCCTTCATAACGAAATCGACATCGAGCAATTCTTCGATATTCTCCAGCGGAGAATTATCGACCGCAATGATGTCTGCAAATTTGCCGCTCTCAATCGTGGCCAGGGTATCACTCATATCGATAAGGTCGGCGGCATTGATTGTCGCTGCAATGATGACGTCCATTTCTGACATGCCAGCCTCGACCATCAACACCGCTTCCTTTGCATTGTCGCCGTGCCGTGAAATACCGCTGTCCGTCCCATAGGCGATATTGACGCCGGCTTTATGTGCGCGCTCGAAAGAACCGGCCATGTCGTTACCCACACGAATTGCCTTCTCTTTTACCGCCTCGCTCATGAAGTCAGCTTCAACCGCCAGGTCGGCAACCGTTTTCCCGGCCAGCAGCGTGGGCACCAGGTACGCGCCAGTCTCGCGGAACAGCTTTATCGCACGAGGTCCGGTGTACGACCCATGCTCGACGCTGGCAACGCCCGCTTCAAGGGCCGCGATGATGCCGTCTTCGTGATGCGCGTGCGACGCGACCTTGCGGCCCATGCGCGCCGCGGCAAGCACGACCTCCTTGAGTTCGTCCATTTCCATTTGCTGGCCAGTTCCGGTGGCGCGATCCGTCATGACGCCGCCGGTAGAAGTGATCTTGATCAGGTCTGCACCGTACTTGATGGCATTCCGGGCCGCGCGACGACAGTCATAGGGTCCATCACAAACATTCGGTGACGTATAGAGTTCCATCAGCTCCGGGCTGACACCGCTGATATCTGCGTGACCGCCGGTAATGCCGACGCCGCCGGCTGCAACAATGCGTGGACCGTCGATCCAGCCGTTGTTGATGGCATCACGCATGGCGTACATCTCCTGCGCGGAAGAGCCGACGTCGCGTACCGTGGTGAAACCCGCCCGCAGCGTGTTCATTGCGTAGTAGATACTGCGCATCTGCATCAGCTGGTCCGACATTTTCAGGCTATCGCGATCATTGTTCGGCCCCAGTTCACCTTGCAGATGAACGTGCATGTCCATCAGGCCGGGAAGGACGAACTTGTCGCTGAGGTCGATGACGTGCACGTTTCCATCAAAGGTGTCAGCCGACGAAAATCCAGCGACAATGTCGACGATCTTGTCGTCGACAATCACAATCGTCTGATCTGATCGCGGCGACTGGCCGGGAACCGACAACAGTTCACCCGCGTGTATCAACGTGGTATCGGCGGAAGCAAGCGCGCTGGAGAGTGAAAGCAGCAATACAGCTGCCAGTCGAAAACAGGCATTCATCGAACGTCACCTTTTCAGTCAATAGTATGGATATCGAGAAAGAGACTTTCTCTAAAGGTTCATTTTGCCTGTCGAAAGGCCGGCAGGGAAGCGCCGCATCAGCCGATTTGCGGTATCATCGCGCGCATTCAAGACGGTGGGGCACAAATCATTGATGCATGAGCTAAAAATGCCGGCGTGGTGGGCCGGCATCTCGCTGGCGGTCGTTGTGTCCATAGCGGCTGCGGCAACCGCTGACTGGTTCGGAATTGCTGTGCTCGGATTTGCAAAGAGCCCGGTGAGCGCAATCATGGTCGCAATTCTGCTGGGCATGCTGCTCGGTAATTTACTGCGCCTGCCGGACGGCATGCTGAACGGCGTGCGCTTTTGTGCAAGCACCGTGCTGCGCTTCGGCATCATGTTGCTGGGAATCCGACTCAGTCTCACCGGCGCGGGACAATTCACGCTGGTTGCATTGCCGTTCGTGATCGTCGCGATCGCGATTGGTCTGTCGACTGTACGGTACCTGGGTCGCAGCATGGGGCTGTCCAATCAGTTGACTGGCCTGATCGCGGTTGGTACCAGCATCTGCGGTTGCACGGCCATCGTTGCAACAGCGCCATTGATTAAAGCCAACGAGTCGGAAGTTAGTTACTCGGTTGCCTGCGTTACTGTCTTCGGTTTGGCCGCGATGTTTTTGTATCCGCTGCTCGCACACCTTGCGTTTCCGGCACAGCCCGAACTGGCAGGCCTGTTCCTTGGTACGTCGATTCACGAGACCGCGCAGGTCGCCGGCGCCGGACTAATGTACGAAGCGCAGTACGATGCGCCGGTAGCGATGGATATCGCGACGGTGACAAAACTGGTGCGCAACCTGTGCATGATCGCCGTCATTCCGCTGGTTGGCATTCTGTACGGCGCTGCAGAACGCGATACAGGCAAATCCGCGGCGGTCAGCTACTGGTCGCTGGTGCCATGGTTTATCGTCGGCTTTGCCGTGATGTCGGCGGTGCGAACGATTGGCGACATAGGTGACAGGCCGTTCGGTCTGCTGGATCCGGCCCGATGGAGCAGCTTCGTTGCGGTTGTCAAGGCGGCGGCCGAGTACTGCCTGCTGGTCGCGATGTCAGCGGTCGGACTAACTTCGATGATCGGCGGCATAGTGAGAATTGGCCTGCGGCCGTTTGCGCTGGGCTTGTTCGCCGCACTTCTGATTGGTGGTGTCAGTTTCGTGCTGATCTCATGGTTCGGTGAGCGCCTCATCGGGCTCGTCGCCTAGCACCGGAATGCTCGCGATCGCACCGGCCGTCTGCACCGACAGGCTCGCCGCGTCGACAGCAATGCCTAGTGCTTCGGGCAGTTGCTTGCCCTGTGCCAGCATCGCGGCGAAAACGCCGTTGAAGGTATCGCCGGCCGCCGTGGTGTCGACAACATTAACCTTTGGTGCTGCTTGATGACGGATGCTATCGGCGTTGCAGAGTATGGCACCGTCCTTGCCGAGCGTAACCACAACGTTTTGCACGCCGCGAGCCAGGAGCACCCGAGCCGCTTTCGTCGCATCCGCAACGTCACGGATCGGCACGCCAGTCAGAGATTCGGCTTCGGTTTCATTGGGCGTGATGCAATACAGATCGCGCAGGATGTCGTCCGGAAGATCGGCTGCCGGCGCTGGATTCAGTATGCACGGTGTAGCGCATGACCGGGCCGTTTCGACCGCGGCGGCCACACTGTCCATTGGCGTCTCGAGTTGCAACAAAACCACCGCCGCTGCGTCAAAAAGTGCTTTTTGATCCCTCACGTACTCAGGCGCCAGCGATGCGTTCGCGCCCGGTGCAACCGCGATACTATTTTCACCGCTGCGGCTGACGAAGATCAGCGCGACCCCGGATGCGGTGTCCCCCAGTACCTGCACATGGGAGATATCAATGCCCTCGGCATCGAGCAGTGCAACGGCATGCTGCCCGAGTTCGTCGTCGCCGACGGCGGCAATAAAGGACACCGGGGCACCGGCACGCCGGGCGGCAACGGCCTGGTTTGCGCCTTTGCCGCCAGCGAAGGAATTAAAATCGCTGCCCAGCACGGTCTGGCCAGATCCCGGCAGTTCGTCGACCAGTACCACCATGTCGGTATTCGAACTGCCGATGACCAGCACAGGTTTCATGCCGGGAATTTGCCTAGGCGATTTCGACGAGCTCGATGTCGAACGTCAGGGTCTGGCCCGCGAGCGGATGATTGCCGTCAACGGTAATCGTCTCTTCGGCGACCTCCGCGACCATCAGGTTCATGACCTGGCCATCAGGACTCTGGCTTTGCAGTTGCATCCCGACTTCGGCTTCCATGTCATCCGGCAGCGCTGACTTTGGAACCTGCTGGATCAACTGATCGTGGCGTTCGCCGTAAGCCTGCTCGGGTGGGATGTCGACTTTCTTGCTGTCGCCGACAGCCATGCCGTCCACGGCAGCGTCGAAGCCGGGAATCACCTGGCCACTGCCCAACGCAAATTCCAGCGGATCCTGGCCAGCGGAGCTGTCAAACTGGGTGCCGTCGGCCAATGTACCTGTGTAGTGAATTTTGACCGTATCGCCTGACTTGGCCTGACTCATATTTTCGCTCCTGCTGCTAGAAAGTGGGGCGATGATAACAGAAACACGATCTTCCCGATTTGATTACGGATCGGCGGAAGTATGCAGGTATTTTTCTGCTGCGAATGCGGCCGATGGCTCATACGCCAGGCGGTCATCCTCGCGCACTGCGAAATATGCGGCAATCGCATGGTCGTTCGCATAACGGATGGCGTCGTCGAATCCGAGCACCAGCAGCGCCGTCGCCATCGCATCCGCGTAGGCAGCAGAGGGGTGCAACACCGTCACGGCCGTTAACGTGTGTCGAACCGGCTTTCCGTTGCGGGGATCGATGGTGTGCGAATAGCGGACGCCGTCGTGCTCGAAGTAGTTTCGGTAGTCGCCGGAGGTCGCTATTCCGGTATCGGTGACATTGAGCACGGCAACGCCATCAACCGATGCTGTATCGGGGCGCTCAATTGCGATCGCAAAGGGCTCGCGCTCGGTATTCCAGCCACTGACACGAATTTCGCCGCCAATTTCCACGAGATAGCTGGCCTGGCCCGCCGCATCGAGAATGTCGGCTAACTGGTCGACAGCATAGCCTTTTGCCCAACCGGACAGGTCAATTTGCAATCCGGGCTCGGATTTTCGCAGTCGAGTGTTCGCGCAATCGCTCGCCAGGTTCTTTTCGCCGCTGCTAGCCAGCGCGCGAGCAATTTCGGCGTCGCCCGGTAGTTCGTTTTGCAGGAAGTCCGGGCCGAAGCCCCACAGGTTGACCAGTGCGCCGACTGTAGGGTCGAACGCGCCAGCCGTCTCGCGACTTATGTTTGTCGCTGCCGCAATCATCGAGCAGAATTCTGCCGGCACCGCGATCCAGTCGGTCGAGCGGCTTCGATTGAACTTGCTGATAGCGGATGTGTCCCGATAAGTTGAAGCAATGTCTTCTATCTGTTCGATGCGCCGCTGAAGTTGCATTTGCAATGTCTCCAGCGGAAGACCCTCGGCCGGGTCCACAATGACGACCTGGTAGTTCGTGCCCATCGCATGACCACGAATTTCCTGAGCGGGCAGTTGGGAATCGTCAGTGCAGGCAACTAAAGCTGCGAGCGTAAGAAGACACAGGATGCGGTGAATCATCGTTGGGTGAGTATCGCACGACGCCGATTGCCACCATGGCAGCCGGCCGTCGAATATTATTGGTACAATTGAAACCGATTTTCAGGATAGGAATAAGAATATCATGAAATACAAGTACTTAGTTCTCCTTCCGATAGTAGCAATCAGCCTTTCGGCGTGCGACGGAAACGAGCGCGATGCCACCGGCGGTGAGAACGACGCCGCCGACGAGATTGCGGTGACCGAGGCGGAACTGGTCGGAAATCCGTTCATGGAGGAATGGGATACGCCGTACGGCGTACCGCCATTTGCAGAGATCGATGACGCTCACTATATGCCGGCCATCAAGAAAGGCATCCTGGAGCTGCGTGCCGATATCGAAGCGATTACCGGCAACCCGGAACCACCAAGTTTCGAGAATACTATCGTTGCGCTGGAACTGGCGGGTGAGTTGATCGGCGATGTGTCAGCGACGTTTTTCAATATTGCCGGAACGGAAAACAACGACGAAATTCAGAAAATCCGGACCATTGCGTCGCCGATGTTGACGCGAGAATACGATGCGATCCGACTGAATGACGCGTTGTTCAAACGCGTTCAGGCCATCTATGCACAAAAAGACGAATTGGGCCTCAACGAACAGGATGCTCGCCTGCTTGAATTGCGCCATCGCGCATTTGTACGGGCTGGTGCTGCGCTGGACCCGGCTGTCAAACAGCAAGTCGCGGAGATTAATGCCGAGATCTCGTCGCTAACGACGAAATTTGGACTCAACCTGCTGGCGGCAACCAAAGGCTTCAAGCTTCGCATTACGGATGAAACGCAGACAGCCGGTCTCAGCGATGACTTCAAAGCGTCCGTCTGGAACGAAGACGAAGGAGCATGGATTATCGGGCTGAACCGCTCCGCCTACGAAACATTTATGACCCAGTCTGAAGTACGCGAGCTACGAGAGCAGTTATTTGATGCCTATCGCCTGCGCGCATCGGAAGGCGAGCACGACAATGGTCCGCTGGCAATTGAGATTGCACAGTTGCGGGCAAAACGTGCCGAACTCATGGGCTACAAGTCACACGCGCATTATCAGCTTGAAACGCGTATGGCGAAGACTCCGGCAGAAGCAGAAGAATTTCTGTTGCGCGTCTGGCGGCCCGGACTGGCACGTGCGAAAACCGAGCTTGCGGATATGCAAGACCTGGCCGGTGATGAATTCAAGTTGGCGGGCCACGATTGGTGGCACTACGCGGAAAAAGTGCGCAAAGCGCGATTCGATCTGAACGAAAGCGAGCTCATGCCGTACTTCAGTCTCGAAAAAGTTCGTGGCGGTGCGTTTGAGATGGCTAATCGGCTGTTCGGCGTAATGTTCGAACCGGTGGAAGTCGAGGCATGGAACCCCGTTGTAACCTCCTACGACGTCAAAGATGCGAACGGCACGCACCTGGGTTTGTTTATGGCGGACATGTACGCACGTGATTCGAAACGAGGTGGCGCCTGGATGAGCAGCTACCGTAGTGCATCGAATATAGATGGCGACAAAATCCGTCCTATCGTTACAAATAACCTGAACCTGTCGATGCCTCCGGCGGGTGAGCCGACGTTGATGCGATTCTCCGAGGTCGAGACACTGTTTCACGAATTCGGCCACGGACTGCACGGCTTGCTGACGCAAATTGATTATCCACTGTTCTCCGGCGTCGACGGACCGCGTGACTACACCGAGTTTCCCGCACAAATACTGGAGCATTGGGCCGCGGAGCCGGAAATGCTGGCGATATTTGCGCAGCACTACAAGAGTGGGGACGTCATTCCGCAGGAGTTGGTCGAGCGCATGCGTGTTGCAGCAAACTTTAACAATGGTTTCAGCACGACGGAGTACATTGCAGCGTCACTACTCGACTTGCGCTGGCACATGCTGACCTCGGACGAGGCTGCAAAAATCACCGACGCGCGCGCATTTGAAGAAGAGGTGCTGCGGGGCTATGGGCTCATAGACGAGATTGAGCCGCGATACCGCTCGCAATATTTCAGTCACATTTTTGCCGGTGGCTACTCTGCCGGCTACTACGCGTATCTGTGGTCGGAAATTCTGGATGCTGACGGGTTTGCGGCATTCAAGCAGGCCGAGAATATCTTCGACCCGGAAACGGCGGCACGACTGAAAAAATGGGTTTATGAGTCGGGCGGCCTGCGGGAGGCGGACGAATTGTACCGAAACTTCCGGGGCCAGGACCCCAGCATCGAACCGTTGCTCGAGGGACGTGGCTTCGACGTTACAGAATAGCCCGTTCGAATGCCCACCAGAAACCGGTTATTCCTATGAGCAGCGAGCCCGGCAGTACCACGAATCGACGGTACTGCCGGGCACCGCTCGGATCGCCCAACAGGCGTCGTATCAGGAATCCCAGCACTGCGGCAACCAGGATGACCGCTAACTGGCCGAGTTCGACGCCAATATTAAAACCGATCAGCGCACTCCAGAATTGACCCTCCGGCAGACCAAGCTCGCCAAAAAATCCGGCAAAGCCGAGGCCGTGAATGAGACCAAATGCGAACACGACAGCCGGACGCCAACGAGTCATGTCCTTGAAGTACAGATTCTCCAGCGCGACAAAACCAATTGTCAGTGCGATCAGCGGTTCGACAATTGCAGCGGCCGGGCTGATAACGCCACTGGCCGCCAGGCCCAGCGTTACTGTGTGCGCGACAGTAAACGCCGATACCTGCAGTAACAAAGCCTGCCAGCGAACGGAGGCGAGAAATATCGCCAGCACAAACAGAATATGATCGAGACCATCGGGCAGGATGTGACGAACGCCAATTGACACATACAGACGGCCGGTTTCGACTACACCGCGATTAACGTCAACCGGAAACTGCTGCAATTCGCCGTCCGGCCTGTCCATTTCGGCGAGCGCGGCACACAATTCCGGGTCCAGGCTCTCTGCGCCGGGTGTGCAGAACTCGTCTTCCGGATGGGCGAAGGATTCGGCACAAGGCAAAAGTATGATCAAACTGAAAAGAAACGGTATCAGCCAGCGCGCGCTGCCCGGGGAGATTTGACGATTGCTGTACTGACCGCGCATAGTTTGCCCGCAGAAATGGCTCGCAATAGTCGCACAACCATCCGGAGCTTCACAATGCTGCAAAAAACATCTCTTCTGGTAATTTCGCTTTGCCTGCTGTCTTGTGCTGACAAAGATTCTTACGATCCGGCCACGGACTATTTTACGTTCGCCAATCTTGAGCAATTGCGCACGCGTCACATCGACCTCAATCTTGATGTCGATTTTGCCGCCAAGAAATTACGTGGACACGCCGTGCTGCAAATGTCCGTTCTCGATACTGACGCGACAGAAATCGTCCTGGATACGCGTGACCTGCAAATCGAGAGTGTTGTAGTACTGGACGAGAATGGTATGCCGGAACCCGCGATTTTTCGCATCGGCGAGCACCACGAAGTCATGGGCGCACCGTTGATCATCAGCGTACCGGACAACATCGACTTGCAGTCGGAAGTCGCCGTCCGGATTGACTATGAGACGAGTCCGGCATCGACAGCGCTGCAATGGCTGCCGCCGGAGCTGACGGCCGGAGGTAAACACCCGATGGTGTTTTCCCAGTCGCAGGCGATTCATGCACGCAGTTGGATCCCTCTGCAGGACACGCCACTTATCCGACTGACTTATGAAGCAAAGATTCACACGCCGCAAGAACTGCTCGCTGTCATGAGCGCGAACAATGACCCGTTAGCGGCACGCAGTGGTGAGTTCAACTTTATGATGCCGCAACCGATTCCGTCATACTTGATAGCCATTGCTGTTGGTAACCTGTATTTCGCGCCGCTCGGTGATGACACCGGTATATACACTGAGCCGGAATTACTCGACGCATCGGTGTACGAATTTGGCGATACACAGAAGATGCTGGAAATTGCCGAGCAGCAATTCGGGCCGTATCGCTGGGGGCGCTACGACTTGCTGGTGCTGCCGCCGAGTTTCCCTTACGGCGGTATGGAAAACCCGCGATTGTCATTTTTGACGCCAAGCTTGCTTGCGGGCGACCGCAGCCTGGTCGCAGTTGTCGCCCATGAACTGGCGCATTCCTGGTCAGGCAATCTGGTCACCAACGCTACCTGGCGTGACGGGTGGCTGAACGAAGGCATGACGAGCTACCTGGAAGCACGCCTGATGGAAAGAATATACGATGTCGATCGCGTGGATGAGGAGCGTGTGCTGGCCTACGAAGAGTTATTGCTCGATTTCCAGAGCGTGCCGATTGAACGCCAGGGGCTCGCGCCTCGACTCGACAGCGGTGACCCTGATGATGTGCAGGGAACGATTCACTATCACAAGGGCAGCCTGTTTCTTGAATACCTGGAACAGCAATTCGGCCGCGAGCAATTTGACGAGTTTCTGCTGACTTATTTCGATGAATTCGCATTCGAAACGATCACGACGGAAAGGTTTCTCGACTACCTCGAGGAACACTTGCTGGATTCGGAACCGGGTGTGATGACACGTGCGCAGGCTGAGGTATGGATGTACCAGCCCGGGCTACCCGAAAGCGCGCCGATACCGTCATCCAAAACACTCGACAATGCCGCAACTTTCGCCGCGGCGTGGGCTTCCGGCGAAGTGGATCTCGCGGACATTCCGGCGAGTGAATGGAGCCCGCATGCGTTGATTCATTTTATCAACAGTCTTCCGCAGCAACTTGATCACAAGCGCCTCGCTGCACTGGATGAATATCTGGAACTGAGTGCGACGAACAATGCAGAAATCGGCAGGACCTGGTTCATCCAGGTTGCGCAGCGGCGCTACAAGCCGGCTTACTCACAACTTGAGGCCTACCTGAATCGCTACGGCCGCACCCGGCTGGTGGGCATCATCTATCGTGAGTTGGCCGCCAACGGACAGGACTTCGAGCTGGCGCAGCGCCTGTTTGCGTCGGCAAGGCATGCCTATCATCCGATCACGGTCGCTTCGATCGAAAGCGAACTCGCAAAAGCGGCGTCGCCAAAAAGCGACTGATTGTCAGGCTTTCTGCCGCAAGCGCAGTGCTACCATGCGGCGATGTCAGCATATTTGTTGCTCACTGCCGATGGAGGACTGCGCCATGAAGACCCTGACACTGTTGTTGCTGCTGCCGCTAACCGTGTTTGCCGATGTTGTTGTACCGATTGATGAGGTCCAAAACAGTGTCAATATTCGACTGAATGCGGACGCGACGTCCGACATTGTCGGTGAGCTGCGGCAAGGCGCGTCAATAGAACTCGTGCGATCGCAGGACGGCTGGCATGAAGTTAAACTGGAGGGCGGCGCGAATGGCTTTATCAGCGCCGACTGGAGTCGCATCGTCAAGGATACGGCTACACCGACGGATGATTCGGACACAGCGGCCAATGACATTGCGGATGAGGCAAGCACCGCTGCAATCGCTACTGCCGTTGCGGATGACGCAAGCAGTGAAGCTGAGCTCGCAGAGAGTGACAGCGCGGATACGCCGGAAGAGACGAAGCCCCGGGTCGAGGCCATCGCGGTCGACGCTGTGGCCACAGAGGATGTTGTTGACGATACTGCCGCCGAGCAGGTCGTTGACGTTGCCGCGCCGGCAACAGAGGAGGCGGAGCAACCCGACACTGGCGAAGCGGTCGAGTTGACAGGTACCCGTAACTACCTGGTGCGATTCCGTGGTGAGCACCACGGCGGCAATTCGCAGATCTTCGATAATGGTAATCGTGTTGGCATCGGTACGGTCGAGCCAAAACAGCGGCTCGAAGTAAATGGCAGTATCCAGATCCACGAACAAAACAGCAGTGTTGCGGGCCTGATGATCACGCAATCGACCGGAGAGACCGGTTACATCATGCACAATCGCGCCAGTACGCTGACCATTGGCGCTGGTTCCATCGACCGCATTACGATCGATCGCGACGGCAATGTCGGCCTCGCGGTGGCGCGACCGAGTCATCCGCTGCAGTTGGCGAGTGGAGCGCACGTGACGGCGGGCGGGGTCTGGACCAACAGCTCCTCGCGCACCAATAAAGAAAATATTCAGGTTCTTTCGGCTGAGCAGGCGAGTCAGGCGCTGATGGCACTTGATCCGGTAACGTTTAGCTACCGCGCCGAACCGGGCGAGGATTATGTCGGCTTCATTGCTGAGGATGTACCGGAGTTACTCGCGAGCCGCGACCGTGATGCACTGAGTGCAATGGATATTGTTGCTGTACTGACGCGTGTCGTCCAGCAACAGCAACAGCAAATCAATGCGCTGCAACGGCGGCTGGATGCACATCAGGGGCTTTAATTCGCAAGCGAATTTGTGACGTTTGTCACCGGGACGGCCGGGCTATTCGATCATACTGGGGCATTGCAGGAGTCCCAATGAAGATCACCAAACTTTTGGCCGTTTCCGGCCTGTTATTGTCTGCTGCGGCACATGCGGATATCTGGAAATGGGTCGACGCCAATGGCAAGACGCATTTCGTTGATACCAATACGCCGATATTTACCTGGGTCGACGAAAGCGAAAAACTGCATTACAGCGATACTCCCGATCACGAAGATGCAGTTGCCGTCATTCTCGTCTGGCACTCGGCCGGTTCCCTCGATGATCTGAGTAAATCGGGAAGCGAAAATCTCCCTGGCGAGACCGATGAAGAACGCATGGTGCGGGAAGAAACAGAAGCGTATTACTGCAAGAAAGCGACAGAAAATTATGCTGCGTACAAAGGTGCCCCGCGCCTGTACCGTACAAATGAGGAAGGTGAGCGCGAGTATCTTTCCGAGGCCGAGGCCGAGGCAACGCTGCAAGAGTCAAAGCAACAGATGGAACAGCATTGCCGCTAGGTGCTACTGGTTCATCAGTGCCTTGTCGCTGTCAAGAAAGGCACCGTTGCGAAGAAAATTCTCTGTATTCCTGAGCACGACGCTACTGCGTGTGATGAAGCGATGTGAATTGCCGACCACAAGGAAGTCCTGCATTCCATCCACTTTGGTGCTGACCACTGATACCTTGCCATCGTCCGGGTTCGGCAACATGGCCGATGCGAGGACATTGATGGTCCCGGTTCCGGCAATAACGCCCAACTCGAAGTCCACCGGTCCCAGTTGTGACGGAATACTGTCAGGGCCGGTTCCCAGTTGAGAGCCTGCATCGCCTGACAGCATTTCGAAGCCTGGCCAGTCCCTGGTTTTATCGACCAGTTCACTGCCATGGTTCGGCGGTGCGAGCATGACCACACGACCCAGATCGTGAATCGGCGCTTTCTCGTTCTGATAGCGGATTAGAATTCCACCCAACGAATGCGTTACAAAATGGATCTTGCTGGCACCTGTCTTGCGACAGCCATCGACCCCCGTCTCGACAGCCAGTGGCGCTATTTCTTCTATCGAGCCGGCTTGAGAAGGATAATCGACATTCACAGTCGCGAAGCCGGCTTGCTGCAGTGATTCGGCCATCCGACGCATGGCCCGCCAGCTTCGATTCAGTCCGTGCAGCAACACTACACATTCATCATTCGACGCTGTCGCCACGATTTCCGAACGCGGCTGGGTGGCACAGGCAGCTAGCAGCAATGGCAATAACAGCAGCCCGATTCGTCCGTTTCGTACATTCATTTCCGAATCATGCCACAGAGATTCCGCACCGGCAGCATTTTTGATCCGCTATAATCGTTTGTCAGTATCGCGCAACCGGAGCTTGCATTGGAAACAACTCTTTTGGATCAGGGCGTTACTCTAATGCTTGTCGGAATGGGCACGGTATTCGTATTCTTAACTGTCCTGGTCCTGGCGATGTCGGCAATGTCGTCAATTGCGTTGCGATTCAGCGCGTCGCCGCCGCATGAGAGTGGTGTCGGTGATGAAGAGGTCGCTGCCATCGCTGCAGCAATTGCAGTACATCGAAAGCGAAAATAAAGAGTGCAATGACTGATAAAAATCCACTGGGCATTACTGAACTGGTGCTGCGTGACGCGCACCAAAGCTTGCTCGCAACGCGTATGCGAATTGAGGATATGCTGCCAATCGCGGACAAACTCGATCGCGTGGGCTTCTGGTCGATGGAGTCATGGGGCGGTGCGACTTTCGATGCCTGTATTCGCTACCTGGGCGAAGACCCGTGGGAGCGAATTCGCCTGCTAAAACAAGCGATGCCGAATACGCCACAGCAAATGTTGTTTCGTGGGCAAAATATACTCGGATACCGCCACTACGCCGATGACCTTGTGGAAAAGTTTGTCGAACGGTGTGCCGTCAATGGCGTCGACGTTTTTCGAATTTTTGATGCGCTCAATGATTTGCGAAACCTGGATACCGCAATCAAGGCGACGCTGGCGGTTGGCAAACATGCGCAGGGCACCATGTCGTACACGGTCAGTCATGTCCATACAGTCGACCTCTGGGTCGACATGGGCAAGCGGATCGAGGATATGGGTGCGCACTCGATTTGTATCAAGGATATGGCCGGACTGTTGCGACCGTACGTCGCATTTGAACTGATCACGCGCCTGAAGGAATCACTCGATATTCCTGTACATATGCAATGCCATGCGACAACCGGGTTGTCGACAGCGACCTACATCAAGGCAGCTGAAGCAGGCATCGACAATATCGATACGGCGGTCAGTTCGATGAGTATGACCTATGGTCATTCACCTACCGAAACGTTGGTGGCGATTCTCGAAGGAACCGGCAGGGATACCGGACTCGATATGGTATTGATCGAGGAGATAGCGGCCTATTTTCGCGAAGTACGAAAGAAATACGCCAAATTCGAAGGCTCATTGCGAGGCGTCGATTCGCGAATACTGGTCGCCCAGGTACCCGGGGGCATGCTGACCAACCTCGAAAACCAATTGCGCGAACAGAATGCTACCGACAAGCTCGACGATGTCCTGGACGAAATTCCGCGCGTTCGCGAAGATCTTGGCATGCTGCCATTGGTCACGCCGACGTCGCAGATTGTCGGATCCCAGGCGGTTATCAATGTGCTGTCCGGTACGCGCTACGGCAATATAACGAAAGAAACATCAGGGATCCTGAAAGGTGAATACGGTGCAACACCGTTGCCGGTAAATGTCGAGTTACAGGCGCAAGTGCTTGACGGGGACGAACCAATTACTTGCCGGCCGGCAGATCTTCTGCAACCGGAGCTCGAACAGCAGACAGCGGAGCTTAAAAAGATTGCCAGCGAGAAGAGCATTCGGTTAGCCGATGATGTTGTCGACGATGTACTGACATATGCCTTGTTCCCGCAGATCGGTATCAAGTTTTTGCAAAACCGCGATAACCCTGATGCATTTGAACCCGCACCGACCGGTGAGCTCGAAACGCCGGCCGCAGCGCCCGCCGCAAACTCGGGTGTCTATGCGGTGCGCGTCAATGGCAAGAGTTACACGGTGGAAATTGCTGAAGGCGGGGAGCTGGGCCCTGTTGTTGCGGCAGCGCCGTCGACAGCAACCACGGGTTCGTCGGGAGCGGCCGTCAAAGCAGTGCTGGCGGGCAATATTTTCAAGGTGCATGTCGCAGCCGGCGAGAATGTTGAGCAGGATCAACCCCTGCTGGTGGTAGAGGCAATGAAAATGGAGACGGTGATCAGTGCGCCGAAAGCGGGCACGATAAGCCAGGTCTTTGTGAAAGAGGGCGATGCAGTTCAGGTCGGTGATTCACTTGTCGCGATCGATTAAGACGTGAAACTGATTCAGCAAATCTGGCTGGAGTCCGGCCTGTACCAGATCACAGGCGGCCAGTTGGCGATGATTGTGGTCTGTCTTGTTCTGCTGTACCTCGGGATCGTCAAGAAGTTCGAGCCACTGCTGTTGGTGACCATCGGATTCGGGGGCCTGTTGAGCAACATCCCGGGCGTCGAAATCGCAACCGGCGACGGACTTTTGCATCTCGCCTATGTAATGGGAATCGAAACGGGCGCGTTTCCATTGATCATATTCATGGGCGTGGGCGCATTGACCGACTTTGGGCCGCTACTGGCCAATCCCAGGACTTTATTCCTCGGTGCTGCGGCACAGTTCGGCATCTTCGCCACACTGCTTGGCGCACTCGGGCTGACGCAGCTTGGCCTGATGGATTTCAGTCTGCGTGAGGCTGCCGCAATCGGCATTATCGGCGGGGCGGACGGGCCGACCGCGATATATGTCGCAGGGCAGCTTGCACCGAATCTGCTGGGGGCGATTGCTGTCGCCGCGTATTCCTATATGGCACTGGTCCCTTTGATCCAGCCGCCAATTATGAAGTTGCTGACAACCAAAGCCGAACGGCGTATTGAAATGGTGCAATTGCGCGATGTCACCAAAGCCGAGCGGATCGTATTTCCGCTGTTGCTGTTGTTATTGGTCGCCTTATTTCTGCCGTCTGCCGCGCCGTTGCTCGGTATGTTGTGTTTCGGCAACTTGATGCGTGAATGTGGCGTCGTCGAACGTCTGTCGGACACAACGCAAAACGCATTGATTAATATCGTCACAATCTTCCTGGGACTGGCGGTCGGT
Organism: uncultured Woeseiaceae bacterium; assembly: GCA_963976215.1. GTDB lineage: Bacteria > Pseudomonadota > Gammaproteobacteria > Steroidobacterales > Woeseiaceae > UBA1847. The sequence goes on along the minus strand of CAXBJV010000002.1, from coordinate 84,219 downwards.
TCAAAGTTGCGCGCCGAGCAATTTCTCGACTGGAGCACGCTGGGTATCCTGATTCTCGGCATGGTCGCATTTGCGATTGGCACGGCAAGCGGCTTGCTGATGGGCAAGTTGCTGAACAGGATTTCCAGTACGCCGATTAATCCGCTCATTGGCGCAGCCGGTGTATCGGCGGTGCCGATGGCTGCCCGTGTTGCGAACCGGGTCGGCCTGGAAGCGAATCCGCAAAACATCTTGCTAATGCATGCAATGGGCCCTAATGTCGCCGGTGTCATTGGTTCGGCGGTGGCAGCTGGCATAATGATCATGTTCGCGTCTTAGGCCACGGTCAGTAACAACCCACGGAATCGAGCAATGTCCCTATCGATAATCATACCCGCCAAGAATGAAAGCGGCGCAATCGGCGCTGTCGTGTCGACTGCGCGCGAGCACTACCCTGATGCCGAAATTATCGTCGTCAATGACGGTTCTACTGATGACACCGATCAGGTTGCTCGGGAAGCAGGCGCAACCGTCGTCAGCCACCCGGAAAGCCTCGGCAATGGTGCAGCGGTTAAATCCGGTGCCCGGGCGGCGAGCGGTGACATACTTGCCTTCATGGACGGCGACGGTCAGCACAGCGCTGCCGGGCTGGAACCGCTTTTGCAGAAGCTGGAAGAAGGATTCGAAATGGCTGTTGGCGCGCGCAATACGGGTTCGCATGCAAGCGTCGGCCGCCTGTTCGCAAATGGGCTGTACAACGGAATCGCGTCGCTGATGAGTGGCCGCAAGATCCTCGACCTGACCTCAGGATTTCGGGTCGCTCGTGCGGACAAATTCAAGCAATTTCTCTACATGTTGCCGAACGGGTTTTCGTACCCGACGACGATAACGATGGCATTCTTGCGTAGCGGCTACTCAGTGACGTTTGAGTCGATTGTTGCAGCAACGCGGGTCGGCAAGAGCCATATCCGGCCACTTCGCGACGGCGTGCGCTTCCTGGTGATTATTTTCAAGATTGCGACCCTGTACTCGCCGCTGAAAATATTCCTGCCGACGAGCGGCCTGTTCTTTCTTACCGGCCTGAGTTACTACGCATACACCTATGTCACGACAGGGCGTTTCACCAACATGAGCATGCTGTTATTCAGCGCCTCCGTCATCGTTTTCCTGATCGGTCTGATATCCGAGCAGATTACGGCGCTGACCTACAGTCGCTCCTAAATAAGGTGACAGTGACCCTATTTCCGTCTGCTGAAATAGGGTCACTGTCACCTTATTTTTAATAGGGTCACTGTCACCCTAATTGCGGGTGAAGTGATCCTCCAGGATCTGCGCGACACAGCTGGTCAGCCGCTTGCCAGTTTCGATATGCAGAAACTCGTTCGGACCGTGCGCATTGGATTTCGGTCCCAGCAGTCCGGTGATCAGGAACTGGGCTTCAGGAAAGCGCTCGCCGAGCATTCCCATGAATGGAATCGTTCCGCCCGTACCCATGTACATGGAAGGTTTGCCGAAAAAAGCCTGCGACGCCTTTTGCATTGACGCTTCCAGCCAATCGGCAACTTCAGGTGCATTCCAGCCGGCCATCGTCGACTCTACCTGGAACGAAACGTTTGCAAGCGGCGGCTTGTCGGCTTCGAGCGCGCGCTTGACTGCTGCGGCGGCGTCGTCGGCGTCGCAGGTTGGTGGCAGCCTGAATGATAATTTCAATTTGGTGTACGGCAGCAAGACGTTGCCGGCATCGATCATCGCCGGCATACCTTCGGCGCCGGTGACGGCCAGCATCGGGCGCCAGGTATTGTTTAACAGCAATTCGGTATGCGATTCGTCTGGCGACGGGTTGTCGACGGCCCAGGGAAACTTCATATAGACGAGGTCCTGCAAAGTCTCCGCAGCCAGTCCGGCCTGCGTCAGTCTTTGCTGCGGAATTTCCACATGCAGATCGTCGACCAGGATTTTGCCGCTAGCTTCGTCTTCGATGCGACTGATCAGCGCTCGCGCTGTGCGGAAACTTGACGGCACGACTCCACTGGCCGTTCCTGAGTGCACACCTTCCGTCAGCACGTCGACGCGCAAGGTGCCGGTCAGATTGCCGCGCAACGATGTAGTGCACCAGAGTTGATCGTAATTGCCGCATTCTGCATCCAGGCAGACAACGAGATCCGGCGACCCGATGCGGTCTTCGAGGAGGTCGATATAGTGCGGCAAGTCAAAGCTGCCACTTTCCTCGCAGCCTTCGATCAGGACGACGCAGTGCGCGTGCGGAATGCCCTGTTCCTGCAGGGCCCGGATCGCGGTTAGCGAGCCGAAGGTGGAGTATCCATCGTCAGCACCACCGCGTCCGTAAAGTTTGCCGTCCTTGATTTTCGGGGTCCACGGATCGAGGTCGTCATCCCAGCCACTGAATTCCGGTTGTTTGTCGTAATGCCCGTACAACAGCACAACTTCGTCGGAATCGCCCGGAATATCCATAAACAGGATAGGTGTTCGCCCCTCGATTCTGACGACTTCCACGCTCATGCCCTTCAGAGGCTGCGTTTTACACCACGCTTCGAGCATTTCGACCGCTCGCTCCATGTGCCCGTGCGACTCCCAGTCGGGGTCAAAGTGCGGTGACTTGTTCGGGACTTTAATGTATTCGGAAATCTGCGGGATAATTTCTTCATCCCACATGTTGTTTACAAACTCGGCCGTTTTGTTGTTATCCATAAAAGTTACTATTCCATTGTTAGCGAGCGAATCAGGGTTCGGGTCATTATTTCGGTGGTAATGAATCCCCAGTTGTACTGGTCGTGGTAGTCGGCGAGCGGATTCGCAGCAACTATTTCGTCAGCCGTTTTACCGTCGTCGAGCAGCGCCTGCACGCGCGCCTCGGCATCAATCAGCATGTCGAGATCTGTCTGCAATCCTTCGCGCGTCGCGATCGGGCCATGACCGGAAAGAAATCGCGTTTCGTCGTCGGCCATATCGATCAGCTTGCCGAGGCCGGCTTTGTAGCCGGCGACACTGCCACCGCTGTCGAGATCGATAAACGGAAACAGGCCGCGAAACACAAGGTCGCCCGGCGCGATGATATTGGCGTCACGAAACAGGATCGCGGCATCACCGTCGGTGTGCGCACTGCCGATATGGAACACGTAAGCTTCCTGGCCGTTCACGTGGAATGTGACCTGGTCCGAGAATGTAATGACAGGCAAGGCGCCCGGACCGGTGTTCTGCTGGTCATCGGCCTGCATACGCTTGCGCAGGTTGTCGTGCGCGACAATGATCGCGCCGTTTTCTGCGAATAGCTGGTTGCCACCCGTGTGGTCGCCGTGGGCGTGCGTATTAATAATGAAATCGGCAGGTCGTCCTGCGAGTTCTTCGACTTTGGCGAGCAGGGCATCGCCGGTCGGGAACAATCCGTCATCGATCAGCACGACGTACTCGTCGCCCGTTAACAGGCCGATGCCGCCGCCGCCAAATTTACCGTCGGCACCGATCAGTCGATAAATTCCCGGCGCAACTTCCTCGTGCTCATACGCCGTCGCGAAATCCTGCGCCCAGACGGTGGGCGCCGCGAGAATCAGGATAGCTAGCAGTGTTCTCATTGCTGTCTCCGAATCAGTGGGGACAGCGATTGTACCTGTGATCGGTGTCTTATTGGCGCCCCGGGAAGGAGAATTGTGCTTTCTCACGAACGCCGCCCGATGGCCAGCGCTGCGTTATGGTCTTGCGGCGTGTGTAAAAGCGCACACTGTCAGGACCGTATGCGAACAAATCGCCGAACAAGGATCGTTTCCAGCCGCCAAAGCTGTGGTAGGCAACCGGCACCGGCAGCGGTACGTTGATACCGACCATGCCGACCTGGATATTGTCTGCGAAATAACGCGCTGCTTCGCCATCGCGGGTGAAAATGCAGGTACCGTTGCCGTATTCGTGATCGTCAATCAATTGCATGGCCTGCTCTTCAGATTCAGCACGAACGACACACAAAACCGGGCCAAATATTTCTTCCTGGTAAATACGCATATTGCTGGTGACGTTGTCGAACAGGCACGGACCCAGGAAATAGCCCTCTTCGTGCCCTTCGACGACCAGGTCGCGACCGTCAGCAACCAGGCTTGCACCTTCTTCTATGCCCAGATCGACATAGCCGCGTACCTTGTCATAGTGCGCCTCGGTAATCAGCGGTCCCATGTGGTTCGAGGTATCGGTTCCGTTACCGACCTTGAGATCCGCAATTTGCGCCTGCAATTTACCGACGACCGCATCGGCAACGTCGTCGCCGACGCAGACAGCAACCGAGATAGCCATGCAGCGTTCGCCACAGGATCCGTACGCGGCGCCCATCAGCGCATTAACGGCATTGTCGATGTCCGCGTCGGGCATGACGATCGCATGGTTTTTAGCGCCGCCGAGCGCCTGTACCCGTTTGCCGTTGCTGGTGCCGGTGTTGTAAATGTACTCGGCGATTGGCGTCGAGCCGACGAAGCTGACAGCCTGGACTCTCTCATCATTGAGCAAGGTATCGACCGCCTCTTTGTCGCCGTTGACAAGATTGAAAACGCCATCGGGCAGACCGGCTTCTTGCAGAAGGCGCGCCGCGATCATCGGGGCACTCGGGTCTTTTTCCGACGGCTTCAGGACGAATGTGTTGCCACAGGCGATCGCCATCGGGTACATCCACATTGGCACCATGGCCGGAAAATTAAACGGTGTGATGCCGGCGACAACGCCGAGCGGCTGAAAATCGGACCAGCTGTCGATACCCGGCCCGGCGTTGCGCGAATATTCGCCTTTGAGCAATTCCGGGATACCGCAGGCGTAATCGACCACTTCGACGCCGCGGCCGAATTCGCCCATCGCATCGTCAAATACCTTGCCGTGTTCATTCGTAATTGCTGCCGCAACCTCGTCGGCGTGTTCTTCCAGCAACTGCTTGAAGCGAAACATGATGCGGGCACGTTTCGCGGGCGGCGTATTGCGCCAGGCCGGAAAAGCTGCCTGCGCAGCGGCGATCGCATCGCGTACCGTATCCGAGGATGCCATCGCAACGTGGCGTGTGATCTCACCGGTGGCGGGATTCGTAATCGGTAGTGGACGATTATCATCAGCAACCAAAGCATTGTTGATGAAGTGTCCGACAATTTCCGCATTGTCGAGGTTCTTGGCGGGTGTGGCATTCATGTTAAGACTCCTGCGGGTACATTGCTCACTCGATGGAATCGAGCACGCGGCGAACGGCGGCAAATGACGCTTCCATTTCGTCGGGATCGGAATTCAGGAACGGCGAGAATTGTATCGTATCCATGCCGTTGCGGATCACGAGATTTTCGTCCCAGAAACACTTTTTGTGTGCCTCGGCACCGCGAGCGCCGGGCGAGCCCGTGCGCGGCGACATTTCAATCGCGCCCATCAAGCCGAAGTTGCGCACGTCGATGACGTGCTTGTGATCCGCGAACGAGTGCAGCAGGTCTTCGAATAATGGTTCGAGGTTTTTTGCCTGCTCAAAAATGCCCTCTTCGTCATAGACGTCCATTGTTGCCAGTCCGGCGGCTGCGGCCACCGGGTGCCCGGAGTAGGTATAGCCGTGAAACAGTTCAACCATGTACTCCGGCCCCTGCATAAATGCGTCGTAAATTTCATCACGAACCAAAACGGCGCCCATCGGGATCACACCATTGGTCAGCCCTTTGGCGGTCGTGATGATATCCGGTATCACGCCGAAGCGTTCCGCACCGTAGGCACAGCCGAGTCGCCCGAACGCAGCGATGACTTCGTCGAATATCAACAGGATGCCATGCTCGTCGCAAATCTCGCGCAAGCGCTCGAGGTAGCCAACCGGTGGCGGCAGTATGCCGGTGGAGCCAGCAACCGGCTCAACTATGACAGCCGCGATGTTGCTGCCATCGTGCAAAGCACAAAGCCTGGCGAGATCGTCGGCAAGTTCGGCGCCGTGTTGCGGCATGCCGCGGGTAAACGCGTTGCGCTCAATGTCATGCGTGTGGCGCAGGTGATCCACCCCAGGGATCATGTTGGCGCTGAAGACCTTGCGGTTCGGGACGATGCCGCCAACTGACATGCCACCAAAGTTGACGCCATGGTAGCTGCGTTCGCGGCCGATCAGGCGTGTGCGATTGCCTTCGCCGCGCGCGCGGTGATAACCGAGCGCAATTTTCAGCGCGGTGTCCACTGACTCCGAGCCGGAGTTGGTGAAGAAGCAGTGCTCGATACCTTCGGGGGCCATCGCTGTTACACGGTTCGCCAGTTCGATCGCCTTGTTATTGGTGACCTGGAAACTCATGCAGTAGTCGAGTTCGGCGACTTGCTGCTGCACAGCCGCCACGATCTTTGGATGGCAATGCCCGACGCCTGACGTCCAGAGTCCCGAAAACGTGTCGTACAGTTGCGTGCCGTCCTGGGCCGTGTAGTGATGGCCGGATGCGGCACGGATCACGCGAGGTTTGGATTTGAAGTCGCGGTTTGCGGTGTACGGCAACCAGTAGGCGTCGAGGTCGGTTTTGGTAGTACTCATGAATAGCTCCGGCGGGCTCTTGTGACAGAAAAAGAGTGTACGCCTGAGACACGATGTTAAACAATGAGTTAGGTGGGGTTTTATAAGTATTTGATTTATAACAATCGTTGGGTCAATATGTTTACGATCCTAAACAGTCAGGGCAGGTGAACACGTGGACCAGGATATCGGCATGCGGCTCAAGGGTATTCGCACCGGATTGAAGCTCTCACAGCGGCAGTTGGCGCGGCAGTCCGGCGTTGCAAATGCCACCATTTCACAAATTGAGTCCGGCAAGTTGAATCCGACTGTCAGTATGCTGAAAAAGGTACTTGATGGTATTCCGGTCAGCCTGGGCGAATTTTTCGGTGATGAGTTCGAAATTCGCGAGCGTGTGTTCTTCAGGTCTGAAGAGCTGACTGAAATTGCCGATGGCGGTGTTTCCTATCGACAGGTCGGCGCCAACCTCGCCGACCGTTCGATCCAGCTGTTGTTGGAGCGCTATCAGCCCGGTTCCGGCACCGGCAAGCATTCGATTACGCATGACGGCGAGGAATGCGGAATTATTGTCAGCGGCCGGCTGGAAGTGACCGTCGGTCAGCAAACAGAGGTCTTGCAGCCCGGCGATGCCTACTATTTCAAGAGTCACCAGCCACACCAGTTCAGGAACCCTGGAAACGAGCCTTGCGAGCTGATTTCCGCGTGTACGCCACCCACGTTTTAAGCAGCGGAAAATTAATCATATTGTGGTATGGCCAATGGCAGCCCATTAGTGGCAAAGTAGCGCCCCTTGAGACAAGCAATCAGAGTTGATACCCAATGGGCCAGTTTGGCACACAATTTTGCGATAACTTCGCAATCGCGCGATTTGAGAATGATGCCTGGTCTGGCGGTTCCGTAGAACCGTTACGGCCGCTGTCGATGCATCCCGCATCACATGTTTTGCACTACGCCAGTACCTGCTTCGAAGGATTCAAGGCCTATCGATGGGACGACGGCAAGGCACGTATTTATCGCCTGCATGATCACATCGCGCGTATGCAAAAAAGCGCGGCGTCCCTGCGTCTGCCGATACCTGACGCAACATTGCTTGCCGACATGGTGACGCAGCTTGTGGCCCGGCAAATCGACGATATTCCGGCTCCGCCAAGTTCGCTGTACCTGCGGCCCACGCTGATTGGTACGCTCGAAAATATTGGGGCTGCCGCGGCACCTTCCACCGAAGCGACGCTGTTCGTGCTGGCGTCACCGGTTGGCGACTATTTCGCCGCTGGTACTGCTGCTTTGAAATTGCTGGTCGAAACAGAACGTGCTCGATCTACCGAACAACTCGGCAGCACCAAGACCGGCGGCAACTACGCGGCAGCGCTCGGCCCAACGCTCGAAGCAAAAGCGCAATATGGCGTTGATCAGGTTTTGTTTTGTCCGAATGGCGATGTACAGGAGACTGGCGCTGCCAATTTCCTGGTCATTGGCGATGACGAGATTATTACCAAGCCGCTCGATTCAACGTTCCTGCACGGCATGACGCGCGATTCGATTCTGCGGCTAGCGGGCGAGAACGGCTATCGCGTCAATGAGCGAAACTTCACCGTTGACGAGTTGCTGACCTTGATAAAGACTCATGAAGCAGCGTTGTCCGGCACGGCGGCCTGCCTGTCGCCTGTCGGTTCGCTGGTTTACAAAGGCGAAGAAATTAAGGTACGTGACGGCTCTGCCGGTCCGAATACCGAGAAGCTGCGCAAAGCGTTACAGGATATTCAGTATGGTCTTGCGCCGGATACGCACGGTTGGCTGACCGAGGTCGGCTAGATCGCTTTCGAGAACCGGTTGTCGTTTTCGTGCTGGTCGATATAGCGATCAAAGACCATCGCGATACTGCGCAGTAACAAGCGGCCTTTGTGAGTGATCGTTATGCCGGAGTTGTCCAGCAGAATGAGCCCGTCGTTGGCAAGTGGCTGCAGTCGCTTGATTTCGGCAGCGAAATAAGCGGCAAAATCTATTTCGTGCGCGGCGCTGAACTCGGCAAACGAAAGTGAGTCGTGACACATCAGCGTCTGAATGACCTCGGCGCGCAATTTATCATCCGCATCGATTGCAAGGCCCTTGCGAATCGGCAGGTGCCCACTTTCGAGCAGCGCCTCATACTCCATTGTTGTTACAGCGTTTTGCGAAAATGCGTTGCCGATATTGCCGATGGCACTGACGCCGAGTGCGACCAGGTCGCAATGCCGATGCGTGGAATAGCCCTGGAAATTGCGCTGTAGCGTTCCATTTGCGCGGGCGCGGACCAATTCATCGTCTGGCAATGCAAAATGGTCCATGCCGATATATTCGTAACCAGCTGCGCACAATCGATCAATGGTGCGGTGCAAAATGTCGAGCTTGACCTGCGGCTCCGGAATATCGGCCTCAGCAATCATGCGCTGACCCTTGAATCGTTGCGGCAGGTGCGCGTAGTTGTACACGGCCAGGCGGTCAGGCTGCATCTTGGCGACCGTGTCGAGCGTTTTCTCAAAGCTGGCTGTCGTCTGCAATGGCAGGCCGTAAATCAGGTCGAAGGAGATCGAATTGAATCCGCAACGGCGAGCGGTCTCTACCAATCTGGACACGTCCTCCGGCGTTTGCATCCGATTAACTGCCTGCTGGACGCGGGCGTCGAAATCCTGAATTCCAAGACTCAAGCGATTAAAACCCAGTGTTGCGAGGTGTTCGAGATCGTCTGTGTTAACCGTGCGTGGATCGACCTCAATGGAAAATTCGCGCTGTTCGCCTGAATCAAGTGAGAACGCGGAGTTCAGTTTATCCAGCAACGCATCGAGCTGCTCGCGGTCCAGGTAGGTTGGTGTTCCGCCGCCGAAATGCATTTGCTCGACCAGGCGCCCGTGATCGAAGAGTGTCGCCTGCAGGTCTATCTCGCGGTACAGCATGTCCAGGTAACGCTCGACGCGTGCGGTGTTGCGGGTCACAATTTTGTTGCACCCGCAGTAATAGCAAAGTGACTGGCAAAACGGGATGTGCACATAAAGTGACAAAGGCGTATTGCTCGAATTGCTGGCCAATGCGTTGTCGCGATAATTTTCGGCGCTGTAGTCTTCTGTAAACTGCAGGGCCGTAGGGTAGGACGTGTAGCGTGGGCCACGGCCACCGTAGCGAACGACCAGGTCGGAGTCGAAACAGACTGTCATCGAACGTTCCTCAGGCTGTGCAGGATGTATAGCGACAGCGTAAACAACAGCATTGCGACCGCCTGATGAGCGGCGCCGAGCAATACCGGCACGGCGAGTAGCAGGGTCGTGATGCCGAGAATGACCTGCACCAAAACAGTGTGCAGCAATGCGGTCACAGCCGGCTTTGTGCGCGCCGGCAGATTCGCTCGACGGGCGAAGAACCAGAAGGTGACGGTCATAATCAGTGTCGTGATCGCGAGCACGCGATGGTCGAGCTGCACCGTTGTCATATTGTCGAACAAGTTGCGCCACCAGGGATCCAGTGCGAAAACGCCGGGCGGAATCCACTGGTCACCCATCATCGGAAATGTGTTGTAGATTTTTCCGGCTTTGAGGCCGGCGACAAAGCCGCCGGAAACAATTGTAGTTGCCGTCAGGACAGTCAAAGCCAGCGCTTTTCGGTACCAGCGATGATGGCTCTTCCCGGTCGATGGGTATAGCAACGACAACGCGACCCAGAGCATGTAGGCGTAGATGAGGAAGGCCGCAACGAGGTGGGCTGTCAGCCGGTATTGACTGACGTGCGGCACATCGACGAGCCCGCTCTTGACCATGTACCAGCCCAGTACGCCCTGCATGCCGCCAAGGATGAACATCAGCAGATATTTTGGCCATTCCGCAGCCTTGATATAGCCGCGGACCATGAAAAAGACGAACGGCACCATAAAAACGATGCCAATGGTGCGACCCAAAAGCCGGTGCAGGAATTCCAGCCAGAAAATTCCCTTGAATGCGTGCACGTCCATATGCGAATTGACTTTCTGAAATTCAGGCGACTGCTGGTAGAGCTCGAAAACGCGTTGCCATTCCGCGTCGGTCATCGGCGGCAGCCAGCCCATCAGTGGCCGCCAGTCCACCATGGATAGTCCGGACCCGGTGAGGCGCGTCACGCCGCCGAGGACCACCATGGCAAAAACCAAACCGCAGCAAACGAGCAACCAGATAGCGACGGTACGGTCCTGCGATCGGACAGGGTTTAACGCGTTCATTTCAATTCGAAGCCTGCTGGTATTTGCTGAGGGCGAGCAATCTTAGCAAAGCCAGCAGCAACATGGCGGCGAGCCAGTTGTGCGCGACAGCGATACCAATCGGTAGCTCGCTCAGAATGGCCGCGACACCCACACCGACTTCGATGGCTGTCAATGCGAGTACCAGACTGGCAACCAAGTATTGTCGCGCGCGCAATGCCAGCAGCGCGGCGGCAAGTATGACAATCGTGGTGGTTACCGCCATCAATCGATGCAATTGATGAATGGCCGCACGTTCGGGACCGCCGAGTGCGAGACCACCATCGCCAATGGTATGTGAACGACTGAGATCGAAGGCTTTCAATAAACCGGGGCCGGGCATGAATTGCCCGTTGCATTCCGGCAGGGTCGGACAGGCCGACGCCGCGAAGTTCGCGCTGGTGAGTCCGCCGAGTCCGATTTGCAGCAACAACAGCAGGATTGCTGCAATGGTCAAGATTCTGACGTGGCGCGGGCAGGGCCTGGTGGGTTGCACTTCCTTGAAGACAGCCCAGCCGAGCAACGCCAGCATCGCGAAGCCGCCGCCGAGATTTCCCATGACTACAGCTGGGCTGTGCAAACCACCGGAATGGATGCCGAGCCAGGCCAGGAATACGGTCAGTCCGAGAAGCGCGATGGTGAGCAGTCGGTCCTGGCGGCGATACAGCGACAATAACGCCATGCCGAGCACCGTTAGCCCCAGGATACTCGCGATCAGCCGGTGCGCCGGCGTAGCCCACGACATCGGTTGTCGTGCTTCGGCTGCCAGTCTTTCGTAGGTACTGCTTATTGTCGGTGTACTCTCAGCGGCGGGTCCTATTTGCCCATAGCACACGGGCCAGTTCGCGCAGCCGATGCCCGAGTGATTCAGGCGCAGGTAAGCACTCAGTGAGACCAGCGCGATCACCAACAGCAATGACGCTATGGCCAGTTTCCGCACCGCCTCATTCCTTTACTTGCGGAAGTTTGCCCGGGATGCCGCGGACCAGGCGAATAAACTTGGGTGTTTTCTTCCAGTCAACGCGATCGTGTCCCAGCTTGAAATTCCAGGCCCAGGCTGATTCGTGCTGGAAGCTGTAGTCATTGCCTGTCCAGTACTCATCAGCTCGCGTCAGTGGAAAAAAAGCCGTATCAATGGTCGGAGGCGAATGGCTGCGCCGAATGTCGCTGATCGAATTAAGCTCATTCTTCTCGGGAATACGCCAGTCATTAAAACCACACAAGCCGGCATCATTGACGGCCTGAATATAGTTCCAAGTGTCGCAAAGACTGCCATCGCACGATCCACCGTCTTCGACGCCGCGGTAGTCAAGCTCGCCGTTTTCTTCGCCCGGATGGAACCACGAGTAAGTATTCGCGACATTGTGCAGGCCAGGCTGCTCGGTTTTGGTTTGCCACAACAGGCCGGTGGCTTCATCGGATACGCATCGTTCGTTACCGGCCTCAATGACAACAAACCGGATGCCATCTTCTTCCGGAGAACTCGCGTCATCGCAGCCGACGAGCATCATGCACGACATCAGGGACAGGGAAATGAGCGCTTTCATGGCGTGGAGCTTACCGTAACTCACAGGGATGTACGGCTCGGATCGCCATCAATGCCCTAGGTATTTTCCGTAGTACTGCCAGCGGTCGGCGAGGAATAGGGTAAGCGCTGTGTTTCTGCAACCAATGACTGGGGATCACTGGCAATGAATGACGAAACGACCAACACGCAGGCGTCCGAACCCCTGCCAACCATGCAACGCATTCTCGAAAACCCGTTTATTCTCTTGTTCATCGGCGTGTTATTCCCGGCGGTTTTCTACATTATTTGGGGAATCGTCGAGATCGTAAATATTCCCATCGCACCCTGAAGCGGACTCGCAAAGGAAAAGGTGAGCTATGAGCGCCATTCAACCGCCTGCTGAGATCGTTTGGTGGAAGCAGCCGCTCGACCGCGTCGAGGGGACCTGGATCATGATCGCACTGGTCTGGTCTTTATTCATGTTTTTCATGATGCCGTTCTGGCACGTATACGGAAAACAGAATCTTTCCAGTGAGGCTTACAAGACTACACCGCAAGCCTATATGGCGAAAACGCAGGCCATGGTGGATCAATACACGATACGAAAAGAAACGGCGATGCAACTGCCGGTAGTCAAGCCGCCGCCGGGCAGCGACGTCTACCTGCTGGGGCGTCTCTGGCAATGGTGGCCGTTGCTCGAGCTGGAAAAGGGCCAGACTTACCGCCTTCACATCTCGTCGATGGACTGGCAGCACGGATTCTCTTTGCAGCCCATAAACATCAACACACAGATCCTTCCGGGTTATGAAATGGTTTTGACCATTACACCGGATACGGATGGCGAACAAACCATTATCTGTAACGAATTTTGCGGCATTGGCCATCACAACATGGTCGGCAAAATTTACGTGACGGAGAGCGGACAATGAGCAAAGAATTGTACCGAACCTGCCCGGAATCCGGACTGCAGTTTCACCGTCCCGCCGAGCGCCTGATGAAGGCACATGCTGTTCTCGCCGTCGTCATACTGTTGTTGGGGGGCATCGCGGCAATCGGGGTCACCCTGACGCGTTGGCCGGCCGTTCACCTGCTGCCGGCGGATCGCTTTTATCAGCTGTTGACGTTTCATGGTGTGAACATGCTGCTTTACTGGATGATCCTGTTCGAGATCGCGATCTTGTATTTCTGTTCGTCGACACTGCTCAGATGTCGGATTGCAGCGCCGAAAATCGCATGGTTTGGATTCGCACTGATGGTTTTGGGTATCATCATCAACAATGCTGCAATCCTGAACGGCGACGCATCCGTAATGATGACCTCGTACGTACCGATGCCGGCAAATCCTAATTTCTACCTGGGGTTGATCCTGTTCGCGGTCGGGGCACTGATCGGCTGCTTTATCTTTTTTGCCACACTGGTTGTTGCGAAAGACGAAAACACCTACGAGGGCTCAATTCCACTGGTTACCTTCGGTGCACTGACCGCTTGCATTATTGCGGTTTTCACCATTGCCTCGGGTGCCATCGTCCTGGTCCCTACCTGGCTGTGGTCTCTCGGGCTGGTTAACAACATCGATGCCGCCATGTATCGCGTTGTCTGGTGGGCGCTTGGGCACTCGTCACAGCAGATCAATGTCGCGGCGCATGTCTCGGTCTGGTACGCGATCGCAGCGATTGTATTTGGTGCGCGGCCGATGTCGGAAAAAGTTAGCCGTACAGCATTCTTTCTCTACATCGCTTTCCTGCAACTCGCGAGCGCCCATCACATCCTGGTCGACCCCGGCCTCAGTGCGGAATGGAAGATATTCAATACCAGCTATGCCATGTATCTCGCGGTACTCGCGAGTATGGTCCACGGGCTGACGGTGCCGGGCTCAATCGAGGTGGCGCAACGCACCAAGGGATTCACCAACGGACTGTTCCAATGGCTGCGCAAGGCTCCGTGGGGCAATCCGGTTTTTTCGGGCATGTTTATTTCACTGGTCGGCTTTGGCTTTCTCGGCGGTATTTCCGGCGTCGTTATGGGCACCGAGCAAATCAATATCATCATTCACAATACGATTTATGTACCGGGGCACTTTCACGCTACTGTTGTAATCGGCTCGACCCTGGCGTTTATGTCACTCACCTATTTCCTGATTCCGACCTTGTTCCGTAAGCAGGTCGCGTTTCCTGGAATTGCGAAATTACAGCCGTACATTTTCGGCATCGGCATGTCAGTTTTTGCACTGGCGATGATGGGTGCCGGCACCTTGGGTGTTGAGCGTCGCCACTGGGACATGGCTTTTACCAATGCACCGCTGGGGTTTGACTATCCGGCCAGTGCTTACACATTGATGGGCATAGTCGGGGTTTCGGGCGTCGTCGCAATTATCGGCGGCGCGATGTACATACTCGTTACTGTCGTTTCAGTATTTTTTGGCAAACCGGTTGGCTCCGAGTCGAGCTTCGGCTTTACGTCGTCTCGCTTGACAAGAGCCGAGCCTGTAGTCGTACCGCAAGGTGGTCACGAGGCCGCAGGAAAATGGGGATTGGCTGCACCGGGAACGTTTGTATTGGCGATATTTTTCCTGCTGATATTTATCCTGTACTACGCCGTAAACTGGAAATACCTGGCATCGGTCTGGCCCCTGTCGTAACTCCCCCCATTGCGAGAGGAAAGGGCCTGAAATGTGGCGCGGGCGCAAGCCCGCTCACTTCCATATTGCTCGACTAGACTATGAAACATGCGCTCATTCATATTCTGCTCTTGCTGGTAGTAGTCGTGACTGCGATTGCGAGTGGCGAAGAAACCGATCGCTACGACCCGGACAAGGCACTGCAGCTGTCGCAACAGGCGATCGGTAATTCAATTGGCGACTATCCACTGACTGACCAGTACGGGCAAACCGTATATTTGAAGTCGGATTTCGCCGGCAGACCGGTCGTTGTCAGCCTGATTTTCACCTCCTGTCATCATGTTTGCCCGGCTACGACCAAGCACCTGGCCAAGTCTGTAGAAGCAGCAAGGGAGGCGCTGGGTGAAGACAGTTTTGACGTCATTACGATTGGATTTGATGTTGCGAATGACACGCCGCAGGCAATGGCAGCTTTCGCAAGGCGACAAAATGTTAATGACGAGAACTGGCGATTTCTGAGTGCATCGGCCGAGACAATTGAACAGATTAGCCAGGATCTGGGTTTCATTTTTTTTGCGACGCCGCGAGGCTTTGATCACATCAACCAATCCAGCGTTATTAACCGCGATGGCAAAGTCTACAGCCAGGTCTATGGCGTCACCTTCGAGTTGCCATGGCTGGTTGAGCCACTAAAAGAAATCGTGTTTAACCGGCCGTCCAGCGCCGGGCACCTGTTCTCGGGATTGGTTGACCGCGTAAAACTGTTTTGTACCGTATTCGATCCAACGACGGGGCGGTACCGATTTGATAACTCACTGTTTGTGCAGATCGGTGTCGGCGCAAGTATGATTCTTGCCATATTGATTTATCTCGCGAACGAAGCATTCAAGGCCCGACGAGCGCGCAAACGGCAATGATCGAGCGTGCGCACAGGCTCGGTCGGGGACTGCTTGGCGTAATCCGCTACCCGCTGGCGCGCGCTGTCGATAGTCATGCGAATCCGCTCAATCACCTTGGTGCGCTAACGATTTTTTTCTTCTGGATAGTGCTCGTTAGCGGTATC
Source organism: uncultured Woeseiaceae bacterium (assembly GCA_963976215.1). GTDB lineage: Bacteria > Pseudomonadota > Gammaproteobacteria > Steroidobacterales > Woeseiaceae > UBA1847. Next base: position 68,320 of record CAXBJV010000002.1, on the reverse strand, counting down.
TGGTTACTGATCTTTTTCCGCACCAGCGTGTCCGGCGCATTCGAATCGGTTGAATACCTGACTCACGAGCAGTGGTATCTCGGTGGCGTCATGCGCAGTCTGCATCGTTATGCATCAGACGCCGCAATAGTGACGATTCTCGTGCACATCATAAAAGAATTTGTTTTCAATCATTACCGCCGCAAGCGCTGGTTCACCTGGGTGACCGGTGTACCGCTGGTCTGGATGGTGTTCCCGCTTGGTATTACAGGTTACTGGTTGGTGTGGGACGAGCTCGCTCAGTATGTTGCGATCAGCTCGGCTGAGTTAATTGATCGCATCCCGGTGTTTACGGACTCGATGGCAGGAAACTTTCTTAGCAGCGAATTGTTGTCAGATCGCTTTTTCACATTGATGGCTTTCTTGCATCTCATTGGATTGCCGATATTCCTGGTGTTTGGCATTTGGCTGCATGTTTTTCGCCTGACCAGTCCCAGAATCAATCCGCCACGGCGCATGATGGCCGCAACGTTGCTGAGTCTCTTGCTGCTGTCGGTTGTGTTTCCAGCCGTGAGTCATGAGCAAGCAGACCTTGCCATGTCACCGACCGTGTTACGGCTCGACTGGTTTTATTTGCATCTATATCCGCTCATCCAGTTGACGTCGCCGGGTTGGGTGTGGGTCATGCTGATCGTAACCAGCGGTATCATTATCGTTGCCCCATGGGCACCGCGACAACAGCCTGAATCGCCGGCACTGGTGGCGCTGGACTTCTGCAACGGCTGTCAGCGGTGTGTCGACGATTGTCCATTCGGGGCGGTGGAGATGGTGCCGCGTACTGACGGTACCAACTATTCTCACCAGGCCGCTGTCGTTCCAGACCTGTGTGTAAGTTGCGGAATTTGCGTCGGTGCCTGCCCGACGGCTACGCCGTTTCGCTCAAGGGGTGAGCTTATTCCCGGCATCGATCTCCCCGACAGCACTGCGGCAAATATGCGTAATGCGATCGTAGCGGCGGGCAAGGAATGCGCGGTGCCGCGAATTCTCGCCATCGGCTGTAGCGATGACGATGGATTACTCAAACTGCAGGCTGCAGGTATTCATACCGTCTCTGTAAAGTGCATGGGCCAACTGCAGCCTTCATTCATCGATTTTGCATTAAGCCGCAATCATGCTGATGGCGTGTTATTGCTCGGCTGCCAGGACGGTAGCTGTTCCTATCGCTTCGGCCTGGACTGGACGACACAGCGCCTGAACCGCACTCGCGACCCGATGATTCGCAAACGAGTGGACCTTTCGCGTGTGGCGTTGGCCTGGCAAGCCCCATGGAACGATTGTGGAAATGCAGTCGAAACCTATCGGGCGTTCGAGCGAGAGCTGTCAAAATGAAACTTATGCTCGAAATTGGGATGTACGCCGTATTCGCACTATTTGTCGGGGTATTCTCGGTCTGGCCACCGTATCAACTCCTTGAAGATAATCGGGCGATCATATCGCTAGTTTTTTCTCACGCCGGTGAGCGCATCGGTGACTGCCGGATGCTTACGCAAGACGAACTGAACGAGTTACCGCCTAATATGCGTACAGTCAACGACTGTCCACGCGAGCGTCACCCGGTCCGGGTCGATTTGCACCTCGATACAAACGTGCTTTACGCGGAGTCCCTGGCACCGAGCGGAATCTGGGCTGACGGCAAATCCAATATATACAAACGTATTGAGGTTGATTCCGGTGTGCATAGAATATTCGTTGGAATCAACGACAGTGGCAGCGACGGCTTCGATTACACTCATACAGTGACCGTCGATCTTGCTGCGGGCCGCAATCTCATCGTGCAATTCGGTGAGGAACAACATCAGATCCTGATTCGGTGATCGATATGAATTTTCTGCAATGGAAACCGGAATACAGTGTGGGGATCGAGTCAGTCGACGACGAGCACCGTGAAATGATTGAATTGATTAACGACGTTTATAAGGAAATGGGCAGCGAACCGGATGTTGCGCGAATCGAGTCTTTCCTGGGCGACATTTTCAGCGCTATATCAGGCCATTTTGCGCTGGAGGAACGGATGATGAAGAATGCCGCCTACGTGGAGTACGCTGCGCATAAGGAAGATCACGAAGAATTGCTGGATCAAATACGTGACCTGATGGACGAATATGCGAACGATACGGAGGCTGGTGCCAGAAGACTGGAAAAGAACCTGTCTGACTGGTTCGCGCGGCACTTCTCGACGTTCGACGCGCGACTTCACGATAAGCTCGGTCACTAGCTACTGCTGAGTAGTGTTTGCAGTATCCGGAATGAAATCAGGGCCAGGCTCAGAAAAATAATAAAAAAGGCAATCTGCCGTTGCGGCAGGATGCTGCCGCGCCGTGCTTCGATCTGGCGGATGACCCAGTCCGAAACAAGGTAAATGACCACCGCGTTCAGGGTAAAAAGGAGAATTTCCATTATCCGCTTTCTCTTCCTCGAATGGACCGATAAGCAACCACCAGGAACAGCACGCCGCCGACGACACTGATGAGCCCGCCGAGGCCCATCAGACCCATGCCTGCGGTCTGACTGATGCCGTCCAGCCCTTGCGCAACACCGGCGGTTTTTCGCTGTACACCGTAGCCGCCGCTCCAGGCGAGGCCGATTACGTGCATTAACTGGCCACCGCCGTAGAGAAACGGTTGCCAGGTTGCCATGCGCTCTGGCAGTGCGCCGAAACCGAGTCGCGGCAACAGGTAATAGGTCAGGCCCATAAATGCGATCGTAACGCCGACTGTCGCGCCGTGATAATGCGCCGGGATGACTATATCGAGTCCGGCGATCATGAACCCCAGAATTCCGCCGCACGCAAACAGGCCTAATGAGCTCACCAACGCGGCGCGCAGGTAACGCCCTTCGCCAATCGGTGTGTCAGCGCGCCAAAGGCTGGCAGCAACGGCCAGACCCAGTGGCAGGCAAGACAAGCCGCCGTATTTCATGAGTTCGGTAAACGCGAGTCGGTGCCCTGCAGTGACGATGTCGTGAGCGGCATACAGAAACGGGACGGTGATAACGGGCAAAGCGAGAAATACCAGGAACACCAGTGTCAACCGCGGCGTAAGCTCGAAGCGGCAGCCACTTGCGGTCGCCAGGACGACCCAAGCGATCATCATCAGGAGCGTGTAGCTGAACTGCACAACGTGTCCGCCGCCCCAGAACAGGAACTCAAAATAAACTTGCCCGTCAATATCGCCCGGTAGCGCGAGCCAGGACGCCAGGACAGACAGCAGCGCAAGCGCCGTCAGAACCGTTGACAATGCGATCCCGACCCGAAGTGCATCGGTCCCTGTCAGGCGATGGTGTAACGGTGGCCAGCTAGTTGCAGTTCGAAGCAGGTGACTGCATATGCCGGCGATAAACATCGTCAGCCCGGTGTAAAAAAGGGGGCTGCGCAAAACGGGGACGTAATTGTTCATCAGCGGATCGCCAGCGCCGAGGAACGGGCAAATAATAATAACTACAGTGCCGATTGCGGCCAGAATAAATGACACGAAGTCCCACCGCGCATTATCGCGGGATGCAAGTAAGCTCCAGCTCACAGCAGACATCGCCAGCAACCAGATAAGCACCGACAACGTGACGTGAATGACCAGCGCGATACGAAAAAAGTCCAGAAACGGGATCAGGTTTTGAACGAATGGCGTTCGAGCAAGCACCAGCAGGATTGAGAAGACGCCGGCGGCGATCAGTGAAACAAGTGCCAGCAACAACCAGGCTGCGATTGATCGTTGCTTCGAAATGCTACCCACCGGCAGCTCATACGACACAGAATCGAGGTGGTGGGACATGGTCTCGCCAGTTCCAAAAACCCGCTAACGCTACAGCCCGGGAGCTGTGCACGTCAATGCGTGATAACCTCAATCCATGCGAATTTCCGACTGTAACAACATCATGGATTTTCGTCGCCTGGCACGGCGAAATCTGCCGTCACCGGTGTTCAATTACCTTGATGGTGGTGCGGACGATGAATGGACATTGCGTCGCAATTCCGCGGCGTTTGATGACTACGAAATCCTTCCCGCCCAATTGTCGGATGTTAGTCAAATCGATATGCGGTCACGACTGTTTGGTGAGGACGTTGACTGGCCAGTCATGTTGTCGCCCACCGGCGCATCCAAACTATTCCATCCGCAGGGTGAGCCGGCGGTCGTCAGGGCGGCCGAGGCCTTCGGTATGGCCTATGGCTTGTCGACGCTCGCAACCACGACGATCGAGGATGTCGCTGCAGTCGCCAACTGCCCGAAGCTGTTCCAGCTTTATATACTCAAAGACCGTGGCGTATCGGCGCAGCTGGTCCGGCGTTGCAAGGATGCAGGATACAAGGCGCTGTGCCTGACAGTGGATACGCCGGTCCCCGGCAATCGCGAACGCGACGCTGTCTACGGATTTTCTTCGGGGCGGCTGCGGGCTCGGGCGATACCCAGCTGGATTCGGCACGCAGGCTGGTTGTACCGCGCCCTGCTGAAGAAAGATATGGAAATGGTCAATCTTGCGACCAGCGATCGCCCGTCCGAATTCGAGGACATGAGCTTGCTCGAATACTTCGATGCGCAGCTGGATCGTTCCCTGACGTGGAAAGACGTCGAGTGGCTGGCGTCATTGTGGGACGGCCCGCTGGTGATCAAAGGCGTGCAGACAGTGGCTGATTGCCGCCAGGCTGTGAATGCCGGCGCGACCGCTGTGATGATTTCCAATCATGGTGGCCGCCAGCTTGAATCCGCCCCGGCCCCGGTCGACTGCATTGCCGATATTGCCGATGCATTGCATGACAAGCTCGAAATCATTTGCGATGGCGGTGTGCGCCGCGGTACTCATATCGTCAAGGCGCTGGCTTTGGGGGCCAGTGCCTGCAGTATCGGGCGCGGATACCTGTATCCGCTGGCGGCCGGCGGCGAAGCGGGTATCGTCAAAGCCTTGACCCTGTTGCGCGCGGAACTCGAGCGGTCGTTGGCCTTGATGGGCTGCGATTCGATCGCTAAGCTCAGTGCAAGCTTTGTTAGACGCCGGGACGGCCTTCGTTGATCGGATGGATAGATTATCGAGGCAGGTGCCGGATTCAAGGCAGGACGACCAACTGTTTGTGGGGGTCTTGCCGCTGCGCCGGGGAGCGCAGTTTTTCGGCCGTTTATGCGGTAGTTCTGTTACGAGGTAGAGTATGTCAGGCGAAAGAGTTGAGGGAACCGTCAAGTGGTTCAACGATGATAAGGGATTTGGATTCATTGAACGGGAAGGGGGGCAGGACGTTTTCGTTCACCACACCGCGATCCAGATGGAAGGTTTTAAATCGCTGAAAGAAGGCCAGAAGGTCTCGATGGAAGTTACCCAGGGCCAAAAGGGTCCCCAGGCAGAGAACGTCATCGCCGAATAGCTTTGCTAGGCACCTTTGATGCCGTCGTTGATCAATTTTAGTGCAACGACAAACAACATGATGTAGGCGATCCGGAAGAACAGCCGGTCGGACACCCGCTTGTGCAGGAAGATGCCAAGCGCGACGCCGATGGGTCCGAACGGTGCCAGGATCAGTGATGCAGTGAGGTTGTCGGTCGAGAGCTGGCCAAGCCAGCCATAGGGCACGAGCTTGACGTAATTCACGGTCGTAAAAAACACTGCAGCGGTTGCGACGTATTGCGTCCTGTTCAGTGGCCGGCGCAGCAAATACATGCTCAATGGCGGGCCGCCGGAGTGGGCGATAAAACTGGTGAACCCGGCAGCGGCACCCGCCGGTATGCCCGCAAACGTGGCGACGGGCTTACGTTCCGCGGCAGCGTCTCGACGTTTTGCGTACAAGTGATGCGCGATGAATGATAGCGCGACCACGCCGACAATGAGTTTGATGCTCGCGGCGCTGAGGTAGCCGGCCATCAGAGTACCGACGACAATGCCGATCAGCGCGGCCGGCACCAGCATGCGCAACTCGGGCCAGGCCCATTTGCCGCGATATGCCCAGACACTGATGAGATCCATCATGCACAGCACCGGCAATAATATGCCGGCCGCCTGCACCGGCGACATCACGAGTGACATCAGTGGTACTGAAGCGACGCCCAGCGCCCCGCCAAAACCACCTTTCGCAATTCCGAACAGCAATACGGCGGGAATGGAGACGGCGTAGAAATACGGATCGGACAGCAATTTGAGCTCCTGCAGCGTCCGCGGCTTACTGACGGGCGCAATTTCTGATTTAATTGCGTTTCAAATAGCAAGAATACCCTGCCGTGAAGATTCGTATCAGAGACAATTCAATCCGCCTTCGCCTCGAACGTGGCGAAGTAGAGCTAATGCGTGAAAATGGCGTGGTGTCTTCGCAGACCCGATTTCCGGACGGTCGCTGTTTCGGCTATACCGTCGAGAGTACGCCGGCAAGCATCAGTCCGGCCGCATTTTATTCGGAAAACACCATCACGGTTCGGTTGCCGGAAACGGTAGCGCTTGCCTGGGCGACGACCGAGCAGGTGTCGATCGCAGCCGAGCAAATACTCGAAGACGGGCAAAAACTCACGATTCTGGTTGAAAAAGACTTTGCCTGCCTGGTGCCGCGCGACGGTGAGGACGAATCGGATATGTACGCGCACCCGGACAAGGCATCGGCACGCTGCTGATGTCCGTGCCGCGCTACAGTCGGTTCGAACAGCGCACGCTCAAATTTCTTCGCGACCTGAAGGCGAACAACAACCGCGACTGCTTTAATGCCAACAAGGCACGCTACGAAGAAGACGTGCTGGATGTTGCCTTGCGTTTTATTCAATCGATGCAGGAGCCGCTCGCCGATATTTCGCCGCATTTTACCGCTGTGCCAACCCGTGTCGGCGGGTCCCTGATGCGCGTTTATCGCGACACCCGATTTTCCCGCAATAAGCTGCCGTACAAGACCAATATCGGTATCCAGTTTCGGCACGAGCAAGCGAAGGACGTGCATTCACCCGGTTATTATGTGCATATCGAACCGGACGAGGTTTTCATTGGTGCCGGCATGTGGCGGCCCGATGCGGAGCCGTTGCGGCGTATACGCGAGCGGATTGCGGCGCAGCCTGCGGCCTGGACGCGGGCGACCGGGAGTGCCGCATTCAAACGAAATTTCAGCCTCGGTGGAGAGTCTTTACAGCGGCCACCGCGCGGTTTCGATAAGGCACATCCGCTGATCGAAGACATAAAGCGGAAGAGTTTCATTGCAGTGCGGGCGATGACGGTTGAGGATTGTCTCAGGCCGCAATTTCAGCGCAGCGTCGAGGCGGCTTTTAAACAAGCGACGCCTTACATGCAATTCCTGTGCGCTGCGGTGGGCGTCAAATTCTAGTTTGCCTGTGCTCGCCGCAGGTGCTCGACCAGGACTTTCGGGTCCGGCCTGTCGGACAGAGCCTTTGAGAGCTGCGTAAAAACAATGATGCCGTTACGGTCTACGACCAGCGCCGTCGGCCAGACTGTGTCCTCTCCGTACTCTTTCTGGTGATCGGCGGGTACGCCGCCTTCCAGCACGAGGCCGAGTTGCCGCGCGATAGCAAGATCTGCGTCGAGCCAGAAGTCAAACTCAACTTCAAAAAAATCAGCGACGCGGCGCGTCGTTTCCAGTGGCTTTGGTGTGACCAGGATAAGGCGTGCACCCAGGTCGACGATGTCCTTGTAGTGCACACTGAGATCGGCGACCTGCGAACTACAAAACGGGCACCAGCTGCCGCGAACGAACAGCATGACGACAGGACTGCCGTGCAGTTCAGCCGACCGGACCGGGTCACCGTTCTCATCGACTGCGACAAAGTCCGGTAATGGCCTGCCGCGGCGCAATGCCGCAGGTACGGGACGGCCATTGTTGCGCGATCGCGATATCAGAACTACGGCGATGACAATAATCGCCACTACAATCAGAATTGCTGTGATATCCATGGCTCGCAGTATCACTCTGTGTCGGTCATGGACACAAGGGCGGTATTGTGGATACTGGAACGATTCATGAACTCAAACGCACTATTTGCAGGATCCGCAGTGAACAAACCGGGTGACAACAGCATCGCAGGCAACGAGGTTATTCGAGGCAATGTCCTGCCGGAATGGATTGACGTCAACAATCACATGAATGTTGCCTATTATGTGCTCGCTTTCGACATGGCCGTCGATACGTTGTGGGAAACCTTCGGTATCACGCAGGACCATATCAACGTCACCGACAGCTCGACTTTTGCAGTTGAGAGTCACGTTACCTGGCAGCGAGAACTGACCGTTGATGAACCCTATATTATTACCTCGCAATTGCTGGCCTATGACGACAAACGGATTCACCAGTTCATGCGCATGTACCATGCGGAGAAGCAGTTTCTTGCCGCGACGGCCGAATGGATGAATCTTCACGTCGACCTGTCGGTGCGTCGGGTTGCCCCGTGGCCTGCGCAAATATTGCAACGTATTGCAGAATTCGCGGAGCAGCAGCGTGATCGTGAGAAACCACAGGAAGCGGGCAAACGGATGTCAATTGCCAATCCTGTATACCAGGCGCGTGGACTTTAATGGGGCAGCACATTCTCGCCATCGACCAGGGTACGAGCAGCAGTCGCGCGCTAATCTATGATCGCGCTTTTTCGGTTGTCGGCGGGGCGCAGCAGGAATTCGAACAGATCTACCCGCAGCCCGGCTGGGTTGAGCACGACCCGGAAGCGATCTGGGGCTCGGTCGAAGCAGTTTGCAAAAAAGCGCTGTCAGAGTCCGGGCTCTCTGCCACGGAAATCGCGGCGATTGGCATCACCAATCAGCGCGAGACCACACTGCTGTGGGATCGCAACACAGGTGAATGTGTCTACAACGCCATCGTTTGGCAGGATCGGCGCACGGCTGCTTCCTGTCGGGCGTTGCGTAAGCGTGGCTTGCAGGAGACCGTCGCCGCCAAAACAGGATTGCGACTCGATCCGTATTTTTCCGCGACAAAAATTGCGTGGATACTCGAGAACATTGCCGGCGTGCGAGAACGCGCTGCAAAAGGCGAGCTTGCGTTCGGCACAGTCGACTGTTTTCTGCTCTGGCGCCTGAGTGGCGGCGCACGGCATGCGACAGATGCGACTAACGCGTCGCGGACGATGCTGTTCAATATTCACGATCAGCAATGGGACCCTGAATTACTGGAAATCTTCGACATCCCGCAAAGCTTGTTGCCCGACGTTGAGGATTGTGCAGCGGAATTTGGCGTCGCCAGTTGTGAGTGGCTGGAAAAAGATGTGCCGGTTTTGGGTATCGCCGGCGATCAGCAGGCAGCGCTGATCGGGCAGGCCGGCTTGCAACCGGGCATGACCAAGAGTACGTACGGGACCGGTTGTTTCGTTATTGCGAATACCGGGCCCGATGCGCTTACTTCGCAAAACAAGCTGTTGACGACCGTTGCGATGCGCATCGATGGCAACGTGACCTATGGGCTGGAAGGCAGTGTTTTTGTTGCCGGCTCAGCAATACAGTGGCTGCGGGACGAGCTCGGCATTATCGATTCGGCGCAGCAGACGGAAGGCATTGCCCGGCGCACCGGTGTCGTCGACGATATCGTCGTCGTGCCAGCATTCGCGGGTCTGGGGGCACCGTATTGGGACCCGGAGGCGCGTGGCGCCATCCTTGGTCTGACGCGCGGCAGCAGTCGGGAGCAGATTGTAACCGCGACCTTGCAGGCAATCGCTTACCAGACCTGTGACCTCATACAGGCGATGTCAGATGACGGCATCGTGCCAAGCGTCATTCGTGTGGACGGTGGCATGGTCAACAATGACTGGTTCCTGCAATTCCTGGCTGACGTTCTGAATATTGCGGTCGAACGCCCAACAAACGTCGAGTCAACAGTATTGGGGGCTGCCTATCTTGCCGCTTACAAGGCCGGCATTCTGGCGAACGCCGAACAGATAGCGGAGAATTGGCATTGTGAAGCGCGCTTCGATCCGCGCATGCCGGGCGAGCAACGCAATTACCTGTTGGACCAGTGGAAGACGGCGATCAGCCGTATAGCGACGAGCGAGTAAGACATTTGTTAAAAGCACGCCAGAGGATTGGCAAGTACCGTATTTTGAAACGCCTGGCATCCGGGCCGCTGGCCGATGTCTTTCGTGCACAGGACACCATTCAAAACGTCAAGGTAGCTCTCAAGATACCCAAGTCCGATCACAATACGGGCCACGAGGAATTCCTGCACGAGGTCCGGGTTGCGAGCAAATTGCGGCATCCGAATATCCTGACAGTGATGAACGCCAGTTACATTGATGACAGGTTTGTCATTGCAATGGAATTGGGCGACGAGTCGCTGGCAGACCGAATCGAGCGGCGCATTTCCACGGCCAGGGCGCTGGATCTTGCGACTCAGGCACTCGCAGCGATGGCGTTTGCCCATTCGCGCAAAATAATTCACTGCGATATCAAGCCGGAAAACTACATCCTGTTTCCAGGCAATCAATTGAAGCTCGCTGACTTTGGCTTCGCCAAAGTCAATTTGCGTACGCTCAAGGCATCCGGGTCCGGAACCATAGACTACATCGCCCCGGAACAGGCAATGGGCCGCCCGAAATTCCAGTCGGACGTGTTCTCGCTGGGACTCGTTGTCTATCGGCTGTTGTCGGGGCGGTTGCCGGAATGGCCGTTCGAATGGCCGCTGCCCGGTCAGGACAGGCTTGCCGCTCGTGTGCGACCGGAAATTATTGAGGTCCTCAAAAAAGCGATTCAGCTCGATCCGAAATTGCGCTACCCGGATGCAGTGCACATGCATGCGGCATTCGTCAAAGCACAAAGCACCGCGCGCAAGCAAAAACGCTCGCGGCCGGCAAACGGTGCGCGCCGTGGTTCATCGTGGCGCAGGATGCAATGGCGGGAGTTTCAACGGCAGTTCAAGCAGCAACTCGAAACACGTCATAGCTGTCGCCGCTGCGAGGCACCAGTGTCGGAAAGCATGCAATATTGCCCGTGGTGTGGCTTTGACAATCCGTCGCGTGGCTCGGAATCGCGCATGCCATCGAGCTGTCCGCGCTGTGAGCGTGGTGTCAAGAACGACTGGGATTACTGCGCGTGGTGCTATGGGCAGGGATTTGTAGCCGAAAGTAGCCGCACCTATCCAGATAAGCGTTATACCGCTTGTTGCGACAACCAGCGCTGTCGTGGCCCGTTGATGCCGTTCATGCGTTATTGTCCGTGGTGTCGCAAAAAAGTACGGCGTGCCTGGAAGCTGAAGAGCAGCCGACATAGTTGTAAATCCTGTGGATGGGGTATTGCGCGCGAATTCTGGAGCTATTGCGCATGGTGCCGTGAACCGGTCAGACGCGAGTAGCGCAATTAAGTGACGACGAACAAGCAGATTGAAGAGGCATTGGTTCTGGACGGCGCTGTCGAGCCGCACAGTGTCGAAGCCGGTGTCGCGGGCGGCGAGGCCTGTGCATTTACCTGTCGCGATCCGTACAAGGATTCTGAAAACGAAGATACGGTGGCGTTGCTGCCTTATGGGCCAGCCGCGGCAGTGCTGGTCGTTGCCGATGGTGCCGGCGGGCTTCCCGCGGGTAAGCGCGCATCGCTGACGGCCGTTACGACGCTGGCGGCATCGTTGCAGTCGGCGATGGACAAGACGACGTTACTGCGTACAGCGATATTAAACGGCATCGAAGCCGCGAATGACGCCGTGCTGGCACTGGCCAATGGTTCGGCGACCACGATGACCGTGGTGACGCTGGAAGGGCGACTCGCCCGTTCGTATCAGATCGGTGATTCGGAGGCGATCGTGATTGGCCAGCGGGGCCTGGTCAAACTGCAGACGACCGCACATTCACCCACCGGTTTCGCGGTCGAAGCAGGCTTTCTTGAACCGCGCGCGGCGCTACATCACGAAGAGCGGCATCTTGTTTCAAATTTTATCGGCACGAGCGATATGCGAATCGACATTGGTGCGTCAGTTGAACTGGACTTGCGCGATACCATTCTACTGGCGACGGATGGCCTGATGGACAATGTGCACGTGGACGAAATCATTGAAATTGTTCGGAAAGGGCCGCTCAGCCAGGGTGTGCACCGGCTGGTAGGTTTGGCGAGCGACAGAATGCGCACCCCGATCAAGGACGCGCCCAGCAAGCCGGACGATCTGTCACTGATCCTGTTCCGCAAGCCAATAGTCAAGTAATCCTATATTTATCATATGCTTAGCTATCATACCTATAAGCATTCTTTTATCGTACTTGTCAGAATCCGATGATGATGGGGTGTCACCATGAGAGTATTATCATCTATATGCCGGTGTAGCCGCGGGATTGCGGAACTCCGCAGCTGTTTTGGTGCCCAAAGCTTTAGACCCGAACGAGGCCGACAATGATGAATTTTTTAGCTCGCGGCAACACTCGCACGGCGATGGCACGCTCCGGCGTGGCGGTCGCTGTTTCTCTTTTCGTCCTGGGTGGCTGCGGCTCGACCGCGCCGACCTACAATTCCGGCGTCAATCTGCCCGGTGGAGTCAGCATTCCCGGCGGAGGCTCCTCAGGCGGTTCGTCAGGTGGCGGTGAATCGGGCGGCGGTTCCTCTGGCGGTGGGTCCTCCGGCGGTATGGGAATGCCGGGCGGCGGTTCCTCCGGAGGCGGCATGTCCGGTGGCGGCTCATCGGGTGGTGGCATGACGGGCGGTGGTTCGTCGGGTGGTGGCGCTTCAGGTGGTGGCATGTCCGGCGGAGGTTCATCCGGTGGCGGAATGGGCGGCGCGACCGAGAGCACGATGCCAACCGGTGACATGCAGATGCCAGGTGGCGGGCTCGGTATGCCCGGCGATGGCAGTGGCGATGCAGGCGGTGCCGGTGGGGCCGGTGGCATTGGCGGTGAAGCCTGCCAGGATGGCGGCATTACCGGGGGCGGCTTTGGTGGCGGAGCTGGCTGCGATCCGGATCGCGCCGAAAAACTCGGCGAAGAACTCGATAAATCGGTCGGTGATTTTGACGAGGCCATCGGTGAAGAACAGCGGCAGGTTGCGTCGGTCGGTCGTGACACCGAAGGCTTTGGTGATGGCACCGGCGGTGGTGGCGGTTCGATTGGTCTGGGTGAACAGGCAGCTGGCGCATCCGGCGGCGGCGGTGGCTATGGCTCCGGTGCGGGTGGTGCTGGCTCGACCGGCCAGGAGCAGGCCGGACCACTCGATGCCATGACCAGTGAAGAAATCCAGGCGAGAACGCCGGACGACATCGAGGTCAGCACCTTCGACGATATTGTCGCGCGACAGCTTCGGGAAGCGGCCATCGCAGAGGATGACCCGGAATTGCGAGAACGACTCTGGGAGGAGTATCGCAAGTACAAGGGACTTAAATAGGACTGATTAAAAGTATGATAAGACTCGTCTTAACGCTTTTCGCGGTTTGCATTGTCGGATCGGGCTGCGCGGTGCAGGAACTGGTCGTGGCCGAGGAAACGCAACTGGTGCTCGCGGAATCGTCAGTCGACGAGGCAATGTTGCTGGATATTGGCATTGTCGAATTTGACCCGGGCATCCCGGAAGACAACGACGAGGAAAAAACGGGCATCTTCGAAGACATTCGCCGTGCGGAGTCGAAATACATCCCGTTCCACCTGAAGACGACACTGCAGGACACAGGGCACTGGGGTGCTGTGCGGGTCATTCCTTCAACGCGTGCATTTACCGACGTCATTGTCAGCGGCCGCATCGAAAAATCGGACGGCGAATTCGTCGAACTGCAAATTTCGGCCTGGGATGCGTCGGGGCGTCACTGGTTTACGCGTGAATACGAAACGCAGACAGGACTAACCTCGTATTCCAAGCGCCGCGATCGCCGGCGCGACCCGTACCAGAAGGTCTTCAACGATTTTGCCAACGATTTGCAAATGTACGCAGCCGAGTTGCCGGCGAAACGACTGCAGTCCTTGCGGCAGATATCGGAGTTGCAGTTCTTCGCTGACATGTCACCGGCAGCGTACAGTGGCTACCTGGCCAGGGATGACGACGAGTATCTGCAGGTTGTTCGCCTGCCGGCAAAGAATGATCCGTCTGTTGCGCGTATGCGGCAGATTCGCGAACGCGATCGACTCGTCGTCGATACGCTGAACGAGCACTATGCGAACTTCTACTACGGTATAGCGATTCCCTATCGCAGCTGGCGCAAGAACGCACGCGCTGAGTCGATCAAGTTCAAGCAGGAAAAGCGCTCTGCACAGCTGCAGGCGCTCGTCGGTGTTGTTGTGCTTGCCGGCTCCACCCAGATCGACACCCGCAGCTCGGCGAGCCGCAATACGCGCAACATCAACCGTGCCCTGCAATACCAGGGCATCACTCGTGGCGCGAATACGATCTGGGCCGCGTTTCAGCGCAACCGGGATGCGAATCTGCATCTCGATGCAATTGCCGAACTATCCGAGTCCTTCGGCAACGAAGCGGCGCCGATGGTGGTCAATGTCGAGGGGCAGGAACGCAGGCTGACCGGTACCGCAGAAGCCCAGTACGAGAATTGGCGCCAGTTGCTGCGTGAGATTTATGAAGCAGAGACGGGGTTTACGCAGTCCGTTGAAGTAGGTAGACCGGCGCGCGCGCCGGAACCGACCGGGTAAGTAATTCACACTCATGCTCGAACTCACGAAAGGCACTCAGTTAGCCGACCGCTACACGATTGTGCGACGGCTGGGTGGCAGCGCTGAAACAGAAACCTGGTTGGCGCGTGATCGTCTGAGCGGCGCCTCGGTCGCACTCAAGATTGGCAGTAGCGACCCCCGTACGACCGCGCTGCTGCGCGCCGAATGGCAGGCGGGCATTCGCATGATACACGCGCATATTGTGCGTGCATTCGAGTTCCATACCGAGCCGGACTTCACTTTTTTCAGTCAGCAGTATATCGACGGCCCCGACCTTTCGGTGCTCGCCGGGGCGCCGCCGGACGAAGTACTCGGATGCGTTGGTCTGCTCGCCGGCGCACTTGCCCATATTCATGCGAAAGGCGTTGTCCATCGGGATATCAAAGCGGCCAATGTGCTGTTGGATGCGAACGGAGCACCGTACCTGGCTGACTTCGGAGTTGCCGCAGCGGTTGGCGCGACCGCAAGTGGCGGATCGCTGATAGCGCAGAGCCCGGAGTCGCTGCAATCAGAACCGGCAGCGCCCGGCGATGACATTTTTGCGCTGGGGAGCCTGGTTTTTGAGCTGCTGGCTGGCAAGCCGCCGTGGTCGTCTGCGGCTATTGCCGACGATATACGGAATCGCCATATTCCCGAACTGGTGGCAGCTGACGGATCGCCGTTACCGCAAGCCGTGGTCGAGCTGGTCAACGAAATGCTGGCTGCGGATCCGGCGGAACGGCCCGAGGCGGCTGCAGTCGCAGCACGGCTTGCGGCGGCAGGGTACGCCGCGCGCCCGGCACCCGTCCGCGGTATCCCGACAAGCAGTACACCCGAGGAGTTGATAGAAAGTGTAGCCGCGATTCGGCATCGCGCTCAGCCGGGAGAGCGTGCGAGCGTTCGCGCGGCTGCCGGTGGGTCTAAAGCGCGTCTGGGAATAGTGCTTGCGTTTGCAGTATTAATTGCGATTCTCGCCGCGGTGATATTTGTGTTGCCCGATCGGGTGGCGACCAGTCCTCGAGAGCCCGTGGTTGTCGATACGCCAGAGCAGGACGTCGGCAATAGTGCGCGCACAGTGACAGAGCAGGAGCAACAACGCGCCGACGTGTATGTCGACCCCGACGTTCGCCAACGGGTTAAGGCGGAGACCGGCACGCCAACTCGCAAACTCGAAGACGACGACGATATTACGTTCTCCGAAAACACCGCAGACTACAGTGGTCTCGATGAGGAAGGTCGCGCCCGTTTCGAAGCCGAAGCAACACTTGGAGAGCTGCTTGCGGCGTATGAAGTGCTGGAATTGCGAGGCGTCGAACGATGGGCCCCGCGAGAATATCGCGAGTCCCGCGCGCTTTATGCCGATGGCGATGCGGCTTACCTGAAAAAAGACTTTGCCTATGCTGAGGAATTGTACCTGGGTGCATTGTCCGCACTTGAGCCATTGTACGAACGTATCGAGCCTACATTCGAAAAAGCGTACGCCGACGCAACTGCAGCGTTCGATGCGGGCGATCGGCTGGAAGCCCTGCGGTTGTTCGAGCTTGCCGTTGCGATAACGCCCAGTCACCCGGGTGCGCAGGCCGGGTATGAGCGTGCCAGGAACCTGGAGGCGGTACAGCGACTGGTAGAACAGGGGCTCGACTACGAAAAAGACCTTGAGCTTGAGGCGGCGCAGCGCAGTTTCGAGCAAGCCGCGGATCTCGACCCGCAGTGGCAGCCAGCGCTTGACGGCGTCGAACGCGTACAGAAAATCCGTACCAAGATGGAGTTTGATACCCGCATGAGTGAGGGCTTCAGCGCCATTGTTGCCGGCGACTACCTGGCCGCACGCGCTGCATTCCGGGTTGCGCAGCAACTGATCCCGGAATCGAATGAACCTGCCGACGGGTTGCTGCAGGTTGAGCAAGGCTTGCGCCTGCAGGATATTGCGACGCTGGAACAGGAGGCGATATCGCTGCAACAGGACGAGCATTGGGATGCCGTGGTCCAGACCTACGAGGAAATCCTGAAAGTCGACAATACGCTGGAGTTTGCGAAGTCAGGCCTGTCGAGCGCGCGGGAGATGCAGGCATTGCATGAACGGCTGGACAAGCTGATTGCCGAGCCGGACAGGCTAAGCCTGCCGTCGGTGATGCAAAACGCGACGATGCTGGTTGTAAATGTTACAACCCGTCAAGACGTTGGTCCCAGACTTGCGGCGCAGCGTGATGAGTTGTCGCGCCTGCTGAAACGGGCGGCAACACCGCTGACAGTGAGCTTGTTGTCGGACAATGTTACTGAAGTCGCCATATACAAGGTGGGCAAGCTGGGTACTTTCATGCGCAAGGAGCTGGACTTGCGGCCAGGGACGTATGTTGCCGTCGGCAGTCGACCGGGCTATCGGGACGTACGATTGGAATTTCGTGTTGCTCCGGAAGTCGAAATAGAACCTGTCGTTGTGCAGTGCGAGGAGCCGATTTGAGTTTCGAAGACCTTGTCATCAGGGATGTTGAAGGTGAACGCCATTATCGCGAAGATCAGCTGCCGCTGCGTGTGGGCACCGGCAGTGAATGCCAGTTGCGATTGCCGGGACCGGGCGGTGAAGCGGTCGCACTCCTGGACCTGCTTGACGGCTTACCCTTCGTACAACCGGTAGGCCGCAATACAGCACTGCGGATCAATGACACACCGCTAGAAACCAGCCGCCGGCTGGTCGATGGCGACGTTCTGCAATTTTTTGGCAGCGAAATTCGCGTCAATGTGACCGACAAACAAGTTGCGCTGGATGTGCGACTCGAAGACAGCGCCTACGTCACCCAGCCACCGATCGTTACTCCGTCCGAGCAGCAGGCAGCAGACGAAGCCATCGCACCAACTGCATTCCGCCGAGCTGCTGCGACCGGCATTGCGGTCCAGGAAACCCGGCACGGCACACTGAAAGCAATTGTCGGGGGCGCTCTCGTCCTGCTGCTGGCGATGTCGTATTTGCTGTTTACGTCTGTCTCGGTGGAATTTGAAATCGACCCTGCACAGCCGGACCATTTTGATATCGATGGTGGCTGGTTTCGATTACCTGTCGGTGACCGCGTGTTGCTGCGCGAGGGCAACTACACAGTGCAGGTCGAGAAGCACGGCTACTACGATGTCGCACAGACTTTCGTTGTTGGCGATGAGCCATCCATGACCGTGCGTTTGCGAATGCGCAAGAAGCCCGGACAGCTCCTGGTCATCACCGAGCCGGCTGCCGATGCGGTGATCACCGTCGACGATTCGCTGGTCGGCAAGGCACCGTATGGTCCGGTGGAGTTACAGCCGGGGCAACACACTGTACGCGTGGAATCCGAGCGCTTTCTTCCATTTGACGATTTTGTCGAAGTCGCCGGCCTGGGTCGCCTGGAAAAGTTGCATGTACAGCTTACACCGCGATGGGCCGACGTTGAGGTGCGATCGCAGCCCGAGGGCGCAAGGATATTTGCGGGTAACGAGGAACTCGGTGTGACGCCGGCGACCGTGCAGTTGCTCGAAGGGACACACGAACTGACCGTCGTTAAGGACGGATTCAGTGCCTGGGACGGTAATGTCGTTGCCGAGCCGAACGTCAGTCAGTCCTTGCCATTGATTCGCTTGCAGGCCGCGGATGCACGTTTGCTGGTAAACACCATCCCCCGTGGTGCAAATATCACGGTCAATGGCCGCTATCGGGGCCAATCGCCGCTCACGCTGTCACTGACGCCCGACGTCGACTACGAAATCGGCATGTCGAAAGCCGGTTACGGCGTAACGACACGCAGCCTGCGGCTGGAGTCCGCCGCAAGCGAGTCCATTACTGTCGACATGACGGCGCGGGTCGGCATCGTAACGATGATTGTGCAACCGGCCGACGCGACCGTTTATGTCGATGGTCGTGCGCGCGGCAGCGGTAAAACGACCGTGCGATTGAGTTCAGCACCGCACCGTATTGAAGTAAAACGCCAGGGTTTCGTCGACTGGTCGCGCACCATCACGCCGCGTCCAGGCTACCCGCAGACAGTCACCGCGAATTTGCGTTCACTTGAAGCCGTCGCACGGGACTCGGTGGCGAGGAGCGCGGATACGGCTGTGGGCATAAAGATGGTGCGGGTCGAGGGTGGCACATTCTCGATGGGTGCCTCGCGTGCAGAAAGCGGGCGACGTGCCAATGAGGTTATTCGCCCGGTCACAATTTCGTCGCCGTACTGGATCAGCGCTCACGAAGTCACCAACAAGCAATTCGCCGAATTTCGCAAGAACCACAACCCCGGTGCGGACGTGCACGTGGCGCTCGCAGCCGATGACAACCCTGTGGCCAATGTTACCTGGGCGGATGCTGTGCAGTTTTGTAACTGGCTCAGCAAGAAGGAGGGCCGGACACCGGTCTACAAACAGGAATTTGGCAAGTGGGTGCCGGTGTATCCGTTTACCGATGGTTACCGGCTGCCAACCGAGGCGGAATGGGCCTGGGCGATTCGATTCGAGGAGCGTACTGCGCCACGCAAATACCCGTGGGGCAAGGCTTGGCCGCCACCGAAGGGCGCGGGCAATTACGCCGACCTCGCGGCGCGCGAGCTGGTGCCGTCCATTATTCCGAAGTATGACGATGGTTACGCCTCGACTGCGCCGGTGGGCAGTTTTGCATCCAGTTCTCTGGGCCTGTTCGACGGCGGCGGCAATGTCGCGGAGTGGGTCAACGACTGGTATACGGTACCGACACCGGGCATGACCGAGCCGGAAGTCGATCCGGTCGGCCCGCGCCGCGGCACCAGCCACGTTATTCGCGGTTCGAGCTGGCGGCATGCCGGAATTACGGAATTACGGATGAGTTACCGTGACTACAGCAACGAGCCGCGCGTAGACGTTGGATTCCGCATTGCCCGTAATCTCGACTGACAGGCTGCTAGAATTACCTGCGACAAATCGTCGCGAGGTTTGTCCAATTTGAGTGACATAGATTCAGGATTGCCTGGAGGTTCGACATGTACCGATTAGTGTTCTTGTTTTTGCTGGCAATGGCAGGTGTCGTTGTGGCACAGGACGATGAAAGTGACGCCGAGGCCGTCACGGAAAACGCACCCGAAACGGTTGAAGAGTTGACCGCGGAGGAACTGGATGACCTCGATCTTGACCGTAACCAGGATCATACCGAAGAGGATGAAGACGTATTTCGTCCCAGCGATGTCGTGTCATACCAGCAATCCGTGCCGTTCCCGGTCGATATTTAATGGCCAAGCCGAGAGTTTGAATCCATGAAGAAAAAGAACATCCCTGTCGAATTTGTATTCCAGCTCTTCGCGCTGATCATTGCGATCATCGTGGTGCATGCCTTTTACGTTTCAGTGGTACGACCCAATGCAGCACAGGTTATCGAAGAACAGAACATGCAGGCGGCTGCCGATCCTGACTTTGTTCGCGACCGCAGTCCCTGGGTGCTGATCAAGGACCTCGAGCAGGAAGCCTGTTTCATCCTGATGTTCTGGGCACTCGCTATCATGGGATACAAGGCGGTGCAGATTGGCGGCGAACGCAGATTGCTTGAAGTCGATCTCGTACCGGTCGCTGAGGGAATGCGAATATTGCCGGAGGACACGCGTGAGTTCGCGCGCCAGGTTCAGGCGTTGCCGGAGAATCGACAGCAAATGCTGTTGCCGCGCATTCTCCTGAACGCGCTGCGTCGCTTTAATTCAACGCGAAATATCCAGGACGTGTCCAGCAGCACGCATACGATATGTGAATCCGAGGCGGATCGACTGGAATCCGAGCTGGCAATGATTCGCTATATTTCCTGGGCCATCCCGTCCATCGGGTTTATCGGTACGGTACGCGGTATTGGTGAAGCACTCGCCCAGGCAGACAAAGCGGTAAAGGGCGATATCGCCGGCGTAACGCAGAGCCTCGGTGTTGCCTTTAACTCAACGTTTATCGCGTTGCTGATCAGTATTTTCCTGATGTTCCTGGTGCATCAGTTGCAGTTGGTGCAGGAACGTCTGGTTTTCGACAGTGAAAATTATTGCGATGAAAAAGTTATTCGTCACTTGAAGGCAGATTAGGAACACTATGCCATGAGATTGCTGGCTGCACACTTGAACGATGCCGGAATCGTGGTCGTCGATGGCGACAGGATTTTGTATCGTGAGCCAGGCGTCGCATTGCTGGACGATGATCGCCTGCTGACCGGCAATGCAGCTCATGCCAGTGCGAAGCTGCAGCCGCGCCGCATTCATCACCGATTTTGGTCCGATCTGCGAACAGAGCCGCTGCCCGACAATCGTTTTCGTCATCTGAGCGCTGCCGACCTGGTCAGCAACCAGCTTGAACATATGTGGACAAGCGTTGCCAGCGAAGGCGACAGCCTCGCCCTCGCTGTACCGCCGTATATGAGCAACGACAACCTGGGCCTGTTGCTGGGCATCGCCGCTGAGCTGCAAATTCCCATCGTCGCAATGTGCGACGCGGCCGTGTCTGCCACCCGGCGCCACTACGAACACGCGGTTCCGGTACATATAGACGTAAGTTTGCACAGCAGCATGTTGACTCGATTGATGCAGGAGGGACACGCCCGCTTTGAACGAACCGCAGTCATCGAAGACAACGGCCTGCACTTGCTGTACGACACGTGGATCAAAATTATTGCAGAGGCCTTTGTGCAACAGTCGCGCTTCGATCCATTGCACACAGCGGAAACGGAGCAGATGCTGCAAGACAGGCTGCCTGAGTGGCTCGCCAGTGCATCGAGTGCTGCGACGGTAGCGCTCGATATCGAGTTTCGCGGTGTATCGCATCAGGCTGAGATCGAGTCGCTGGAACTGGTCGCCGCTGCATCGCCTGTCTATCAGAACATTGTCAGTAAACTGAGAACCTTTTACCGGGCAGAAGAACTGCCGGCTATCCAGTTGTCAGACCGGGCCGCACGTATGCCGGGCCTGGCGGATACGCTCAAGACCCGCGTTGGCGGTGAGGTGTTTTTGCTCGAGCCAGGTGCTACGGCGCGCGGGCTGGCGAAACGCTGCAAGGCGAACGCAAGTGGCGACAAAGTGGCATTGGCACGCCACCTGAACTGGGATCAAACACCGGTAAAGGTCGAAGTGGTTTCCAGTGGGCTCAACGGCGGGCAGCCGACACACCTGTTGTTCGGCCATACGGCGTTTCGCCTCGGAAGGCGGCCGCTGGTGCTCGGCACGCAGGCCGCCGAAAACGAACGCTGGCTGGACCTGCAGCAGGAAATGCCGGGCGTGTCGCGGCGCCACTGCGTTGTGGGAGCGGAGAATGGCCAATTCGTTGTGACCGATCACAGCCGCTACGGAACGTTCCTGAACGGTCATCGAATCGACGGTTCTGCGGTGCTGCAGACGGGTGACCTGATTCGCATTGGCACGCCGGGCTTCGAGCTGCGCCTGATATCCGCGGAGGATGGCGATGGCACGTAAACGCCGTTCAGGTGACGTATTCAGCATGTCGTTTCTGGATTGCATGTGCTGCGGTTTCGGTGCCGTCATCCTGTTTTTCATGATTATCAATTCGCACGGCGAAATTAACTCCGATCAGACCAAGGCATTGCAGGCGGAAACCAATCGCTTGCAGGTCGAGGTACTCGAAGGGCGTAAGAACCTTGCACTTGCGCGAACCTCAATTCAGAAGCTTGAGACAGAGGACGAAGAGGCCAAGGATCAGATATCGATTATCAAGGCACTCATCGCCGAGTTACAGGCCGAGCTTGCCGAGTACGACCAGGATACGCTGGCGAAAATCGAAGCCATCGAGAAGTTGCAATCGGATATCAAGTCCCTCGAAGAAGAAGTGCGGCGTTTGCTGGCGATCAAAAAAGAACAGGATGCGCTGGGCGAACAAATTCGTGCTTTCAAAGGGGAGGGCGACCGGCAGTACCTGACTGGCTTGAAGCTCGGTGGCGAGCGCACGCTAATCCTGGTCGATCGCTCGGCCAGCATGTTGCATGAAACCATTGTCAATATTCTGCGCCGCAAAAACCTGCCGGAATCGGAACAATTGTTGTCGCGCAAGTGGCGCCAGGTGGTGGCAAGCGTCGACTGGCTGACCGCGCAGTTCAGGCCGGAAAGCGAATATCAGATCTACATGTTCAACAATACGGCGGAGCCGGTGATCAAGGGAACCGACGGGCTGTGGTTGAAGGCCGACGACGGCTCGCAGCTCGACGATGCAGTGCGGACTCTGCGGCGCACGGTTCCCAAGAATGGCACCAACATGCATGCGGCGTTTCAGGTAATTCGTGATATGAATCCGCGCCCTGACAACGTCATTATCCTGGTCGATTCGATGCCGACCATGGACAGCCCGGTAGCGTCTAAATCGGTGATCGGTGGCGGGGAACGGCTGAACCTGTTTTCCAGCGCGGTGAACCTGATTCCCAGCGGTATTCCAATCAATATCATGCTGTATCCGATGGAAGGCGATTCACAGGCTTCGGTATCGTTCTGGTCGCTGGCGCTCAGAACGCGCGGTTCGTTTATCAGTGTCAGTCATGATTGGCCGTAGGATCTAAGACGATGGCCAGACGACGCAGAGATATCCAGGCTTTCAGTTTGTCGTTTCTCGACTGCATTTGCTGTGGTTTCGGTGCCATCCTGTTGTTGCTCGTTTTGAGCAAGATCTATGAGCCGGTGGTCGTCGAAGAGGCCGAGCAAAATCTGCAGAAGTTGATCGCGCTGCTGCAGGAAGAGCTGTTCGAGATTCGTGGTCAGACAACGGTGCTGGATCGAACGCTGCAGGAGGTCAAGGTCGAGGCCAGGGCGACCAAGACCGAGCTGGGTGAGTTGCAGGGTGACCTGAGCAAGATCAGGGGCCAGTACGAGGCGAGCAAGGAAAACGAAGACGAGACGGTCGATATTGGCGAGTTGCAAGCGGCCCGGCAGCGCTTATCCGAAGAGGAAAAGCGCTTGCGGCCCTACTATCGGCGCCCCGACGCAGACGCAGTCGCAGGCATTCCGGTCGACAGCGAGTACATTATTTTCGTCATCGATACGTCGGGCAGTATGCTGGACGCGAGCTGGACGCTGGCGCAGAGAATGCTGCGGCAAACGCTGGAGGCGTATCCGACCGTCAAGGGCATCCAGGTCATGAACGACGATGGCGTGTACATGTTCCGCGATTACCAGTCGCGCTGGATGCCGGACTCACCGGGCCGCAGACAGGCGATTATCAGTCGCATGCGGACCTGGAACGCGACCAGTGACAGCAATCCCGTGAATGGTATCGAAGCTGCGATTCGCGATTTTCGTGCGGACGACAAAAAAATAAGCATTTATGTCTTTGGTGATGACTACCAGGGCACACGAACAATCGACAAGGCGATGGGTGCCATCGACCGGCTGAACCGACCGGGTCCGGACGGTGAGCGCCTCGTCCGCATTCATGGCGTTGGCTTTCCCGGGCGGATGGGGTCCGGAACCGTGCCGGCGTCGGCGGCAAGCTTTGCGACCTTCATGCGCGCGGTATGCGCCACCAACGGCGGTACTTTCGTGGCCATCAGCGGTCGCTAAGGCGACGTCACGTTGCGGCGCCAATAATCAGCCGCCATTTTTCATCACAATTGATCCGCACATCGGCACCTTCATGGCCGATCGGCAACGCTATTGCGCAGTGTAATAGATCCCGAAACCGGCCACGCAGGCCACTTATTCGGAGGAAATGAAAATGCGTTACACAACATCAATAGCAACAATTGCGATTCTTACCTTGTTCGGGCAAACCGCAATGGCAGCCGCGTCGAAACAAGAATCCATTGGCGTGGGCAGTGGTGCCGTTGTCGGCGCGTTGGCAGGTGGCCCCGTCGGCTTTATTATTGGCGCCGCGATCGGCGCCAAGCTCGGCGACAACGCGCACAAGAAATCGCAGCGAATCGAGGATCTTCAGGTATCCCTGCAGGGTTCCGGTCAGACCGTCGCCAGCCTGCAGCAGGATATTGACGACCTGAATTCCGAAATCGAGCAGCTGCAGGATATCGCACGTCCCGAACTCGTCAGCCTGATGCAGGCTGGCATCGACATGGACCTGTTGTTTCGTACCGATGAGTTCGCATTGACGGATACCACCGGCGACCGTCTGTCACAGATGGCGGCAATGCTGGCCAGTATGCCGGGTGTACGCATACAGCTTGACGGCTTTGCCGATGAGCGCGGAGCGGATGACTACAACCTGGCACTGTCGGAGAAACGTGTCGAGTTTGTCCGGAATCTGTTCATCGCAGCCGGCGTGCATCCGACGCGAATCAGCGGTTCGGCTCACGGCGAAGCGATTGCGCAAAACCCGGATGCGGACAGCTACGCACTGGAACGACGCGTGAGTGTCAAGCTGTTCATCGACAATGCTCAGTCCGTCGCCTCGAATCCGAACTAGTTGACGACTTCCCTGTGACTCATCTTGAGTCTCCGCCTGGCCGGCCCGTAATGGGTCGGCCTTTTTTATGGCGCGGGACACGGTCGATTGGTACTGTTGCGGCAGGAATTCTTGTGGAGCCAATATGTCCAGTGATCTCGCAGAACGGCACTGTAAACCGTGCGAGGGCGGCGTCCCGCCACTCAGTGATGAACAATGCCAAAGTCTCTTGCAGGCCTTGCACGACGACTGGGCGCTCAGCGCCGACGGGTTGTCGATTTCGCGCACGTTCACGTTCCCGGCTTACAGCCGATCTCTGGGCTTTTGCAATGCCGTTGCCTGGATCGCGATCACTGAGGGTCACCATCCGGACATTACTTTGAAGTACGGATCGTGCGAGGTGCTGTACACCACCCACGCCATCGACGGGCTCTCCGATAACGACTTTATCTGTGCTGCAAAAATCGACCGGATTCCGCTCGGCAGCGATTGATGGTCCGGATTGAGGACATTGTTGCCGCGGCCAAACGACTCGACGGGATCGCCAATCGTACACCGTTGCTGCAAAACGCCGCGCTGGATGCGGTGGTGCAGGGCAAAGTACTTATCAAGCCGGAATGCCTGCAGGTTACCGGATCTTTCAAAATTCGCGGCGCCTACAATCGCCTCAGCCAGCTAACGCCAGATGAGGCTGAAAACGGCGTCGTCGCCTGGTCATCCGGTAACCATGCACAAGGCGTTGCTGCTGCCGGTGCAATGCTGAATATTCACACGCGTATTGTCATGCCCGAAGATGCGCCGCGCGCCAAACTTGCCAACACGCGGCGGCTGGGTGGCGAAGTGATCACCTATGACCGCTACAGTGGTGATCGGGAAGCGATCGCGCGTGCGCTGGCCACGAAGCACAGTGCCGCCCTGGTGCCGTCGTACGATCATGTCGATATCATTGCCGGGCAGGGCACTGTCGGGCTCGAGATCGCGGAAGATGCGAAACGCATGCAATGTATTCCGGACCAGGTGCTGATTCCCTGTGGCGGCGGAGGCCTGTCAGCCGGCAGTACCATCGCGCTGTGCGCGGAGTTGCCTGGCGTCGAAATTTTTGCGGTCGAGCCGGCAAATTTTGACGATACCGCGCGGTCATTTGCAGCTGGTGAACGTGTCTCAGTCGATGCCGGAGCTCGCTCGATATGCGATGCGCTGCAAACCAGCACGCCCGGCGAACAGACATTTCCGATTCTCTATCGCATGGCCGAGGGCGTATTGACCGTTACTGACGAAGAAGTCCGGGAAGCTATGCGCTTCGCTTTTCAATATCTAAAGCTGGTGGTCGAGCCCGGCGGCGCGGTTGCGCTGGCGGCGCTGCTGGCCGGAAAGCTACCAACAAGTGGCAAAACGACCGCTATCGTCCTCAGCGGTGGCAATGTCGATGTTGAGATGTTCTCGGAAATTCAGGCGGAACTGAACTGAACCCGGTTCAATAGCGAGCGCGCCACGCCGGGGCGCTTGTTCACCGAGGTCGTCGACGTGGATGCGCGCTTGCGCTCCGGCCAGGCATCCAGCCAGGCAACGATGTTTTCGATTTGTTCAATGTCGGGCTGGACTTTTGACGGCGGCATTTCGCACACGCCGAGACCCTGTTCCGCCGAGCGCACAAAATTCTGCGTGTCACGCAGGACGGCGATGATCGGGATGCCGAGAGAATCCAGGAAGCGCATCAGCTTGCCGAAACTCTTGGTGTGCTTGCGAGTGCGATTCGCGACGACGGCCAGCTTGCGATCGCGGCGGTCGACTTTGGCGACCAGCAACAGGTCTGCGATGCAACGCGATGCCGCGTGTATATCCATCGACGATGGCAGGACCGGTACCAGGATACTGGTGGAATCGCGCGTCAGTTCACGCAGATCGTCATGGTTGACGCTGGCAGGCGAGTCGATCAGCAGTGTTTTCGTTTCGTTGGGGACCCGCAATTGCCAGCTGCGGGTAGCTTGCATGGTTTTCTTGAATGCGGCGATGCCGTGTATCGGCGGCCGATCCTTTGGGCGGCGGTCCAGCCAGGCCATCGTGGATCCCTGCGGGTCGTAATCCATCACCGCGGGTTGCGAACCGCGACCGGCGTAGCAGGCCGCCAGGTTGGTCACCAGCGTGGATTTGCCGCAACCCCCTTTCGGGTTGAGGATCACGATCTTGTTGAGATTGTCCTGTTGCGGCGTTATTAGCATGCAGTAAATCTCGCTTAATCAGGTCAAATATTCGTTGCACCAGTTCACATAATACTTGAAAGCTGGCCGTGAAGTGTCCCACAGGGCAGTCATGGTGCTCACCGTCTGTCGGATCTGCGATGAGCCGAATTTTGGTCTTTATGCAGTTCGCGCAATGCCTGCGGGAAAGAAACGATTTGGACAGGTGTTTTCCGGTGGGCGCCCGGTGCCGGTTATTTGCGCAAACTGAACAATTTTCCGAGCGTTCTACGTGCCGTGCAGATGCCTGTAACGTGTGATTTTTGCTGCGTTCAGCGCGTTATTACTTTGTCAGCATTTACGGTTGGTCAACCTTCCGATTTGCATGAGCCAAGCAGTTTCGCGGTGCGTGCGCGTATGGGACAGATTTGTGCCGTTCCAGTTGCGGCATTATCGTTGTAAAAATGCTACATAGTAAAAAAGACTCTATTATTTTCAATAACTTGAGAATTTACTTGTTTGTTGTTATTTCGCATCATGCAGGAATAGTGCAGCCGAATTCGCCACTAAAAATCGTGATTTTTGGCGGTTCAGAGGCCTGCCATTCCAAGCAACTTGCATAAGGGGGAACAGAAATGACAAGCGACAAGAGTTGTTCATCAACCGCGCCGGTTTTCCAGTCAAATTTCCAGACGATAATCCAGACAATCGGTGTTTTGCTCGCCGGGCTGTGTTTGCTTGCTGCCCGACCGGCTTTTTCACAAGACGAGGAAGGCGAGACCAACCTCGAGCCAGGCGATGAAATTGAGGAGGTGGTGGTTACCGGATCACGTCTGAAGCGCAATACGTACTCCAGTGTCGCGCCGCTGCAGGTAATTACCGGTGAAGTATCGAGAGAGATTGGTGCGATTGACGCAAGCACCATTTTGCAGGACTCGCCGAGCGCTGGCGGCAACCAGGTTGATGTCACGTACCAGGGATTCGTGACAACCAATGGCCCGGGCTCGTCGACTATCGATCTGCGCGGCCTCGGCGAGGAGAAAACACTCGTGCTGATCAATGGGCGGCGCGCTGCTCCGGTTGGTGTTGAGGGTGCGCCGTTTGCGCCGGACCTCAATATGGTCCCATCGGGGCTCATCGATCGCTACGAGATACTGCTCGACGGTGCGTCGTCGATCTACGGATCGGATGCAGTTGCCGGTGTTGCCAACATCATTATGCGCAAGGACTTTGACGGATTTGAAGTCGAAACGTTTAATACAATCCCGGACTATTCTGGTGGCATCGAAAATACCCTGTCCGTGAGCTGGGGCAAGAATTTCGACCGGGGTGTGTTCGGCATTGCAGTGGACGCCACACATACCGAGGCCGTTGATCGCAACGATCGACCCTGGTCAACGGGGTGCCAGAGTTACCGGGAAATCGATCGTGATGGCAATATCTATACTGATTTAATTCAGTATCAGGTCGATTACGGTATGAAAACCTCGCCTTGTACAATTGGTTTCGGCGCGGCCCGGGTTTTCGACAATCAGGCCGGACTTTTCGGTTCGCTTTATTACACCGGAGCGACCACGAACACGACAATTCCCGGCTTCTCCGAAGCGACTTTGATCGGCGCTCCGGTTGATACCGACGGGGACGGCATTGTTGATGTGGATTTCACCGATTATTTTCTTACCAGCAGTGCCGGTGTTGAGCACCTGTTTCCGGAAATGGATCGCGTCAGTGCGATGGCTTATGGCGAGTACACCTTCGCCGGCGAAGCGAATATCACTCCGTATTTTGAGCTGCTGTATAACGAGCGCGAGACGAACGCCAAGAGTTCACCGGGTACCGCAAGCAGTGGTACGAATCCTGTCAATGTGCCGGGGACCAATCCATTCAATCCGTGCAATCCGAATGGCATAAATGGAGTTGACTGCGGCGAGGCCTACGACAGTGTGCTCACGGATCCGGAATTCATCGACCATTTTTCAGGCTACTATGAGGCACTTTGTGCACAGTTCGGATTCACGCGTGAGCAATGTGTCCCCTCGTTGTTCGGCGCATTTCCAGTAGGCCCAGTCGGCCCGATCACGCTGGAGCCACAGGTTTCGGTGGTTGGCCATGCCGATTCGGTGAAGTCGGAAGTTGAGCAGATGCGCTATGTTGCAGGCATTCGCGGTGACATTCCGTTCCTCAAAGCGGGCCCGGTCGAGAACTGGTCCTTTGACCTGAGCGTTGTGCATTCCGACGCGACCGGTACGTCGTTGCGCCGCGGAATTCGTGATGACCTGTTGCGGCATTCGGTCAACACGACGGTAATGGATCCAGTTACTGGTGCGATAACTTGCGGTAATGGCAGCGACGGTTGTGTCCCGGTCAATATGTTCGCGCCATCTCTTTATCAAAATCTTTCGAACAATGATTTTGCGACTCAGGAAGAACGCGACTACCTGTTTGACAATCGAAGCTTTGTCACCGACTACCGCCAGACTACTTACAGTCTGTTTTTGACAGGCGACCTGTTTGATATGCCCGCTGGTCGCGTTGCTGCGGCGTTTGGCTACGAATATCGCGATGACGAAATCGAATCGATTCCGAATGAAGTCGCTCGCGACGGTCTGCTGATCAATTTTTTCAAAGATCTCGGTGCCACGGGCGAAAAGACTACAAAGGAATGGTTTGCCGAAATCGAGGTGCCACTATTGGCCAGTGTTCCCGGCTTTGAAGAGCTGACAACCAACTTCGCAACACGTCATACGGATGATGAATTCTACGGCGGTGCCTATACTTACTCCGGTAAGCTGTCCTGGCGGCCGGTTGAGTCACTGCAGATCAAAGGCACGGTGGGCACGTCTTACCGCGCGCCGAATTTGCGAGAGAATTTCCTGCAAGGTACCAGCGGTTTTCTGAGTTACAACGATCCCTGCGTAACTCCAGAGACTGCGATCATACCGGACCCGGTCAATGGCGGATTTACTTACGATCCGACAGGGGATACTCGCACACAAGCAGTGCTCGACAACTGTGTTGCCGACGGTGTCGATCCAACTAATCTTGGCATCAATAATTCCGGCAATTCATTCCCGAATTACGGTGTCGAGGTGCTGCGAGGCGTCGGTCAGTCGGATCTTCGTGAGGAAAAATCCGAGTCGTTTACCGCTGGGTTTTCGTGGCAGCAGCCGTTTTTCGATTCGTTTGATTTGAATATCGGTGCGACCTATTACGATATCGAAGTACGTGATGAGATATCGCAGATTGGTGGCCAGTTCAGTATCGATGAATGCTATGCGGATCCCGAAGGTGACAGTCCCTATTGTCGAAACATCCACCGGAACTTTATCGGTGATGGTTCTCAGGGCGATGGTCTGTTTGATCAGATCGATCAGCAATTCCTGAATAAAGATGCACTGAAAGCCCGTGGTGTTGATTTGAATATTGCGCTCGATGTACCGACTGAAATGTTTGGCAAAGCAGTCAATCTGAGTGCGGACTTAACGTTCAACCGCAAACTGGAAATTACCAATATCTTTATTGACCCGGCGACACTTGAGGCGAGTGTTGATAGCGATCTGGGTGATTTCGGGTACGCGGAATGGACAGGCCACGGAATTTTCCGGGCGGATATCGATGATTACCGCGTTACCTGGTCGACGCGTTACATTGGCGGGGTTGAAGCTGATCCTGACCTGGTCTCGCAGTATCCGTATGATAATTACATAACCGGCAACAGCTTCACCTGTGTGGGGCCGTCTGCGGGTGGTGCTGATTGCAAGCCAGTCTTCTTCGCGGAAAACTATTTCCGGCATGACGTATCGGTTTACTACTACGGCGATGTGTGGACCTTCGGCGTTGGCTCGCGAAATGTGTTGAACAAGAAGCCGCCACTGGTCGACGGACGAGATAATGTTGTCTTCCAGTCGTTCAACGTACCGGTCGGCGCGGGCTACGATATGGGCGGCCGTGCCTACTTCGTTAATGTCGCGGCGAGCTTCAGGTAACCGCCGTACCTTTCAATAAAATCGACAGCCCGCAAGGTTCACTTGCGGGCTGTTTTTCTATTCGGGCCTGAAAACAAATAGCTCACCGTGCTCGCCTCCCACCTCGCTATTGGCGCACAAAGAATATCGTCAAATCCGGCTAACTCTCGTTCGATTATTTAACATAATAATGAACCACGTCAGGCTCGAGACAGCTTGCCGGGTGTTTCCAATCTCGCAAATGCCCGGCTCAAGCAGGCAAGTTGGCGGGGTCAAGGCCGAGCCGGGCACAGCTGGACCGAAAACGCGCCAGCAGCCTGCCGCGAGCTCTCGAATTGGCGTTGTGTTTACGCAACATATCGCCAAAAAGTCTCAACTTTATTGATTGCAGGCATTTACTTATCTGTTGTGATTTCGCATCATATGCCTCCATGACCATCGCAAACGTGCCGCGATAGTCCGGCTAAGGGCCGCGTATAAGGCCCGCCGAAAATACATTATGCATAAGGGGTCCAAAATGAGAGTCGACGAGCTAAGCGCGTGGTATTCCCGCGTTTTCAAGTTATTTACCGCATCGATAGTCAGCTTAGGCATGGGTCTGTCATCCGCGGCATTTGCGCAAGATGAAGAAGATGATCCGTTAGCGGATTTGAGTGACGACGCGCCGGTTGAAGAAGTGGTAGTGACCGGTTCGCGGTTGAAGCGCGATACCTATTCGAGCATTTCACCTCTGCAGGTCATTTCAGGTCAGGTTTCACGTGAGATCGGCTCGATTGACCCGAGCACGATTCTGCAGGATTCGACCGCTGCAGCAGGTACCCAGATTGACATTACGTTCCAGGGATTCGTTCTGGACAACGGTCCGGGATCGTCGACGATTGACCTGCGCGGCCTCGGCGCACAGCGCACGCTCGTGTTGATCAACGGACGCCGGGCAGCCCCGGTCGGCGTTGAAGGTGCACCGTTTGCAGTGGATCTGAACATTATTCCGAGTTCACTTGTTGACCGTTACGAAATTCTCACGGATGGCGCATCGTCGGTTTACGGCTCTGACGCCATTGCGGGTGTATCGAATATCATTCTTCGCAAAGACTTTGATGGCTTTGAGTTCGAGGGCTATTCAACCATTCCTGAATACTCCGGTGGCGTGACCAATACCATCAGTGCGGCCTGGGGCAAAAACAGTGATCGCGGTTCATTCGGCGTTGCTGTCGATTATTCGAAAGGCGATCCCGTCGAGCGCAACGATCGTCCCTGGTCGGCCGGTTGTGAAAGTTATTACGAGCAAACGACCGATGGCAGCATTCGTACCGAGCTGATCGGTTACAACTATGACTTCGGCATGAAGAAATCGCCCTGTACCGTTGCTTTCGGTGCGCGACGTGTGTTCGATCAGGACCCACAGTTGTTCGGTTCTATTTACTACACCCCGGGCGAGACCAATACGGGCATTCCGAACTTTTCCGAAGCAGCGGATTTCGTTGTTTCCGACCTGAATGATGACGGTATTCCGGACGTCGATTTCACCGACTACTTCATCACAAACGAAACTGGCAGTTCGCACCTGTTCCCGGAGCAGGAACGCATCAGTGCAATGGCAATTGCCGAGTACACGTTTGCCGGCGAAATGAATATCACACCGTACGTCGAGGTCTTGTACAACAAGCGTGAGACGTATGCCTACAGCCCGGGTGCGTCGCTGTTCGAAACCGCGCCAGGAAGCAATCCTTACAACGTCTGTAATTCGGAAGGCTTTGGTGTCGACTGTGGTCTCGCCTTTGATGGCTACACGTCCGATCCGGGTTACAGCGACGATTTCCAGGCCCTGTTCGGTGATTTCTGCCTGAGCATCGATTTGACGATCGACCAGTGTGTTTACAACACATTCTTTGCGCCGATCGGTTCTGTGCCGCAGGCACCGCTGCAGGCGCAGGTCTCCGTCGAGGGCGATCGCAGCGATGTTCGGTCTGAAGTTGACCAATTGCGAATCGTCGCCGGTGTTCGCGGCGATATTCCGCAGCTGAGCTTCGGTGAGTTCGACAACTGGTCTTTTGATGTTGCGTTGGTCGCTTCCGATGGTACCGGTACCTCGTTGCGACGCGGCATTAATGGTGAGCGACTGTCCTACTCACTGGAGACTTCACGGTTCTCAGTGCCAGGTGATACATCGTCACCGATTATCTGTGGCAACAACGATGGCTGTGTGCCGGTGAACCTGTTCGCGCCGTCGCTCTACGAGGGCCTGATCGGCAACGATTTCGCGACCCAGGCGGAACGCGATTACCTGTTTTCAGATCGTACCTTCGATACCACTTACAAGCAGAAGTCCATCAACATGATCTTCACGGGCGACCTGTTTGACTTGCCAGCTGGATCGGTAGGTGCAGCTATTGGTTACGAGTACCGCAATGACGAGATCGACTCGATCCCGAATGACGTTGCTCGCGATGGTCTGCTGTTTGGTTTCTTCCGGGATCTAGGTGCTGTTGGTGAGAAAGACACCGAAGAGTGGTTCGTTGAAGTTGAAGCTCCTCTGCTTGCCAATGTGCCGGCCTTCCAGGAGCTAACTGTCAACCTGTCCACCCGACATACGTCTGATGAGTTTTACGGCGGTGCGTACACGTATTCCGGAAAACTGGCCTGGCGACCGGTCGATTCGCTGTTGATCAAGGGTACCGTCGGTACTTCATATCGAGCGCCGAACCTGCGAGAGAACTTCCTCGAAGGTACGACCGGATTCCTGACACTCGAAGATCCCTGTGTGACTCCGGAAAGCGCTCTGACGATCGCGCCAGGCGGCGGTTCGGTCTATGACCCGAGCGGCGATCCACGGTCGCAGGTCGTTATCGACAACTGTATTGCGAACGGCGTCGACCCTACTGATCTCGGTATCAATGCGGCTGGTAATACAACGCCGACGTATTCAATGGAGATTTACGGTGGCGTCGGTGGCGTTGGTATCACCGAAGAAAAATCCGAGTCGTTTACAGCAGGGTTCGCGTGGGAACAGCCGTTCTTCTCCAGCTTTGATTTGACCATCGGTGCAACCTACTACGAAGTTGAGCTGCGTGATGAGATCATCGAGCTGAGTTCGTCGTTCAGTATTTTCGATTGCTACAACGACCCGGAACTGGATAGCCCGTACTGCTCCAATATCCATCGTGTGCCGTCGAATGGCCTGATCGATCACGTCGATGAAGCTTTCCTGAACCGCGATTCCCTGAAAACTCGTGGCGTCGATCTGTCGTTAGCGTTTGACTGGCCGACGCAGGTCTTTGGCCGGGCTGTCGATTTCAGCTCGGACATTACGGTGAATCGCAAGCTTGAGTTCTCTGACGTGTTTATTCCTCTTGATGGCGGTGCGCCAAGTGTCGACAGCGATCTCGGTGAATTTGGCCTGCCGGAATGGGAAGGTCAGGGCGTGTTCCGTGCCGACATCGACGATTTCCGCCTCACGTGGTCAACACGATACCTCGGCTCGGTTCGGGCCGACCCGGACTTGTTGGCGGCGTACCCGTACAGCAATTGGCTGGATGCGGAAAACGGCAAGACCTGCCTCGGTGAGACCGAGGGCGACGTCGATTGTCGTCCGGTCGGCTGGGCGGATAACTACTTCCGACATGACGTATCGGTTTTCTACTACGGTGATGTCTGGACGTTCGGCGTTGGATCACGCAACGTACTCAATGAGGCGCCGCCTAAAGTTGATGGGCGCGTCGTATTCTCAGGCTGGAATGTGCCGTTTGGTTCCGGCTACGACGTCAATGGCCGTTCTTACTTTGTCAACGTTGCAGCGAGATTTGAATAAGATTAGCACCTGATATTTGCTAGAATTAGCAGCCTGCGGGAGTCATCTCGCAGGCTGTTTTTGTATGAAAAACCGGAACCCGGAAAGGCGATACAAGCGATGACGAATACTATCCATCTGAAGCCAGTTGTCTTTTTTCTCTTGAGTTTAATGCTGGCGCTGCCTGCGCAAGCAGCTGCCGCGAATGAACCGTATCCTCTCGAATACTTCGCGTTGCGTGATGTGGTCTCGAACGTGGAAGTATCGCCCGACGGCAAGTACGTCGCGATGCTGAAAATACTGAGCAAGAATGGCAACCCGGTGCTGTTCGTCCACGAAGCGGCTGATATGGACAAGAAACCGCTGGCGGTCGATTCCGAGATTATGGAAATCACCTCCTATGGTTTCGTCAGTGATACAGACATTGTCGTCGTATTTCGCCAGAAAATGAGCGACAAGATCGACGGGCAAAACGAAGGTGTTTATGAGAACAAGATTGCTTTGTTGAATGTCGCCACAAAGCAATTTGACGAATTTGATGTCGGCTATCCCAGTGTCGAACACGTCCTGCCCAATGAAAAGAACCGCATTATTATTTCAACCATTCCGGGCACCGATAACAGCCTGAATATCAGTGAATCGTTTCGCCCACGTGCGTACTACAAGTTAAACCTCAAGACCGGTGCCAAGGAGCTCTTGCTGCAAGGCAAGCTGTCAATGGGACAGGTGGAGTTCGATGCGGATGGCGATCCATGGTTGGCACGAGGCTTCGATCGCAGCAGTAAGGAATACTTGTGGTACTACCGCGAGAAAGGGGACAAAAAGTGGAATGAGATTTTTCGCCTGGACGAAGACCGCTTCGAAACATTCGCGGTTTTCGGCAAGGATGAAGCAGTTCCCGGCAATGTCCTGGTAGGTTTCCAGAACGGCACCGATACCGCTGGATTGTGGTCACTCAATACGAAAACCGGCAAATTTGAGGAACAAATTTACCAGCGAAATGATGTCGATATTTACGGCGTTCGGTTTAACAGTCACAACTGGACCAAGTCGGACAGCATCGCCGGGGTGACCTATTTCACGGACAAGCTGCATACCGAGTGGTTCGATGAGATCGAAGGTGCGACCTATGCGCAGCTTGAAAGCCTGGTGCCGAATGCGAGCTATCTGAATATTTCGTCACGTTCCCGTGATGGCAAGACGATGACTATTTACAACTCGGGGCCGCGGGATCCTGGCACGTATTACCTGTATCGCAATGGTGAATTTACGACGATCGGCAGCAAGCAGCCACTGATCGCCAGTGAGGACCTTGCCGACGTTAAATTCATCTACTACGAATCTCGCGATGGCCGCAAAATTCCAGCGTACGTGACGGTACCAAATGGCAAGCCACCATTTCCGTTAATCGTATTGCCGCACGGCGGGCCGTTTATCCACGAAACCATTGTCTACGACGAATGGGCTCAGATGCTCGCAAACAATGGCTACATGGTATTGCAGCCCCAGTACCGGGGTTCGCAGGGTTTCGGCATGGAGCACTACCTGTCGTCCTGGAAGGATGGTAGTGAAGCGGGTTACAAAATGCAGGATGACAAGGACGACGGTGCCTTGTTCCTGGTTGAGAAAGGCTACGCAGATCCGGACCGGCTAGCCATGTTCGGTTGGTCGTACGGCGGTTATGCCGCATTGGTGGCAGCATCGCGAGAGCCGCAGATTTACCAGTGTGTAATCGCGGGTGCGGCCGTGACCGACATGATCAAACAGGTGAACACCATTGCGAATGAAGCTTGGTTCCGAGGTTCTACGGAAATTGAGCAAATTGAGTATCGCAATGGTGCCTTGAACCCAATCGACAATGTCGAAAAAGTGAATGTGCCGATTCTGATGATTCACGGCAGTGTCGACCAGCGTGTGCAACCGGTACAGGCAAGAATTT
Source organism: uncultured Woeseiaceae bacterium (assembly GCA_963976215.1). Lineage (GTDB taxonomy): Bacteria > Pseudomonadota > Gammaproteobacteria > Steroidobacterales > Woeseiaceae > UBA1847. Next base: position 31,565 of record CAXBJV010000002.1, on the reverse strand, counting down.
ATTACAAAGAGCTCGACAGGCTCGGCAAGCCGTACAAATTTGTTGAGCTGGATGGCGCCGACCATTTCTCAAACACCCTTTTCTTCGAGCACCAGATCGAGCTGTATCAATCAATCATCGATTTTCTCGCTAACGATTGCGGACCCGGTGGTATCGCGGATGACCTGGGCAGGATGAACGCGTCACGCTAAAGTTTCAGACGAATCCTTTCGGGTTCGCGGGACTGCGACGCAGTCGCTTCGTACCCGGTATTTCGATTGAGTACTATGGAACCCGCGAGGCATGCCTCGCGGGTTTTTTTCGAGGTGTTGTATGAAGTCGCAATACATTGTCCTGAGTAGTGTTTTAATCGCGGGTCTATTGACTGCCGATAATGTCGTGGCGCAGGTTGCACGCGAGCCGCTGCCCCTGGAAAGTTGGGTATCGCGCGAAGGCGTCCTTGACGCACAGGTATCGCCTGACAGCACCTATGTCGGTCTGCTCAAGATTCGCTCGAATAAGGCCAATGCCGTCGTCGAAATCTACCGCTCTGCCGATCTGGGCAAGAAGCCGTACACGATCGGTAAACGAAAGATGAATGTCGTGGAATTCCATTGGCTAAGCGATACCAAGGTCGTGCTCGGTATGGGCGAGTCCGCCGGGCCCGACGCTGGCGCTGACGATCGAACGGATCGCGGCAACCGGATCGCAGTGGCCGATGTGGAATCGGAAAAGCTGCGAATCCTCGAAGGTGTTGAAGGGACAATCGAAGAACTGCTGCCTGGTGAATCCGACAAGATCATAATTTCGTTTGCAGAATATTCTGCCGGTACGCCGGCGGCAGCGCTGCCATCCAGGTTTCGTCCTCGTTCGTATTGGGAGCTCGACCTGAACAGTGGCGCGTTGAAACTTCGCGTTCGTGGCAAAGCCATTCTTGGCAATTTTGAATTCGACGCGCGAGGCAAGGAGTGGCTGGCGCGCGGAGTTGATCTGACTAAAGACGAGTTTATCTGGTACTGGCGCTCGCCCGGCGGGACCGGCTGGACCGAAGTCATGCGGATGGGCGCCGGGGACGCGGATGTGTTTGCTGTGGAAAGCATTGACCTCACAAAGGCCGATCACCTGCTGGTACGTGCCAACAATGGTCACGATAAAATCGGACTGTGGTCGTTCAACGTCAATACCCGTAGTTTTGACGAGTTGGTCGCGCGCCGCGAAGACGTGGACGTCTATGGAGTGCGGTACCACAGCAATCAATGGAAAAACCCACACCTGGTTACAGGCGTTAGTTACTTCAAGGACAAGCTGCACGTCGAATACTTCGATGCAGTCGAAAAGGCGACCTACGAGCGGCTGCAATATGCGATTCCTTATGCGCATGTAATAGATATCAATAGCCGCTCGCGGGACGGCGCGACGATGACTGTTCACAATGCCGGACCACGTGACCCTGGAACTTTCTACCTGCTACACGAAGCCAAATTGCAGGCAGTGGGTGGCAGCCAGCCGTTGCTGCCGAGCAGGTCCTTGGTCGACATTCAATACATCGACTATAGGGCACAGGATGGTCAGTCGATTCCTGCGTACCTGACTGTTCCGCAAGGCAAGCCTCCGTTCCCACTGGTTGTACTGCCCCATGACGGGCCGTTCGTTCAGGAGGCAATTGTGTTCGATGAGTGGGCACAGCTGTTGGCGAACAATGGTTACGTAGTTTTGCAGCCGCAATACCGGGGCTCGCTCGGCTATGGCAAGCAGTTTCATCGTGCGGCATTCGAGCGCAGCAGCCAGCAAAGCTCAGCCATGCACGGGGACCTTGATGCCGGTGCCAAAGAACTTGTGCGTCGCGGCCTGGCCAGGTCCGACAGGATTGCAATTTTCGGTTGGTCGTACGGCGGCTATGCTGCGTTGCTGGCTGCATCGCGGGAACAGCAGATATACCAGTGTGCGATTGCCGGCGCTGCTATCCTCGCGCCACAAAAGTACGTCCACGACCGACAGTACCGGCTCCGGGGCGTCGGAGACGAAGCACAAATACGCCTGTGGAGTGATAACGACTCGGTACTGGATATCGTTGAACAGTTGTATGCGCCGCTATTGCTGGTGCGCGGCAGTGCTGACCAGCGTGTTGCGTCCGACGATACCGAGCAGTTTCACAAACTTCTTGAGTGGCACGGCAAGGACTACGCGACGCTGGAGCTTGAGGGTGCAGGTCATAGCCTGACTACGCTGTCGTACCGGCACCGCGAAGACCTGTACGAATCAATAATCGACTATCTCGAAAACGATTGTGGTCCGGGTGGCTTATAAAGGCCGGGTGCGATTCTCTAAAACATCTCACTCGGGCCCGGTGAATCGTCGTTGGGCTTCGAACGGGACTTGATAAAATCGCCGGTGATCATGTTCTCGTAGCCCTGACCGGGGCCGACCATCGGGTAAACGCCGGCATCGCGATCGATAATCACCTCGAGGAACGCCGGCCCGTCAAATCGCATGAACTCGCTGATGACGGCAGGAATGTCCTGTTTCTTGTCGAGGCGCTTCGCGTATTTAAAGCCGTCCGCTTCGGCGGCTTTGACAAAGTCCTTGTTGTGCAGTGACTTGTCGCTACCTGACATGCGCCCATCGAAATACAGCTTTTGCCACTGGCGAACCATGCCGTCGCCGAAATTGTTCAGAACGATGACCTTGATCGGCTGATTGTAGGTGGTTGCGGTCTCGAGCTCACCAATATTCATACGGATGCTGGCGTCGCCGTCGATGTCGATAACGACACGATCGGGGCGGGCAAACTGTGCGCCGATGGCGGCTGGCAGTCCGAAGCCCATCGTTCCCATACTGCCAGAGGTTAGCCACAAGCGGGGTTCGCGAAAATCAAAGTACTGCGCGGCCCACATTTGATGCTGGCCAACGCCAGTGGAGATTATGGCTTCACCTTTGGCGTGTTTATTGATTTCTTCAATAATCGCATACGGCTGAATGAGTTCGTTTTCGCGGTCGAAATTCAATGCGTACTCTTTTTTCAGGCCGGCGATTTCCTCGTGCCACGTGGCGAAGCTTTTGCCAAACTGTATGCGGCGACCATATTCCAGTATGTCGACGAGATCAGTCTGCAAGACACCAACGTGATGCCAGTCTACGCGCTTGACCTTGCCGATCTCGGCCGAGTCCACATCAAATTGAGCAATGTACTTTGCGCGCGGACTGAATTTTGCGGCATTGCCGGCGACGCGGTCGTCGAATCTCGCGCCGATGGCAATCAGGAAATCACAGTCTTCGACAGCATAATTAGCTGACGCCACTCCGTGCATGCCAAGCATATGCAGCGCAAGCGGGTGCCGGGTGTCGCTTGCGCCGAGTGCCATCAATGTCGTTGTCACCGGGATGCCATACTCGTTAGCCAGGTGGCGCATAGCCTTGGTTGCATTGGCATTGATCACGCCGCCGCCGGCATAAATCAAAGGGCGTTCCGATTCCGAAAGCATCGCGTAGAAGCGCTCGCACTCGGCGTCGCCCAGTCGATTTTGAGTCACGGCAGACAGCCGGTTCTTGTATCCCGGCAGGGTCAGTACACCCTGTCCTTTGTATTCAATTTGCGAATTCTGCACGTCTTTGGGGATATCTATTACGACAGGACCTGGACGGCCGGTGCGTGCTAATTCAAATGCACTGCGGACCGTCTCTTCAAGTTGTTCCGGATCGGTCACCAGGAAAACATGCTTGGCGACGGCACCCATGATCGCGGCGACCGGGGCTTCCTGGAATGCATCGGTTCCTATAGCAGCACACGGGACCTGGCCGCAGATGACAACGAGTGGGACGGAGTCGGCCATGCTGTCGCGCACCGGCGTAACGGTATTGGTCGCCCCGGGCCCCGAGGTCACCATGACGACACCGACATCGCCGCTGGCACGCGCAAAGCCTGCCGCCATAAACCCGGCACCTTGTTCGTTGGCTGGGACAACCAGCCGCATCTCGGGGTCATGGTCAGGTTTTTGATGCGATTCGTTAAAGCGGAAGACAGCGTCATAAATTGGCAGGATCGCGCCGCCGCTGTATCCAAACACCGTATTGACGCCTTCGTCGGCCAGTACCTGTATAACCGCTTCGGCACCAGACATGGCTTTGCCCGCAAGTGCGTGGCGTTCAATTTGAACCGTATTCGACTGCTGTTTCATTGCAAGGTGCTAAGAAATTGTTCGAGAGCTTTCGCGCGAGTGTTTACTAAATTTTGTGGCATTGCAATACTGGACTGCCTGCGCCACCATCCGCGATAAATGCAGCACAGATAGTTTCATTCGTAATTCATTCCGCCGAGAAGTTTTTTAGACCCATGCGACACGTAATCTCTGTTCTATTACAAAATGAAGTCGGCGCCCTGACACGCATGACGGGCATGTTTTCTTCGCGTAGCTACAACATCGAAACACTGAATGTTGCGCCAACCGACCATCCGCGTGTGTCACGGGTCACGCTTGTCGTATCCGGTTCGGATGCTGCCATTGCGCAATTGAACGCACAACTTGCCAAACTCGTTGACGTTATAAATATTCATGACATGACTCTCGGTGAACACTTTGAGCGTGAGTTGGCGATAATCAAACTGAAGCTCGGTACCGGCGGTCTTGCACGTGTCCTGAAGCTGGCCAAGCAGTACGGCGCTGAAATACTTGACGACGCGCAAGTGAGTTGCACGCTGCAGCTGACAGGTCGTGTAAAAGAAGTCGCCGCCTTCGTTGCCGAAGCAGCGGAAATCGGTGAAATTTCTGCTGTTGCCCGCAGCGGCTCGGTTGCCGTGTCAAAAGGCGAGGTTACGTTGTCGTCGTTCGATCGACAGCACCTGCACGTCAGCTAGCTGTGCCCGTGCTATCCGCATTTCGCCGCCTGGTCGTCAAGGTCGGCTCGTCGTTGCTGGTTGATGAGCAGGGCCGACTGAACCAGGGCTGGCTACACTCGCTGGCTGAGGATATCGGCGACCTGTGCCGCGACAACCACCAGGTAACGATTGTCTCGTCGGGTGCGATTGCCATCGGTTGCAATGCACTGTCAATCGATAAGCGCCGTGCGCGTCTCGATGACCTGCAAGCCGCTGCGGCTATTGGACAAATACAGCTGATGCACAGCTACCAGGAGGCACTGGCCAGCGTCGGTCTGCAAACGGCACAAATCCTCATGACGCCGGGCGATACCGAAAACCGCCGGCGATTCCTGAATGCCCGACGCACATTCAGCAAGTTACTGGAAAGGTCGGTCGTCGCTATCGTCAACGAGAACGATACCGTTGCGACTGAGGAGATCCGCTACGGTGATAATGACCGTCTGGCGGCCCGGGTGGCACAACTGGTCATGGCCGATGCTCTGATCCTGTTATCGGATGTCGACGGGCTGTACTCAGCGGATCCAAGAGTCGATTCCGCAGCAAAGCATATTCCTGAAGTTAACGGGATCAATGAAAAAATCGAGGCGATGGCGAGTGAGACGCGAACCGGTACGGGCACCGGGGGCATGACAACCAAAGTCAAAGCGGCAAAAATTGCGACTCATGCCGGGTGCTCGACGTTCGTGTCGAGCGGCGTGGAAATGCATCCGTTGCGCACACTGAACAGTGGCGGCCGGTGTACGGTATTCCGCTCGGCCGGAACGCCGGCAGCGGCGCGCAAGCAATGGCTTGCGGGTCGACTGGAAGTAAGCGGTGAAGTGATAATTGATGATGGCGCTGTAGCTGCATTAGGTGCCGGCGGCAGCCTGTTACCGGTTGGCGTCACCGGAGTCGATGGCGAGTTCCAGCGCGGTGATGTCGTCACGCTGAAAAGCGCAAGCGGTTCAGAAATCGGCCGCGGCCTGGCAGAGTATACGCACGCCGAGGCAGCGCGCCTGATTGGCTGCCAGTCGGAGCAGATTGAATCCAGGCTGGGGTATCGCGGTCGGTCTGTCGTCGTACATCATGATGACCTGGTGTTGTTTGACAATGAATAAAGCAGGCGAGGAAATCCAGTCGTTGATGCGTGAATTAGGCGTCGGCGCCAGGCGCGCCGCGAAGACGCTGGCCATGACCACGAGCCAGCAACGAAGTGACGCGTTAAACCATGCGGCCGCGGAGTTGCTGGCGGGTCAGGACCGCATTCTGTCGGCAAACGAGCAGGACATCCGGGCTGCAAGCAAACGCGGTGTCAGCGAATCGCTGCTGGATCGATTGTTGCTGGACAAAGAGCGCGTGCAGGCGATGGCGACCGGGCTCGAGACGATCAGCGCGATGCCCGATCCGATCGGTCGGGTCGTGCAGGAGTGGCCACGTCCCAACGGGCTGCAAATCCAACGGGTCACCGTACCGCTTGGTGTTATCGGTATTATCTACGAGAGTCGACCCAATGTGACGGCTGACGCGGCGGCGCTCTGCCTCAAGTCCGGCAACGCTGTTATCTTGCGCGGCGGCTCCGACAGCTATCACTCCAGCCTGCAAATTCATGCCTGCATCGTTGCGGGCCTCACGTCAGCAGGATTGCCTGCGGACAGTGTGCAGATGGTTCCAACACGCGATCGCGCAGCCGTTGGTTTCCTGCTCTCGGAAATGGCGCAGTGGCTTGACGTTGTCGTGCCCCGCGGTGGCCGAAGCCTGATCGAACGCGTACAAAAAGAAGCCCGGGTTCCGGTTATCGGGCATCTGGAAGGTATCTGTCATGTCTACCTGCATCGGTCGGCTGATGCGGATGTTGCCCGGCAGGTCGTTCTGAATTCCAAGCTGCGTCGTACCGGTATATGCGGTGCGGCCGAAACAATCCTGATTGACAGTGATGCGCCAGCTTCTTTGTTGCCGGATATTTGCAAAGCTCTCAGGGACAGCGGCTGCGAAGTTCGTGGTGATGCGACGGTCGTCGAGCGGTGTCGCGGCGTGATTGCGGCCAGCGACGAAGACTGGCGTACCGAATATCTCGACGCCATTGTATCCCTACGCGTGGTTGCCGATATTGATGCGGCGATTGATCACATTGCTACCTATGGCTCGGGACATACGGAGTGCATTATTGCCACGGACGAGAACGCTGCAGAGCGATTCCTGCGCGATGTCGACAGTGCGATTGTCATGCACAACGCGTCGACGCAGTTTGCGGACGGCGGTGAGTTCGGTATGGGCGCGGAAATTGGCATTGCGACAGGCCGAATTCACGCACGAGGACCGGTCGGTGCCGAGCAATTGACGAGCTACAAGTACCTCGTCCGCGGCGACGGGCAGGTGCGACCCGTATGAGCGGGGCGGACACGGCATACGATGTTGCAATTGTCGGTGCCGGAATAAACGGTGCCGGCATCGCCCGGGACGCAGCGCTGCGGGGGCTCAAGGTAATCATCCTCGACAAGAACGACATGTGCAGTGGAACGTCGGCGGTATCGAGTCGACTGATTCACGGCGGGCTGCGCTATCTCGAATACGGTGAGATCCCGCTGGTTTACGAATCATTGCATGAGCGGCGCACACTGCGCCGAATCGCGCCCCACCTTGTACAAGCGCTGCGCATCAGTATTCCGGTGTTTTCCGGCGCCAGGCGGGGCAAGTGGCTGGTCCGACTGGGTATGATTGCTTACGATCTTTTATCCATCGGCAAGGAAATGCCCGGCCACGACATGCTTGGCCGGGAAGCGATTCGTGCGGAAGTTCCGGGTCTTCGCGACCAGGGCTTGCTCGGTGCCGCACGATACTCGGATGCACAGGTAATGTTTGCGGAACGACTGGTGCTGGAAAACCTGCTGGCGGCCCGCTCAGCCGGTGCGAAAATTCTGACTTACTGCGAAGTAACGGCTATTGGTGAAAGGGATGGGCGGGTTGCGTCACTCAAGTATGTAGATCGCGACGGGACCGAGTGCGAGATTGCCGTTCGTTCCGTCGTCAATGCGGCGGGCCCCTGGGTTGATGACGTTTTGCAGGGTGCACCACAGAAGGTTAATCCCTTCATTGGGGGCACTAAGGGAAGTCACATCGTTGTCGGGCCGTTTGCCGGTGCGCCTGACGATGCTTTCTATGTGGAAGCAGAGGCAGATGGTCGACCGATATTTATTATTCCGTGGCATGGGCAGTACCTGATCGGCACGACGGACATTCGCTATGACGGCAGCCTGGACTGCATTCGCGCCAGCCGGGACGAAGTCGACTATCTGTTAAGTGAAACGAACCGTGTGTTTCCGGACGCGCGTCTCGACGTTGGCGACATCCACTATGCTTATGCGGGAGTCAGACCTCTGCCGCGGCGCGAAAAAGGTCCGGAGTCAGCAATTACGCGACGGCATATCATCAAGTCAAACCGTAATATTGCAAAAGGATTGATAACGATTATCGGCGGCAAGTTGACGACTTATCGAAACCTGGCAGAACAAACGGTTGATAAGCTTGCACGCGTGTTGCGCCGTAAACTGCCGCAATGTCGTACTGCAGATACGATCCTTCCCGGTGCATGGGGCGTCGATCGTGCTCGCGAGAAATTACAGGAATGCGCACTGGTGTCCGACGTTGCAGTTGAGCGGCTGCTATCCGTCTATGGCGGCCGGGCTCTTGCGATTGCCGAGTTGGCTAGTGCTGATCCGGGCGCGCGCAAGACGTTGAATCAGGATGGCGAGCACCTTGTTGCCGAAGTGCTGTTGGCAATACGCGAGGAGTTCGCGCAGACGCTGACGGACATTGTGTTTCGCCGGATGATGGTCGGATTCGATCCGGATCAGGGCAGGCTGCTTTATGATGCGATTGCTCAAGTTGCAGCCCGGGAAATGCGCTGGGACGAGACAACGCTGGCGGCGCAAAGCCGTGAGTTGCTCGAATACGCCGATTCATTGCGAATTGCCTGATGCAGGGACACGCAGCGAAGCAGTCACTATAATCCTGCACTGGTCGTCTCGGCATTTACCAGGCACAACAATGATTCATAAATACATCAAATGGGGACAGCTGTTGCTGCTGCTTGCTCTGGTGTGCACAGCACCGCGAGCAGCGCACGCGGAGGCTAAGGTTGCGACGCCAGCAGAAGTGCAGCGGCCCAGAATCGGCCTGGTTCTCGGCGGTGGAGGCGCACGCGGAGGGGCACATATTGGCGTATTGAAGGAACTGGAGCGCCTGCAAATTCCGATCGACGCGATTGCCGGTACGAGCATGGGGGCCATAGTCGGCGGCCTGTACGCAACCGGAGTCGACGCGGATGCACTGGAGGCGCTGGTTGGGTCAGTTGACTGGATCGGCACATTGTCCGACAAGCCAGGTCGCGAAGACTTAAGTTTTCGACGCAAGCAGGATGAGCGGGAGTTTCCGATCAACTTCGAACTCGGCGTTCGCGGCGGTGACCTGTTGCTGCCCAAGGGGGTCATCCAGGGTCAGAAGCTCGACCAGCTGCTGCGGGAACTCACATTGTCGGCATCTCATATACGCGATTTTGATGACCTGCCCATACCTTTTCGCGCCATCGCCTCGGATATTGTCGCGGGTGAAGCGGTAGTCCTGGACAGCGGTGACCTGACAGCAGCCATCAGGGCAAGCATGTCTGTGCCAGGAGTATTTTCGCCTGCGCGGATTGGTGATCGCTTGCTGGTCGACGGCGGAATCGTCGGCAACCTTCCCATTGATGTCATGAAAGACATGGGCGTCGATGTCATTATTGCCGTCGACGTTGAATTCCCGCTTTACAAGTCAGACGAACTTGAATCCGTTCTGACAATCTCGGAACAGATGCTGACGATCATGATTCGCAAGGAGACACTGCGACAGATCGAATCGATGGCACCGGAAGACATACTGATCCGACCGAAACTGGGCGTCTACGCGTCGAGTGACTTCGGCAATATTGGCGAAACGCTGGAGCCCGGCCGGTTGGCGGTACTTGCGCAGGAGCCGCAATTGCAGGCGCTGTCCCTGTCAGCGGAAGACTGGCAGGCTTACCTCGCTGGTCGACAGCCGGTACAGAGTGAATCCGGGAGGCTCGCGTTTGTGCGTGTGGTGCACGACGGCAAGCTGTCACAACAGGTGCTCGAATCGCGTTTATCGGTCAAAGCCGGTGATCCAATCGACGCATCGGTACTGGCAAGAAATGCCAATCGCCTGCACGGTCTGCAGCTGTACGAGCACGTTGGTTATCGGCTGCTGCAAGAGGATGGTAAAACCGGTGTCGAGTATCGAGCCGTCTCGAAGAGTTGGGGACCGAATTTTCTGCAGTTCGGTCTGTCGCTGGAAGATGACTTTGAAGGCTCGACGGCATTCAATCTGGCTGGCAGGCTGACGCGGGGTGGTTTGAACCGGCTCGGTGCCGAGTGGCGCACTGATCTGCAGCTGGGGACGGACCCTAAGTTACTCAGCGAGTTTTACCAGCCACTGAGTTTTGACTCCCGTTGGTTTGTAGCGCCACGTGTGCTGGTACAACAGTCCAACCTGAACATTTTCACGATGGATGACGCGATCGCACGTTATCGTGTTTCCGAAGGCGATTTTGGTCTGGATATAGGGCGTGAGCTTGGCACCGTGGGCGAGTTTCGGGTTGGTGCATATCGCGGCGTTGGGGATGCGAGAGTGAAAGTCGGCGACCCATCACTGACGGGAATCGACTTCGACACCGGTGGCGTCTTTGCGCGGCTGCGCTTCGATTCAGCTGACAGTTCGCGATTCCCGAGAAAGGGCAGCTTTGCAGACATTGTCTGGAACCTGTCCAGGCCGGGTCTCGGTGCCGACAATAAATTTGACACAATAGAAGGTGATTTTGCCCAGACCTGGAGCCGTGGCAAGAGCAGCCTGCAACTCGGCCTGCGTTATGCGACCACCCTGAGTTCGGACAACACAGTGCAGGACTTTTTTCCGATGGGCGGGTTCCTGAATTTATCCGGACTCGAGCGCGGTGAAATTACCGGACCGCATGCGGGCCTTGCACGACTGCTCTATTACCGGCGTGTCGGGGAGACCACCGGCGACCTGTTCGAAACGCCAATTTACCTCGGTGTGTCAGCTGAGGCAGGCAACGTCTGGCAAACCCGGTCCGACATGGATCTTGACTCAATGCGCATCAACGGCAGCATCTTTGTCGGAATGGATTCGTTTTTCGGACCGATATTCCTGGCTGCAGGCTTCGCGGAACACGGGCAGACAAACTTTTACCTGTTCATCGGTACGCCGCCCCGCTAAATGCTCAGCGGCTTATTTTTTCGAGCACCTGCGTGGGTGCGTCAGTCGTCCTGTAGTAGCCGTGACGCGTTGCCATTTTCTCGAAGGCGGAATCACGCTCCTGCTCAGTGGCATACCAGTGCATGCGCTCCCAGCTATCGCCCAAAACGTTTCGGAGCGTATCATTTTCCGGAAGAGTGACGCGGATTCCAAACGGACGCTCCAGTCCGGCTGTTTCCGGATCAACCAGGTTGTGTTGATGGCAATAGTCCACTTTTTATCCTCTCAAATTGTTGCAGCGCGAGTATACCCAAAGTCGGGAACAAAGGTCAGTCCGGACGGCCCCGGTCAGCCGCACCCTCTCGATCGGACCAACCGAAGATGCGCCGGGTAATAAACAGGTAAAGCCGTTTGCCAGTGGCCATCCACGCGCGTGACAGCGGCGACGGTGTTGCCAGGATATTCTTCTCGCGCATCGTCAACAAGTCGGCGCGATACGTCCGTTTGTGTTTGAGGAGGTGACGAATATCTTCACGTGCAGCAATTCTGAATATGCGTCCTCGCCTTGACGAGCATGACGCAAGCTGGAAGTCGACGAAGCCCGGACGTCCATCGGGTCGCAGCAGGATATTGGGTTCCTTGGCCAGGTCGTTGTGCGCGACACCGGCGCGATGCATGCGTCTAAGGAGTCTCGCAGCATCCCGGAAAAACTCCGCACTGTCTGGCCGACCTTCGAAAATCGGCGTGCCGCACATAAAACTGCGCACCAGCATATAACCATCACTGCGGACAAACTGCGGTACGCCGTCAATGCCCTGCAGTACCTTTAGCGCCATTGACTCGCGCCGCAACAGCCCGCGCGCGAGCCACGCAAGCCACCAGCGCGCAGCGCGTGTATCGCGCAATATCGCCTTCTGCCCAGCGTCCTCGATGCGCCAAACCTCACCAAACAGGTCTTTTTTCAGTAGCTTTCGATCTTGCACTGGCAGCGGCCGCGGAAAATACAGAGAATACCTTAACCGTTTTAGAGGGACGAAGCGTGGCAGGGGATTCCACCGACATCAATCCTGACGAGCATCGCGTCAACCTGGACGCGACGGGCGAGTTTTTCAGCGTCGGCACCGCGTTGCATGCGGTGCGCGCCGGTTACATTAGTCGGCGCGCAGACGATCTGTTGTATAAGGCGGTTAAGTCAGGCCGCTACGCGCACGTCGTCGCACCGGACCGCAGCGGAAAGTCCAGTTTGATTGCTGCTTGCAGTGCACGGCTTGAAGGCAATGGTATCAAGATCGCTGTTCTCGACCTGGCGCAACTCAGCGATCGCGATGGCATTACTGACGCAGGGCGTTGGTACTACAGTGTCGCGTATCGACTCTTGCGGCAGCTACGCATTCGATTTGACTTGCAGGAATGGTGGCAGGACAAGTCCATACTGAGTAACCGCCAGCGCCTGTATGAGTTTTATGCCGAGGTCGTGCTGCAAAATGTGCCCGAGCAGGTTGTCATCTTCGTCGATGAGATTCAGTGCATTGAGAATCTTGATTACGCTGATCAGCTACTGACCAGTATTCGATCCGCACACAATGCTCGTACGACCGATCCCGATTTTTCTCGTCTTAGTTTTGTCTTGCTTGGCGAATGCGATCCGGTCAGCCTGCTGCAGCAAGCTGAATTGTCGCCGTTCAATGTCACTCAGCAAATTCCGCTTGACGACTTCAGCCGGTCGGAGATCAGTTTGTTCGCGACTGAAATGAATCGCGAACGCGAGGTGGCCGAAAAGGCGCTTGATCGTATTTTCTACTGGACGAACGGACAGCCCTATCTGACACAAAAACTGGCACGTGCAGTTGCGCGCGAACCGCAAACTGAAGACGTCGATGAGCTTGTCGACCGGCTGGTACACAATCAGTTGGCAGGTCGAGCAGCGTTGCACAGCGAACCGCATATGAGCCATATACATCGGGCGATTGCGGGAGATGCGAAGCACTGCGAATCCTTGTTAAACCTGTACGGCAAAATTCGCAAGGGCATCAAGGTCGCTGCCGATCTTGGTTCACCTGACCAGCGACGACTCATGGCAATAGGTTTGCTTGTCATAGATGCAGAGAGCAATGTGCGGGTGCGCAACCGCACCTACAGTGCGGTGTTTACCGCGCGCTGGGCAAACGAAAATCTGCCAACTCGCCTGAAAGTACCGGCAATCGTAGTCGGCGTTATCCTGCTCCTGACATTAATTCCGTTCTGGTACACACAATGGCTGCCGAGACCCTATACGCAGACGCTGGCCGCTGCGGCTGTCGACTTGCAGACTGCGACCTCCGCTTACGAGAATTTGCGATCCTTTCCGGGTCATGCAGTTAAGGCAGAGAACATTTTTCGTGGATTCCTGCAGCAGCGGGCTATGGCTTCGGACAGCTATGAGGAGATTCGTCAGCTCGCCGATCTGGCGTCGCGGCTTGAGGAACCGGGCCGACTTGCTGACGAATTCGAAGCCAGCTTCTGGGACCGACGTACCCGATCCGCATTGCGTGTCGAGAATCGGGACGAGGCGCTGCTGGCGAGCCTCCAGTCCCTGGTTTTGTCCACCGCGCAGCGGCGGCAACGCGCAGCCGCGCTGTTGGGGAATGATTATCCGTTACTGCTGCACACGCTACCCGACCTGCCGTCCGGTAGCACCGTATTTGACCCTCTGGGTATGATCTTGACGAACGCGGCGGGCGCGACCATCAATCAGTTTTCGTATACGCCACAGGGCTTGCAGCGACGAGAAGCCTGGTCAGTAACGGCTTTGGAGGTCAGTCCGCTGGTGAGACGCGTCGCCGTTGATCGTGAAGGTGCGGTTAGTCGCATTGGCCTCACGTTGAATATAAGCCACGCGCGCCTTGGCGATCTGCGCATCAAGATAATTGCACCGTCGGGCCGGGCGGTCGAAGTCGAAACCGGGCTCGAAAGTGCATCCAGCGGCGATGATATTCGTATTACGGCGGCGCAGTTGCAGGAACTGCGCGGTGAAAGCCTCAGCGGTACCTGGAGTATCAGTGTGCGTGATGAGGCCATGGGCGTCGCTGGCCAGCTTGTCGGGTGGAATTTGAAACTCAATTCACAGGGCGCCGTTGAATACTTCCAGCGCGGCCTGAATATTCCGGACCCGGTTGAGAAAGAGACAGAGAACATCTGGTTTGACCGCACGGGCCGCTACGCCGTTGCGCGTGCGATGCAAAGCGACAGCGCCAGGATCTGGGATCTGACGTTCGCCGAACCTGTGCGAGCCATTGCGTTGCCGGAGAGTGAGATACCCATTGGTCTCGATGCGACAGCGCGCCGCCTGGTCACGGCCTCCCAGGATAGTGTGAACCTGTGGGATACCCTGAGCGGCGACCGCGTTGACAGTCTCGCTGTTGGTGCGGCGAGCACACGCGCTGTATTGACGCCCGATGGGACTGGTTTATTCGTCGAGCGACGTGGCGATATCGAGACACAACTTGAGCTTTGGAACCTCGATGACGGCCGCAAGGCGGCTGAACTTACAGTGGCCGGCGCGCCGTCGCTGCTTGCAATTGATGCTGCAGGCCGACGGGTTGCCGTTGCGGATTTTGACCGAGCGATTCGGGTTTGGGATTTCGAGTCGCAGGCATTGTTAGGTCAGTTCGATTTGCCTGCGCAACCGAGCGATATACGCATGTCAGCCGATGGTCGATCGCTGGGTGCCGTTTATCCGGATGCCGGCGTCAGCTTGTGGAACATTGAAAAACCGCAATTGCCGTTGGTGGAACAGAGCGGTCGCGGTGCCTGGCAATTGTCGTTTTCACCTTCAGGAAACCTGGTTGCCGTTGGCATGCCGGAGATTGGATTCCAGATTTACAGTAACGATGACGGGCGTCTGGTGGGTCCGCCGCTGGGCGTGCGAAAAACCGGGCAAGAAGCGGACTTCCTGGCGTTCAGTCACGATGAACAAATGTTGCTGACGGGCAGTGCCAGCACGCGGCCGCGATTCTGGCGCGTACCGGCGATCAATCTACTGGAAAGTCGCCCACAGCAGTCTGAGCGACACGTGGTCTGGACCGCCGCCGCAGATCGCATTCTGACAGCGTCGCCGGACGCATCCTTTGTCGCCATCGGTGATTCGAGTGGGCACGTTCATGTATTGCCTGCGGACAGCACGATTGATGATATTACCCGCATTAGTGATGGGGTCAGTTTTGTTGGCCATCGTGCCGGGATAAAACTGTTGAGTATTGACCCGACTGGCCGGTTTGTCGCCAGTCTTGCCGAAGACAATACATTGAAAGTCTGGCGTTCGGCGAATGGTGAGCCCATGCCATTTACATTCAACATAGACGGTGCAACTGCGACGCATATGGCATTTTCAGCAAGCGGTTCGCTTCTTGCTGTGATCAATGGCAACAGTGCCAGCATAATTGACGCCAGCAGCGGCCGCCTGTTGCAGCAATACGATGCCGGCGTCGCGCTCAGCGGGCTTACTTTTGCCGCCGACGATCGTTTGTACCTTGGCGACCAGGGCGGTGCGCTGCACCTGCTGAGTCGTCTTGATGACGAAAGCTGGGATTCGCAGCAGGTTTGGCAAGGCGCACAGGGCATACGATTGCTACAGGCATCGCCGCGTGGCGATCACCTGATCCTGGTGGATCAAAGTAACCTTGCGAGCCAGTTCATCCTGGCCGCGGGTCAGATTGGTGATGCAACACTGCAGCTGCCGTCGGACGTTCATGAAATCGTGTTCGATGCGGCGGGTACGCGGGCTTATTTCGCAACGGCTCGCTGGGTTCATCGTGTGAATTCATCGACGCATGGCTTGAGCTGGACCGATGCGATTTTCGTACCGAGGCCCTTGCATGGCGCGGGTATTGTCCATGGTCCGGTTGCAGATGGGCGAGGGCACCTGATGTACCTGCCTGCGGCGTCCGGAGGATATTTCGAACTGGTCAAGCTGGATTTCAGTGGACTTGGATCGGCCGGACTGTTCGGTAGCAGGCAGGAGTTGCTATCGGAATGGCGCAGCCGGGTCAGCGCAAATCTCCCCGCAGAGTTCTAACCAGCAACTCGAGTTTTTCGGCGGTGGCGTCGGCACCCGACACGGGCGCACCGACGATTACCGGCACTCGTGCGAACAAGCGGCCCGGTATTTTTCGCAAGCCCCCGTTGTCGCGGCGACTGAACCAGCTTCCCCACAGCCGGCCCAGTGCGACCGGAATCACCGGGACGCCACGTCGCGCGATAATCTTTTCAATACCGGGCTTGAAGCGTTGCACATTGCCATCGGGTGTGAGGCCACCCTCCGGGAAAATGCAGACGATGTGGCCCGCGGCCAATTCCGCATCGACCGATTCAAATGCTTGATTCATCAGCTCCTCGTCTTCAAGACGAGATGCAATCGGTATTGCTTTTGCGTTGCGGAAAATGAAGCTCAGGAAAGGCATCTGGAATATCTTGTAATACATGACGAAACGCATTGGACGGGTGACGCTGCCGCCAAGAATTACGGGGTCCATGAAACTCACGTGATTGCAGACGACGACCGCCGGTCCGTCTTGCGGAATATTCTCAAGGCCGGATGGACGTATGCGGTACACAACGTTGATGACCAGCCAGGCAAGAAATCGCATCAGGAATTCGGGCAGCAATGAGTATATGTAGATTGCTACGGCGGCATTCAGTGCCGCGACAACAAGGAACAATTGCGGAATCGTAAAGCCGGACTTTAACACCGCGATACTGATGATTGCCGCTCCGACCATGAGCAGTGAATTGATTATATTATTGGCCGCAATAATGCGTGACAGGTGCTGGCGTTTCGAACGTTGCTGGATTAGCGCGTATAACGGGACACTATAGAAACCACCGAAAGCGCCGAGCAGCGCCAGATCGGCAAGTATTCGCCAATTCTCTGCCCGGCTTAAAAAAGCATTGACGTTCTGGACGGCGGCGATCGACGCTTCGGGTTGCGCGAGATACAGGTCGACGGCAAAGAGGCTCATGCCGATTGAACCAAATGGCACCAGTCCAAGTTCAATTTTGTGCCGCGACATTCGTTCGCACAGCAAGGAGCCCAGACCGACGCCCACCGCAAACGCAATAAACAATGCGGTCACTACCGATTCGTTACCGTGCAGAAAATCGGCGGTGTATGCTGGAATCTGGATTGTCAGAGCTGAGCCAAAAAACCAGAACCAGGAAATTCCGAGGATCGAGAGGAACACGCTCTTTTCTTCGCGCGCATAGCGGACGATATGCCAGGTTTCACTCCATGCATTCCAGTTGATTTGCAGCGCCGGATCGACTGCCTCGGTCTTGGGTACCTGGCGGCTGCAATAGTAGCCAATGCAGGCTACACCGATCAGGACGATTGCCAGTATGGCTTGTCGATCGGCATCCAGATCAACGGTTTCGATGCCGATGATGAGCCCGAGGATGATCGCGACGTAGGTTCCGGACTCGACCAGTGCATTGCCGCCAACCAGCTCATTAACACGAAGTTTTTGTGGCAGGTACGCGTATTTGACCGGGCCGAAAAGCGTTGACTGACAACCCATGAGAAACAGCACGATGAGCAGGATTGCATATTGACGGCTCAGCAGCGCGACGGCGGCGAGTGTCATTAGGCCGATCTCGAGAATCTTGATACGACGCATCAGCATCGACTTTTCGTACTTGTCGGCCAGCTGACCCGCGGTCGCTGAAAACAGGAAAAAGGGTAAAATAAACAGGAAAGCCGCGACGTTGGCGAGCACTGTATGGTCCATGCCCAGCACACGGACACCCTGGAACGTAATCAGGATAACCAGCCCGTTGCGGAAAATGTTGTCGTTCAGTGCGCCCAGGAACTGGGTTAGAAAAAAGGGTGCGAAGCGTCGCTGGCCGAGTAGCGAAAACTGGCTGGATTCTGACAATTGTTCATCCTTGTGGGTCAGCTGGGGCAACTATAGCGCGAAAGTCTTTGCTTGCAGTTCAAAAGTGCGAACTCGCGTCGATATTGCCATTCGACATTCTTGCTATTATGCAAAACGCAGCGATCAAAAATTCTTCCAATTAGTCAATATATTAGCGATACATGCTCACGTGCAGTCCATACAAATCCCTGACCATTCTGACCTGTGCGGCGACGATATTGATCGCCTGTGAGCAGGAACAGCCGGTCCACACGGTCAGGGAATTCCTGGAAAACCCGATAAAGCTCGAGGCAGCGATGGTGCGGTGTTCGGCCGATCGGGACGGCAGCCGTTACGATGCGGAGTGCATCAACGCGCGTGCCGCTGTGTCGCAGATCGAAGCCAAGGAAGAGGCTGCGAGGCGAGCGGAATTCGAGGCCCGATCGGACAGCAAGCGGCAGGCACTTCGCCAGGCCCAGGAGGCGGCGGCTGAAGCGCGCCGGAGGGCAGCTGAAGCGGAAAGGCTGCGTCGCGAGGCAGAGTATCTTGCTCAGTTTGGTGTCGCATTGCCCCCGGATACGCCGATGCCGGACGATGACACCGTTACACCAAACTCGCCGCTGGCGGTAATACCGGGTAATGATTCCGCGATGCAGACACCGACCGACCAGGCTTATTCCGAGCCACCCGCCGCGATTCCAGCCGAAGACGGTAACAACGCGCCCGTTGTAACAAGTGAACCTGTAGCAGAAACAGTGCCGACCGATCTCGAGTCAATTCGCGATGAATTGCAGCGCCGCAAGGACGAGCAAGGAAACAATTAACCGGCCTGTTTGTCGATCTCCGGCATGCTTCGAACGTGCAGGTCGCGTTGCGGAAAGGGAATCGAAATATTGTTTTCGTTAAGGGCTTTGTAGACGGCGCAATTCAGTTCATGCGAGATTCGTCCGCGATTAACCGGATCAGAAATCCAACCCATGAGTTCGAAATCGAGACTGGATGCACCAAAAGTACGGAACCGGACGCGGGGCTCAGGATTCTTTAATATTTCCGGCAGCTCCCTGGCGGCACCGGCCAGGACTTCGATAACCTGATCAAGATCGCTGCCGTAAGCGACCCCGACCGCCACGCGTATGCGATGCTGCGAGGGTGGTCCCCCCGCTTCATTGATGATCTTGCCATTGCCGATAATGCCATTGGGTACGGTAATTTCGACATCGTCACGGGTGAGGATCCGCGTACTGCGAAGCCCAATGTCAGTTACCACGCCGCGTTCGCCACTTTCCAGGATAATAAAATCGCCGATCTTGTACGGTGCATCCATGATGATCGAAACGCCGGCGAAGACATTGGAGAGTGTATCCTTCGCCGCAAAACTCAATGCCAGACCGACGATTCCGGCGGAAGCCAGCCAGGCAGTGACATCGATATTCCATGCGAGGAACAGGAAGTACGCGGTCATGGCGACTAGCACGATTTTCATTACGTTGTGCAACAGCGCGAGCATGCCGGACTGAACGACCTTGCTGCGTGATGTGCGGCCAAGCGTTTTAACGACGATCGCCATCAACTGCATCAGCGTCGAATACCAGACGAATATTGCAATGGTCTTGAGTATTCCCAACGTGAAGAAATTCGGTACGTCGGGCAGGTCCAGGCGGCTCGATGCAAGGGATAAGCCGAGCAAGACAAACGAAATAAATATCGGCCGATGCACGAGTTCGACGAGCTGATCGTCAAAGTTGTTGGAGGAGCTGCGGGCGAAGCGACCGATAATTCTGGAAATTATCCAGTCAGCGATTTTGCCGATGACGATGAATGCCGTCGCGATAATCGTGGCTTGCAGGTAGATGTTGGGTCCGACGACGTCGGCCAATTCTTGTGTCTTCGCCAATAGCTCAGATAAGGTCATGTTCAGCCCCGATGATTGTTCTTATTCAGGATCGTATTCGTCGTCCGACTCATCGGCATCGGGTAGGCCGAATGTTCGTACTTCTACCGCCTCGTCATTGGCAGGGCCGGCGTGGGTCGAGGGCAGCGCGCCGCCTGTAGTCATGCCAGGTTGCGTCGGCAGTCGGCTCGTCTGCGCCGTCAGTATCTGCACAAAGGTGTTGGCGATATCCGGCGCGATATTCGGTGAACTGACAAAAATCTTTTCTGGTGTCATGCTGTTGGAGCTGTAAAAAGCTGCGTTGGCCTTTCGGTCCATCGTCACCCCCGCACCCTCGAGTGCGACACCCGCAAACAAACCGCGGCTGCGTGAGTAGGAATAGACTTCCGCCTTGAACTCGATGTCGGTTGCAACACTGGTGTGCCGTCCGAGCGGGCCCGCAGCAACCGATGCATCGGCACCCAGGGTTAAGCGCCCGTTCTCAATGCCATCGACTCCCTTGCGCGTTTTGAATACAAGGATGATATCGGTCGATTGTGCGCCGATCTGCCAGCCGAAGCTGCCGCCGGTCAGCGTGATGAAAGCAGGGTTGCTCCAGGAATTGTCGCCTTGCCGGACGACGATGATGCCTTTACCACGACGCGCGCCGAAGCCGAATGCAGCCTTGACGACGTTCGGAATCACCGCGACGGCATAAGCCCGTGAAAGTAATGCCGACGGCACCGTTCGTTCGGGGATTCGCGTGAGCTGTTCAATGACATCGGCCGCATCCCCGACGCGTTTTTCTTCCCGCGTCGCCGCAACAGCGGGCGAGGTCAGTAGCAGGGCTACTGTAGCCAGAATTGCTAATCGAAAAATTTGTTTCATGATGATTGGATGTATCGCTCGCTAAGGAGTTCAATCATACGTCAGCGGCAGCGTGCACACTACCGCAGCACAAGGATGGGAGGTAATGGGTAATTCAGGGTTGCGCATACTGCGCGGGTCAGTTCAGCCTCGGCGACCGACAAGACGCCATCGTGGGCGGCCGTCGCGCTGACGGCCCGCAGCAGCGACTCCTGGCCCTTGCTGTTCAGGCCCAGCAGGATATCGAGGCTTTGATTCAGGACATTGATGGTGTCGTCGCGGCTCGGAGCATAGGGCGCGTCCTGCGCCCATGGGCCGAGTGTCGCGGTACCGGCTGCGAAAGCCGCACGGCGTTCGACGTCGGTGTTATGGCCGTATTCTGCCAAAATCGCAAGCAGCCGGATCGCCGCCGACCGCAGTTCACTGCGGCGGGCTTTGAGCGCAGTTCGTTTCCCGCTCGGGTCTATTGCCCGGCCGAGATTGCTCATCATGATCCTGTGGAAGCAAAACTCGTAAAGTTCGACCTCGCCATCGACTTCAATCATTCGGGCTGTCAGGGAGACCAGGAATGAAAGTTGCTGGATCGGACGGCGCTTGATGGCCGGAAACGCGATCTCGAGCAATGGCAGACGGAACTCCGCACCGCTTGCCAGCAGTTCGTCATAGAAGCGGCGAATAAACTGCGTACGTTGCTGTCCGAGAAGTTCCTGGACCATCGCAAATTGTCGATCGATGACTTTCCCTGATCGGTCAAGCACCAGCGCGACTGCCAGTAAGTAGGCGAGTTCTGACGAATGCGCTGCGTCGTAAAGCGATTCGGGAATTGCCTGACGCAAATCGCGCGCAAAGTCGATGTGTTCGGTGCGCGGCCGCCCGACAGTTTCGGCAATTGATTCGGCAAGTACTCCCGTGCCACTGCTCGCAAACGCACTGGTCACATCACCGGCAAACGCCGCACTACGCGAATCGTCGGCCTGATTCATGACCTCGCGGTGTGTTTCGACGCGTGCAAACTGGCTTTCGTCAAAGGCGGGGTCCAATGCCTTGATGCGATCGACAAGGGGAGGGTGCGTGGCGAACATACCGCGGAGTGCTGCACCACTGCCGAAAAGCATATGGCTGACTTCTTCCGGATCGGTTTCCTTGATTGCAGACCCCTCGCTGTAGCCGCCGATTTTTTTCAAGGCATTCGCGATGCCTTCGCTTTGTCTTGTGAACTGTACGGCCGATGCATCGGCAAGATACTCGCGTTGCCGCGACACGCTCGACTTAATTAGGCGTGCAAAGAACACACCGATTCCGCCGAGGATGACCAGGCCAATGCCGACGACCATAACGACCGGTGCACCACGATCGCGGCGGCTTGAAATAATGCTGGTGTGATAGCCACCGCGAACGATCAGCCGTCCGATGAGCCCCAGTACCATGATGCCGAACAGCACGCCCATGAGTCGAACATTCAGTTTCATGTCGCCATTGAGGATATGGCTAAACTCATGTGCGATGACGCCCTGTAGCTCATCGCGGTCAAGAATCTCAAGTGTGCCGCGGGTGACGGCTACCGCCGCGTCGCTGGTCGAGTAGCCTGCTGCAAACGCGTTGATCCCCTGTTCTTCTTCAAGCACATAGATTTCCGGCACTGGGACCCCGGATGCGATGGCCATCTCTTCAACCACATTTCGCAAGCGACGCCGCAACGGGTCCTGCACATCCGCCGGTACCAGCGTCCCGCCCATGTCGGCGGCAACCCGACCGCCACCGGCTGAAAGAACCGAAGTCTTGTACAGGCTTGAACCGAGGATGAACAGTGTCGTAACGATCGCGGTGGCGATCAGCACCTTGCTGCGGTCATTGATGAACTGGCCCGGTGTGTAGGCGTAATTGCCGGGCGTGAAACTGTAAAGTGCGAAGCCGATGATTGCAGTAACACCGACAACGATCAATATCGTTGCCACTACATAAGCAATGACCAGGCGCCGCGTCGAGCGGCGCGCCTGATCCTGGGCAGCGAAGAAATTCAACGGTGGCCGCTCAAATAGTGTCTACACGCGCTAGAAGGAAACAGCGGGTGCCTCACGCATTTCCTCGTCTTCAATCTCAAGGAAACTGGCGAGCTTGAAGCTGAAAAAGCCGGCAATGAGATTGTTCGGGAAATTTTCTACTGAATTGTTGTAAGCGAGCACCGCGTCATTGAATGCTTGCCTGGAAAAGGCAACCTTGTTTTCAGTGCTGGCAAGCTCTTCCTGGAACTGCATCATGTTTTGATTTGCTTTTAGATCAGGATAAGCTTCGGACAAGGCAAACAGGCGGCCGAGAGCCGCGCCGAGTGCGCCTTCCGACGCGCCGAGTTTCTTGATCGCTTCGGCATTTGCCGGGTCCGCCTTGGCGGCATCAAGGCTTGAAACCGCGCCATTGCGTGCCTGGATGACAGCCTCGAGGGTCTCGCGCTCGTGTTTCATGTAGCCTTTGACCGCTTCAACAAGGTTCGGAATGAGGTCATGGCGCCGAGTGAGTTGCACGTCGATTTGGGCAAATGCGTTACGTACGCGATTTCGTTCATTGACCAGGCGGTTGTAAATACCGATAGCCCACATAACGATCGCGGCAATGACGCCGAGGAATATCAAGAATGAAATCACGGTCCGGCTCCTACATTAGAGTTTGTGGTTCCAAGCATAATCTTTCGCTTGGGCTAAAACTAGCAACACTTTTGCTGCTGGGCCAGCCACTTACGGCTGTTGCTGAGTGGCTTGGCGACGCCCGTCCGATGATGGGGACCGAGGTCAGTGTGTACCTCTGGAGCGAAGACCCGCAGGCGGGGGGTGATTTGCTCGAAGAGGTGTTCCAGGAGGCAGCCCGAATTGATCGCCTCATGAGTACGTATAAAGATGATAGCGAAATCTCGGAAATCAACCGCTCGGCGGCCGGCTCGCCGATCGTAACGAGCGATGAACTCTATAGTCTGATAAAGCGATCGATCTGGATATCGGAGCTGACCGATGGCGCTTTTGACATTACCTACGAGAGCGTTGGCCAATTCTATGATTTTCGAAAACGCCTGCGTCCTGACGCGGCGACCGTTGAGGAAGAGCTGGGCAATATCGATTTCCACCACCTGGTGCTCGACGATGAGGCTCGAACGGTGCGGTTTCTGCAGGACGGAGTGCGCATCAATCTTGGAGGTATCGCGAAAGGCTATGTCGTTGAACGCGGCATTGCCTTGTTACGAGCCGCTGGTGTCGAGAATGCCGTCGTTACGGCTGGCGGGGATTCCCGCTTGCTTGGCGATCGGCGTGGCCGACCCTGGATGATCGGCATTCGCGATCCGCGCGTCGACGGCCAGGTGGCGATTTCAGTGCCGCTGCAGGATGAGGCAATCTCGACGTCGGGCGACTACGAACGCTATTTCGAAGAGGACGGCGTGCGCTATCACCACATCATTCATCCGAGCACCGGCGCCCCGGCGAGCGGCGTGCACAGTGCCACCGTTTTCGGACCGGACGGCGTGGTGACGGACGCGTTGTCGACCAGCGTTTTCGTCATGGGGGTCGATAGTGGATTGCGGCTCATTGCAACGCTGCCGGAGTACGAAAGCATTGTCATTGATGCCGATGGCCGGGTTTTTTATTCGGATGGCCTGGGTCAGCCCGACGACACGCCACGCGACTGAACGGCGAAAAAAACGCCGTCTGTCGCTGAAAGGCGACGGTAATTCACTTTAAATTCAGGCTGATACGCCTATCATAGGTCTCAGATCGCAGACCAAAATATTCTTTGGGAATGACGCCGATTTAACGTAATCTGGGACGATTACGTGGCAAGTTCGCGCTTGTCGGCTCGGCGCCATTATGTTCACGGAATTTAGGTCTTTGTGACGATTATCACGGCCCTTGAAAGCCCCGGCTGTCACCATTCGGGGTCACGGAAGGAATCGGTCGTTTGAACAAGGAATGGATTGATGAAAATCAAAAACTTAGCTTACGGACTGTTCGTCGCCGTTTTTGCGGCATCGGCACTCGCGTCTTCGGGCCTTGAAGGTCAGCAGGCACCTGACTTCGCGCTCAAGAGTTCGACGGGTGAGAACTTGCGGTTGTCCGAATATCGCGGTGATGTCGTGATGATCAACTTCTGGGCGACCTGGTGCGGCCCGTGTCGCCAGGAAATGCCATTGCTTGACGAGCTGTACTCAAGATACGAACGCGTCGGCTTCAATCTGCTGGGGGTCAATATCGACGACGACTCTCGCCGTGCGATGCAAATGATCGAAGAGCTCGGGGTGAATTTCCCGGTGTTATTCGATGCACGTAAAGAGGTCAGCAAGCTCTATGAAGTCGAAGCGATGCCAGTCACGGTACTGGTCGATCGCGAAGGCAATGTGCGCTACGTGCACCATGGCTACAAACCCGGCTATGAAGACAAGTATCTCGATCAGGTTCGATCTCTGCTCAGAGAGTAACGCAGCCTAGGGTCCGCAGGAGAAACAGTAGTGACGAAGACATTATTCAGCCTGATTGCCGCAACGATGCTTGCGTTCAGTTTTAATACCATGGCGCAGGACGGCGGCGACGAGTCTCGCGAGGAATTTCGCAGCCTCGATCAGGATGTTCAAACGCTGAAAAAGGAAGTGCTTGATCTCAACCGGGACCTGTTCCTGCTTGAGGAAGAGCTGCTGTTTCCCGCCAATTCGCAAGTCGCGTTTTTTATCTCGATGGACGTTGGCGAGTATTTTGAACTTGATTCGGTCAACATCAAAATTGACGGCAAAGAGGTAGCCAATTACCTGTACACGGCCAGGGAAGCGGACGCCCTGATTCGTGGCGGCGTACATCGCGTACACATGGCGAATCTAAAAACCGGCGATCATGAACTGGTCGCGATTTTCACGGGCAAAGGGCCGCACGTGCGCGACTACCGGCGTGGCGCGACTCTGAATTTCAACAAGGGCATTGGCGCGAAATACGTCGAACTCGAAATTACCGATCGCGTCAAGAAGCAACAACCCGAGTTCCTCATTAAGGAATGGGAGTGACTTTTGCCTCGAAGTCGCTCCATGGCTAGGCGCCTGCGTTTGGTGTTGGTGCTGCTGGCGCTAAGCGCGCCAGTGGCCTTCGCTGCGAAGAACGACAGTGACCCCATTGTCGTCAAGGACCCGCAGTATGGCGAGGTCCTGTTCTATTTCTATCAGGAAGATTATTTTCCGGCGATTGTTCGTTTGCTCGCGGCACAACAGCAGCAGCAACTGACCGACCACGAAGAGCAGGCAGAGTTGTTGCTCGGTGGCATGTATCTCTCCTACGGCCATCACCTGGAGGCGGCCGCAATCTTTGAGCAAATGCTGGCCGACAATGTGTCGGCTGACATTCGCGATCGCACCTGGTTCTTCCTGGCGAAGATCTGGTATCAGCGCGGCTATCTGGAAAAATCACAGCAGGCACTCGACTTGATCGAAGGCGAGTTGCCGCGGAATCTGCAGCGCGAAGCTCTCATGCTGCGTGCGAATATCCTGATAGACGCCGGCCAATACGATGCCGCCGTGACGCTACTGCAAAACTGGAAGGGCCGTACTGAATGGGCCAGTTACGCGAAATTCAATATCGGCGTCGCGCTGGTACGCAGCGGCCGCGTCGATGAAGCCCGCGTCCTGCTGGATGATCTCGGGCAGTTGAACCCATTTAATGAGGAACTCACGTCGCTGCGCGACAAGGCGAACCTGGCACTGGGTTATGCGTTGTTGCAGGACGACCAGCCGCGTGCGGCAAAAGAACCGCTGCAACGTGTTCGACTGGAAGGTCCGTTTTCGAACAAGGCTCTGCTGGGCGTCGGCTGGGCCGATGCCGAGATGGAAAATTACCGGCGTGCGCTGGTGCCGTGGATGGAGCTTCGCGGCCGCGATTTGCTCGACTCGGCGGTACAGGAGTCGATGCTTGCCATTCCCTACGCCATGGCAAAGCTTGATTCGGTCAGCCAGGCCGCGGATCACTATCTCAATGCCATTGAAGCATTCTACGAAGAAACCAACCGTCTCGATCGCACCATAGCGCATATCGAATCCGGTGAGATGTTCGATGAGTTCCTGGCGAAAGATCCGCTGGACAGTACTGGCTGGTACTGGCAGCTCGAGGAATTGCCCGAGGGACCTGAGGCGCGCTACCTGTTTCACCTGCTGGCAACACATGAGTTTCAGGAAGGATTGAAAAACTATCGTGACCTGAACTACCTGCAACGTAATCTTGATACCTGGCGAGACAGCCTCGTTGTTTACCGCAATATGCTGGCGACGCGCGAGCAGGCGTACGCCGAGCGTCTGCCCAGAGTAGAAGATGCGCTCGCCCGCGCGGATCTCGAAGGCATGGTCAGCCGCAAACTCGAGTTCGATTCGACGCTGAACAGTATAGAGGAAAGCCACGACTGGCTTGCACTTGCCACAAAATCCGAGTTTGAAATGTGGGGCGAAATTACCGGCCTGGAAAGCACGCCCGCGTTGCAGGCGAATATTCCGGAGGCGGCCGAAGTACGCGACAAGATTCAGCTCCTGAAAGGTGTCCTGCAATGGCAGCTCGAGCAGGAGTTCAAGGATCGTCTATGGCGGATTCGACGCAATCTCAACAATGCCGGCGAGGCGTTGGTTGCGGCACAGCGTTCGCGCCGCCAGATTGACGAGTCGATACGCAATGAGCCGTTGCGATTCCAGGAATTTGGCGGTCGCGTCTCGGGACTGGGGCCGCGTCTGGATGGTATGGCGTTGCGTGTCAATGACGCCCTGGAGAAGCAGCGTCGCTTCCTGCAGGCCATTGCTGTCGGTGAGCTGCAGGCACAAAAACAGCGCCTGGATGTTTACACAGTGCAGGCCCGATTTGCGCTGGCCGCGATTTACGATGTCGCGGCGACGGCAGGCGAGGTGCCTCAATGAGCGCCTCGAGATTCAGTTTGATCATGCTGCTGGTGGCACTGACGCTGCTTCCGGTAGCGCCCGTGCATGCGGACAAGATTAAAACCAGGGACACGATCAAGAGCCTCGAAAAGAAGAAAGCGAATATTCGCACTGGCAAGGTCATTCTTGGCAGTTCAGATCTCGCCCGCGAGAACTACCGCGCATTTCTGGATCTCGTCTCCGATGACCCGGAGCTGCGCGCCGAAGCAATGCGACGCCTGGGCGATCTCGAGCTTGAAGCAACCGAAGCACAACAGCTGGCCGACAACATCGATGCGCTCGACACCACCGGTTACAATAATGCGGTAGGGCTGTACCAGCAATTGCTCGAAGCCTATCCGGACTATCGCCGCAACGATACCGTGTTGTATCAATTGGCACGGGCATACGAAGTTGGCGGTCAGACAGACGAGGCATTGACGGTTCTCGATGAGCTGGTCACGAACTTCCCTGACACCTTGTTGATCGACGAAGTTCAATTTCGCCGTGGCGAGATGCTGTTCTTGCGCAAGCGGTACAACGACGCAGAGATGGCCTACCAGGATGTTGTGCAGTATGGCGACACGTCGCGATTCTACGAGCAGTCCCTGTACAAACTCGGCTGGTCGCAGTTCAAGCTGGCTTGGCATGAAGAAAGTCTCGAGCCATTTTTTGAGTTACTTGACCGCAAGATCGGCGATGCTGATATTGGCGAAGGCGACAGTCGACTTGCGACACTTAAGCGGGCAGAACGCGAACTTGTCGAAGATACTTTCCGCGTCCTGAGCATCAGCTTTTCGTATATGGACGGTGCCGGTTCGATCGACAGCTTTCTGGCGGGCCGAAACAATCCGCACTACAGCTACGTGATTTACCGCAACCTCGGCGATCTATATCTCGAGAAAGAACGTTTTCAGGACGCTGCTGTGACCTACGAAGCATTCGTCGCGCACGACCCGTTTCATCCGAAAGCGCCACTGCTGCAGGTGGAAGTTATTGAAGCGTACAAGCAGGGCGGCTTTCCCAGTCTTGTTCTCGAAGGCAAGAAACACTTCGTCGAACGCTATGGAATGGATGGCGAGTTCTGGGTGCGCAACCCGCGAGACGAAAACACGGAAGTTGCGGCACACCTGAAGTCGAATCTGACGGACCTCGCACAGTATTATCACGCGGAGGCACAAAAAGACGGCGAGAAGAGCGACTACCTTGAAGCCGCAAACTGGTACCGCAAATACCTGGCGTACTTCCCGGGCGAAGCGGACAGCGCGAATACCAATTTTTTGCTTGCCGAAATTTTATTTGAGAGCGAAGACTATGCGGCGGCGACGGCGGAGTACGAACGCACGGCGTATGAGTACCCGCTGCACGAGAAATCTGCCGAAGCGGGCTACGCAGCGATACTCGCGTATCGTGAGCAGGAACAAAATCTGCAAGGTGCTGTCCGCGACGAATGGCACAGCCAGTATCTGGACAGTGGCCTGAAGTTCGCTGATACGTTCCCATCCCATCCGGAATCCGGTGCAGTACTGACAACTGTCGCCGAAGATCTGTTCCAGCAAAACCAGTTTGATCTCGCGATTGCGGTAGGCCAGGCGGTCGTTGCAAAACAGCCGGCAGTCGATGCCAAGCTGCTGCGCACCGCGTGGACAGTAATTGCACATTCGCAATTTGACCTTGCCAACTTCGCACAGGCTGAAAACGCTTATTACAGTCTGCGCAATTTCACGCCGGCGGACGATGCCGAGGCGAACCAGGCGATCAAGGATCGAATCGCATCGTCTATCTACAAGCAGGGCGAGCTGGCACGTGACAGTGGTGACCTGGAAACGGCCGTAACGCACTTCACGCGGCTGGGTCAGGTTGTGCCCGATTCCGATATTCGCGCCACTGCGGAATACGATGCGGCGGCAGCATTGATCAACCTGCAGGCATGGGATCGTGCATCCGGTGTACTTGAACAGTTTCGTGCGGATTATCCGGACAGCGAGTTCGCCGATGATGTGACACAGAAACTGGCAGTGACTTACCTGGAGTCCGGCGATGACGGTCGTGCCGCAGCGGAATTCGAACGTATTGCCAATGCCGAATCGAGTAGCGACGACGTGCGACGTGAAGCACTCTGGAAAGCGTCGGAACTCTATGAAGGATCGGGCGCTATAGCGAGTGAACAACGCGTTTTGAACAATCTCCTGGCGCGCTACCCGAATCCGTTGTCAGAGTCGATCGAAGCCCGCTACCGCTTGCTTGAGATTGAACGACAGACGGGAACGGAAGCCGGTGTTGTGGCGCGCCTGCAGGAATTGGTCGACGTCGATGCCAGGGCCGGTGCACAGCGTTCCGATCGCACGCGCTACCTGGCGGCAGTGGCTTCCCTGGAGCTCGCCGAACCGGTGCGACGCCGCTTCGAAGTCGTCAAGTTGTCACAGCCACTGGCCGAAAGCCTGAAGTTGAAGAAGTCACTGATGGAAGACGTGATTTCTGCGTATACGGGTGCCGCCGAATACGGTATTGCCGAAGTGACGACAGCCGCGACATTTCGTCTTGGTGAGGTCTACCAGAAATTCAGTGCCGACCTGATGAGTTCAGACCGGCCGGCTGACCTCGATGCAGATGCACTGGAGCAGTACGAGATATTGCTCGAAGAGCAGGCATTTCCGTTTGAGGAGAAAGCCATCGACTTGTACAAGGCCAATGCGGATCGCGCACCGGACGGTGTGTACGACGAGTGGGTACAAAAAAGTTTCGAGCGACTGGCGAGCTTAATGCCAGCACGATACGCGAAAGAGGAGCGCAGCGAAGATGTTGTTACGGCGCTTTATTAAGAGAGTTCAATTTCTGTCTGTTCTGTGCGTTGCGCTGCTGCTGGGTGCATGTGCAGGGTCGGGTCCGTCCAAGACAGACAGCGGTGAATACCGTACCGCCACGAGCCCGGCGGCTGCCGGCGATGCTGAGGCGGCAGCCGCGGCAATTCCGGCTGCGGCGCAGACGCTGTTCGAGCAGGCGACGGCGTCAATGGCCGGTGGCGATTACCTGGATGCCGAGCTGCGATTCAAGGAATTCCTGCTGCAATACCCGGAATATCCGGGCGCACACGTCAATCTCGCCATAATCCATGCCAATAACGCCAACGATGCCGCCGCGCAGGCTTCGATTGATGCCGCACTGCAGCTGGATCCCAACAATCCCGCGGCTTTGAACCAATTGGGCATGCTACTTCGCAGAAATGGCAAATTCTTGGAAGCAGAAGTCGCTTATTTGAAGGCCGTCACAGTCTCGCCTGAGTACGCCTTGGCACACTACAACCTGGGCGTTTTGAACGAACTGTACCTGCAGCGTCTGGATCAGGCGCTGCACCACTTCGAGGCTTACCAGGCCATTGTTGGTGAGGACAAGCAGGTTGCGAAGTGGATTACGGACCTGACGCGCCGCGTAGCGGCGAATCAGCGTACAGCAAACGTGGCGGATTGACGGACATGAGTACCTCTAGAGTCAACGTATTCGGATCCGGAGTCATGCTCGCCATGTTACTGGCAACGTTTGCTGCTTTCGCTCAGGAAGAGATCGATGACATTGGTCCGGCTGTG
The DNA here is from genome assembly GCA_963976215.1 of uncultured Woeseiaceae bacterium. Classification (GTDB taxonomy): domain Bacteria; phylum Pseudomonadota; class Gammaproteobacteria; order Steroidobacterales; family Woeseiaceae; genus UBA1847. Next base: position 349 of record CAXBJV010000002.1, on the reverse strand, counting down.
GACACGTCAACATTCGAACCAGAGCCAGCCGAAGTCCTTGAGTCTTCCGATGAAGATATCGGACCGGCAGTGGATACGTCTGCGAGCAGCCCGGAAATTTCTCGAAGTACAGCGGGCAACCGCGTAATGGATTCGATAGAGCTGGGGCGCACTGAGATTACCGGCAACCAGGAGTTGCCAAAAGTTTTGTACATCGTGCCGTGGAAAAAGGCCGACCCGGGTGACCTGATGGGTAAACCGGTGAATACCCTTCTCGATGAAGTGCTGGCACCCATCGACAGGGAGGAGTTCATACGACAGGTTGATTATTACGATGACCTGTACGGAGATAAACAAGAGTAGGAGCGGC
>CAXBJV010000001.1:0-274168 GCA_963976215.1 uncultured Woeseiaceae bacterium | reverse complement strand
GTTGTGATCGACTGACGATCGGCCCAAATTTCCTGCAGGAACTTGAGGACGACAAGGGTGAATTGCCTCGAGTACTCGAGCCGGACCAAGCCCTAGAGTTCGTTGACTGTGATTTTGCAGATGAAGCCGACTTTCGAATGCAGCTGAACGCCAGTGCGATGGCGACCGAGAAGCTCGCGGAGGGAATCCGTGGATTCATCGCCGACCAGATCAGGCTGGAAGACCTGTTGCTGCAGCGAATTGCGAGTAGCGAGTTGCGAGTAGCGACTAGGTAGCACGATGCGCATTCCAAAAATTCTTCTCCTGATCGTGCTCGCACCCTCCGTCGCCTCCGCGCAGACGACTCCGACCGAGATCGCCGCCGCTGCAGATGTGCTGAAGCGAATCGAGGCGCTGCAGGCTCGGATCGACCCTGCGGGCAGAGCGGCACGGATTGTCGGTATCGACGCTCCTGCGCGAGAAGAGATCATGCGTTCTGTGGGCACATTGTGGGATGAGGAGATGGAAGCGCTATCCGACCGCATCGCGAGAAATCCGGAGGTGGGCTGGCAGGAGTTTGCCACGGTCGCCACTCTCGTGAAAGTTCTGCGCGCCAAAGGCTTCACCGTTGAAACGGGAGTCGCCAACCTCGAGACAGCCTTCGTTGCCAGTTGGGATTCCCCCACCGGCATCGACGGTCCGACACTGGGCTTGATTGGCGAATATGACGCTCTTCGCGACAATGACGGTCCGTTCCATGGAGATCAGCACAATGCCCAGACGCCAGTAGCCATCGCGGCGGCGCTGGGGCTCAAGGCTCACATGACGGATGCCGGTATCCCGGGTTCGATCCGGCTCTATGGCACACCGGCCGAGGAAGTCGGACCTCCCGCCAAGACTATCATGTACGAGGCAGGGATTTTCGAGGGCGCGGATATTCTGGTGCGCAGTCACTCTTCAGATCAGACCGCGCGCGGGCGTGCCGGCTTCGGCGTCTGCTGCCTGAACATAAACGAGGTGAAGTACACATTTACCGGGCGGCCCGCACACCAACTGAAATCGTGGAATGGCCGAAACGCGTTGTCCGCCGCCGTTCGGTTTTACACGTCTGTAGACGGACTCCGTTCGACATTCAGGCCGGAAGCATCCATACAGGGCGTCATTCCCGAAGGCGGAGTCGCACCGAACGTCGTGCCGGCGCACGCCGTGGTGGACTATTACATCCGCTACCCGGACGAGGTCTATCTCGAGCACATTACGAACATGATTGATGACGCTGCTCGAGGGGCAGCGATGGCGACGGGCACGGAAGTCACCATCGATCGGTATGGGGAATATCGTGACGGGATCACGCTTGGCACTTTGGATGAGCTTTACTTCGAGTATGCAAAAGTTATCGGCGCCCCGAACCTGAATCACGTTCCGCAGCGCCCAGCCGGTTACGAAGAAACCGGGTGGGTCACCCGCGAGATTCCCGGCGTTGGGGTCAGTGTCTACAGTTCGAGTGACACGTACCATACGAAGGGCATGGAGGCAGACGCCCTGGGCGAGGTCGGACATGCAGCCTTTCGCATGGACGCGCAAATTATGGCGGCCATCCTGTATGACTACCTGACCAACGAGCCACTCCGGAATGTGATTGCCGAGGAGCACGCGGAGCTTCAGGGTCTGATGAGCGAGTACCATCAGCGGCTGCGGGAGGTCTACGCACCCGAAATCGCGCGGTAGGGGCAGTGCAATCTTCTTCGCCGACTGGGTTTGACTAACCCTTCATGTCCTCAAGTTCGATGCCACGTGTTTCGTGCACCATCTTCGCGACGAACACTATCGAGATCGCCGCGCAAACCGTGTAGAAACCGTAAGCCCCCGCGAGCCCGATAGACGTCAGCATGATCGGAAACGTCAATGTAATGCCGAAGTTCGCCGACCACTGCGCCAATCCGCTCACTGCAAGACCGGTACCCCGAATCTGGTTCGGGAACATTTCACCGAGCATGACCCACATTACCGGACCCCAGGATCCGTTGAAGAAAATCACGTAGACATTTGCAGCGATCAGGGCAAGCGGTCCGTAGATGCCCTCGAGTGTCAACGAGCCGTCCGCGGCTGTCGTCGCATTCAGAAACGCGATGACAAGCGTAGCGAGTGATGCGGCCATGCCGATGGAACCAACAAGCAGTAGGGGTTTCCTGCCGATTTGGTCGACCAGCAACAGCGCAACAACAACGGCGCCAATACTCAAGGCGCCACTCAAGACATTAATAAGCAACGCGTCGCTTTCCGTGAAGCCAACTGATTGCCACAGCACCGCGCCGTAATAAAATACGACGTTGATGCCAACCAGTTGCTGGAAGGTTGCCAGCCCGATACCAACCCAGGCAAGTTTGCGCAGGCGCCTGGTCTTCGGGTCGATCAGGTCCTTGAGCTTCGGAATATGGTGGTCCGACGCGAGGGAAGCATCGATTTCGTTTACCTTGGTCTTGGCCGCAACGGCGCCAAGCAACTTGGTCAGCACTTTCTCCGCTTCGTCTTTCTTGCGTCGCAGCACGAGGTAGCGCGGGCTTTCCGGAATAAAAAACAACGCGAGGAAGAAGGTAGCGGCAGGCAGAATTTCAACCCAGTACATCCAGCGCCAGGCCTCGTAGCCCAGCCAGAACTCGGTCATCGACGAACCGGCTGCATTTGCCAGAAGATAGTTGCTGAAGAACGCGATGAACAGGCCGGAGATGATTGCGATCTGTTGCACCGTCGCTAGCGCACCGCGGTAGCGCGCGGGTGAAACTTCACTGATGTAAGCCGGTGCAAGTACGCTGGCGGCACCCACCGCGAGACCGCCGAGTACGCGATAAAAAACAAACTCGAGTGAACCGGTTGCGATGCCCGATCCCCAGGCGCTGATCACGAAGAACACGGCAGCGACCCGCATGATTGCACGGCGACCGAAGCGGTCAGCCAGGCGACCCGCAAAATAGGCGCCAATTGCACAACCAAGAAGCATCGATGCAACATTGAAACCAGTACCAACGCTGTCGGAATCAAACGCCGTTTGCAGCCCGTCAACGGTCCCGTTGATTACGCCGCTGTCGAAGCCGAACAGAAAGCCTCCCAGCGTCGCTATGCAACTGATAAGAATGATGTAAGACGTGTGGCCGTTTTCCTGATTTGAATGAGTCACAATGACTTCCCTTTGTTCTTGATATCGTACTTGTGGCGCTGCAATAGACTGTCGCGTAATTAATGTGAAGTCCAGCATTTAGTGGCGGGACTCTTCGCTATGTGGAGGGTAGTTGTACTAATATTCTCTTGGAATCGTTTCCATCGCAGGTTCATTCAACGTGATCTTCGAGCAAAAAGACCAGCAAGCGGCGAATAACGAAGGATTCGGGCTATGGATAGACGCAGTTTCTTACTGGCAGGCGCGGAAAACGCAGATTCAGTCGCGTAACTAAAGACTTGGCCGGTACGCTTCCCGATGTTGCACATCAAGGACTTTGATACCAGTGGCGACGAGGCGGATATTGGGGACGGCAACGTCCCGTTTGCATTGATATTCGAATATCTCGATACCGCCGGCGTGCAACACGGCTTTATCGAGCGTGACAATTCGAAAGGCATTAACTAGTCATTGCAGCACAATTTCGACACGATCGAGCCACTTTGGACATCGCATATGAGTGCAAAAAGTTAAGGTGCCGCACGAATGAGGCCAATTAAGGGACCGGCTATTTTTCTCGCGCAGTTCGCGGGTGATGAAACACCTTTTAATTCGCTGGATAGTATTGCCCAATGGGTGGCAAGCCTCGGATTCGTCGGCGTGCAGATGCCAAGCTGGGACGCTCGCTTGCTCGACCACGAGAAAGCAGCTGAGAGCAAAACCTATTGCGACGAGGTCGTGTGTACCCTGGAAAAGTATGGCCTGCAACTGACGGAATTGTCGACCCACTTGCAGGGCCAGTTGATCGCGGTGCACCCGGCATACGACCCGATGTTTGACGGCTTCGCGGCGTAGTCCTTGCGCGGTAATTCGTCAGCACGCCAGGCCTGGGCCGAAGACCAGCTGTTGAAAGCGGCGAAGGCGCCAGAAAATCTCGGACTGGAGAATCATGCCACCTTTTCCGGTGCGCTCGCCTGGCCATACCTGTACCCATGGCCACAACGTCCGGCCGGGCTGGTCGAGACGGCGTTCGATGAGCTGGCGAAGCGCTGGCAGCCGATTCTGGATGGGTTCGACGATGCCGGCGTCAATTGCTGCTATGAAATTCATCCCGGTGAGGACCTGCACGACGGCGTGACCTTTGAGATGTTTCTTGAGCGCGTCAAGAATCATCCCCGCTGCCAGATGTTGTGCGACCCGAGCCATTATGTTCTGCAGGCGCTCGACTACCTTGATCACATCGATATCTATCACGACCGTATCAAAATGTTTCACGTGAAGGATGCCGAGTTGAATCCGACTGGTCGGCAGGGAGTCTATTGTGGCTATCAGGGTTGGTTGGACAGGGCGGGGCGCTTTCGTTCGCTCGGTGATGGACAGGTTGATTTCAGCGGCATCTTTTCAAAATTCGCACAGTATGATTTTGCCGGTTGGGCAGTGCTCGAGTGGGAATGCTGTCTGAAACATCCTGAAGATGGGGCTCGCGAAGGTGCGCAGTTTATCAATGAGCACATTATCCGTGTCACAGAAAAGGCATTCGATGATTTCGCCGACGCGGGTGTTGATGATGCGGCCAATCGACGCGCGCTGGGACTGGAGTGAGGAATGGCACATGAGCAAGCCGCAGGATTTATGTACGGGTCCAAATCGAGTGCGACTGGGAATGGCCGGAGGTGGACAGGGGGCTTTTATCGGTGCGGTGCACCGAATGGCAGCTCGCATGGATGATGAGTACGACCTTTGCGCCGGCGTATTGTCATCTAACCCGCGACGTGCACTGGCTTCGGCGCGTGAAATTGGCTTGGCCGAGGACCGTTCCTACGAGGACGTCACATCCATGGTAGCTGCCGAAAGCGCGCGCGACGATGGCATCGAAGCAATATCAATTGTTACGCCGAACAACGTGCATTTTCCGGTTGCCAAAGCGTGCCTTGAAGCCAGCATACACGTAATTTGCGACAAGCCCATCACGGTGACATGCGGAGAGGCTGATGAGTTGATCGCGCTTGCGAAGGCGCAGAATCGGATACTCGCGGTTACTCATAATTATTCGGCTTATCCGATGATTCGGCAGGCCAGGGAAATGATCGATGCGGGTGAACTCGGTGACATTCGCATCGTGCAGGCAGAGTATGCACAGGACTGGCTAACCGAGGCTGTCGAACAATCCGGCAACAAGCAGGTCGGCTGGCGCACCGATCCCGCGCAGTCCGGGGCCGGCAGTTGTATCGGCGATATCGGAACGCACGCCTATCATCTTGCCTGTTTTGTCACTGGCCTTGAACTCGAGTCACTGTGTGCCGATCTCAGCACATTTGTTAGCGGCCGCCGGCTCGACGATAACGCCAATGTTTTGATGCGATTCAAAGGCGGGGCCAAAGGGTCACTTTGGGGCAGCCAGGTCGCGCCAGGAAATGAGAATGGTCTGACACTGCGTGTCTATGGAACCCGAGGCGGTCTGAGTTGGCGTCAGGAGAATCCAAACGAACTCGAATTCTCACCCTTTGGCGAATTTCCGCGTCGCATAACTCGCGGTAGCCCCGGCGCGTGCAGCGCCGCCGCCGCAGCGACACGAATTCCTGCGGGACATCCGGAGGGCGATCTTGAGGGGTTCGCGACTTTGTACAAAGAGATCGCAGTAGCGATTCGTGCTGTGCGAAGCGGCACAACGTCAACCGGACTGTTTCCCCGGGGCGAAGATGGCCGCAAGGGTATTGCTTTTGTTGAGGACGCAGTGATATCGAGTAACGACGGGTCCGTGTGGGTAAACTTGTGAAGGAATTGGCCGACCAGCTCGGTCGGCCAATTCCCTGTTTACCTCCGCAGCCTTAACCGCGCAACACGCTTAAGTCGTTGCTCGCATCAAACTGGCGCGGATCGTCTATTCGAACGCTTTACCGCCAGTTGCGGCCCACCACACGGCACCAAGAATATGTTGTCTGTACCAGGACTGCTCATAAATGCCTTCCGGATGTCCCAGGCCTGTATGAAACGACCGTCCGCCTTCAAAATCTTCCTGATACCAGGCCATTGGGTGGTAGTCCGGCATCTTTCCGCCGGGGTAGGTGGATTCATCGACTGTCAGGACAACTTCAATGTTGTCGGATAGTTCCAGATAGTTGTACCACTCTTCAGTCACTATCCATTTCTTCGGTAAATGGGCGGTTGATGGATGTTCCGGGTCTACGTTGTTGGCAACTGCTGTCCAAATGCCTGGATTCGGATGACGGTTCCAGACACCACCAACCAGGTCGACATACCATGGCCATTCCATCATTGTGAATGAGGCGGAGTGTATCGCGACAAAATTGCCGCCCTGATGTATATAGTTTTGTAGCGCCTTTCTTTGATTGTCGTTGAGAATATCGCCGGATGTATTCATGAAGACAATGACATCCATGCTGTTCAGCTGTGCCTGATCATCAAAGAAGTCAGATTGCTCAGTCCAGGTGAGACCAAAGTGATTGTCCGTACTTAACTCTTTGAACATCTGCACACCACTCGGAACTGAAAGGTGCTGATAGTCCAAAGATTTCGTGAACAAAAGGACCTGAAACTGTTCTTGATTGTTCTGCAAGCGTTGTGCATGTGAATTTGCGCTGGCAAATGTAAGTAGTCCAAGCAGAATAACGATTACTTTCCTGGACATGACTTTTTTGATCAGTTTATTTTGCATCATCATAATTTTACTTTAGTAGGAGTCAGTTTATTGTCAGATGAACGTGTGCCAAGTTTGCCTGCTTTGCCATTTCCCCAACAGTAGAGATCATCATTTGCAGAAATTCCACATGCATGATCATTGCCAATCGTTATTTCCTTGAACGCGACGTCGCCGGAAATAGCGGTGGGTTCGACTCGCATGGTCGTTGTTCCATCACCCAATTGTCCTGAACCATTTCTTCCCCAACAATACGCTTTACCATCAGTTGTGATTCCACAGGTTTGAAATATTCCAGTCGAAATTGAACCAAAAGTCATGTTCCCTTTAATTTCTCGGGGCGTTCTTAAGTTTTCAATAACGCCCAAGCCATCACCGGAACCAATGCCTAATTTTCCATATCGGCCACGTCCCCAACAGACACCCTTGTCCGCTGTTGTTATCGCACAAACATGATCAAGGCCAACACTTATTGAGTCTGGTTGAAAATTGAATTCACCGGCTACAAGCCCCGGTGCGAGCTTCCTGTTACGGTCTTTGTCGCCCTGTCCTAGCAAAGCGCCGAAGTCACTTGCTCCCCAGCAATAGGCATTCCCGTTGGTTGCTATGCCACAGGTTGTTGCCGATTCGGCATTGATTGAACCAAAAGTCAGGCCGCCAGAAACAGGTACCGGTACCGATGAACTCTCGACTGAATTCCTCCCAAGAATTCCATCTTCGCCTCTTCCCCAGCAAAAAGCATCGCCATCGGTCGTTAATCCGCAGGTATGAGCCATTCCAGAATCGACGGATTGAAAAGACAGGCCACCGGACACTTCTGTTGGCACCATGCTGTTTTCAGTAGACCCGTTCCCGAGTCGTCCGTATCGACCTCGTCCCCAACAATAGGCGTTACCGTCATCTGTAACACCACAGGTATGATCCCAGCCAGCACTAATAGACTTGAACCGAAGATTTCCAGAAACGGAAACTGGCCTCATGCTGGACTTGGTCGAGCCGTTGCCTAACTGACCTACCGAGTTATCGCCCCAACAAGACGCCTCACCATCGGAGTCAAGTACGCATGTGTGGTCTTCACCGGCGCTAACCAAAGATTCTGCATAAGCGGGAACAGAAGCGATGAGTACTGCTAACAATAAGTAACTTTTGCTAAGTGTAGTGTTCATATTTGTAGGTTTCTGTCTATTGATTTAATGATTGAGCAACGAGACTACATTATGAAGTCGATAATTAACAATCAATCAGTTAAGCCTAGATGATTGAAAATAAAACTATATGAGATGCTTAGTCTCTCTGCTTCTTGGATAGACAATCACCTGCTGACCACATGTACGGCAGACTGTATGACAGCGACCAGCACAATTATTCTGCCTCAGCGATTTCTTTCATTCTTGCCAACGCTTTCGTAAAGGTTTCGCGACGACGGTCAATGTCCGCGTTTTTCTTCTCCTTACTTTGCTGAGACGTATCCCACATAGTGGTGTAGATCAGTTTGGACGTGGTTTCGGTGACTGGCCTTGCTTCCATAAATCCATGATATAGCGTGTAGTATTCACCTTCGACGACGGGCTGTGTGTAGCCATAGGCAAGTTCGGTCAGCGCAGTCATGGGCTCCACAATGCTTCCATTCAGGACGCGAACGGTGCCAATACCGCCGTCGCCCTGGGTGATCTCGCAATCGAGATTCAGCCATTCGCCGATGTCACAGTAATCGCCGATCTTCGACCAGACATCAGCCGCAGGCTTTTCCACGGTGATTTCCAGTTCAAGTCGATAGTAATTCGGTTCGGCGTTAACCCAGCTAGAAGCTGTCAGAGCGAGCAGGCCGATCAAGAAGTGTCTTCGGTGCATGGTGGTTCCTGTAGATATTTAAAATTGTTAATGTGTTTCAGTAAGCCGCGCGGCAGGTCTTACGGCGGCCTAGTTAATCGTTACGTAGCGCGTCAGAAACGCCACTTCCTCTGCGCTGACGTACTTGCTCATTTCACGACTGAACTGCTCGATCGATTCGTACGGGCGGTATTCTTCGAATTCGTGTGCAAGTTTTCGTGGCGACAAGCTTGTTGGAATGAGCTGGTAGTCGGCGTTGCTGCCGTTATTCAAGTCGACTTTCACAAACATGGCGCTGTAAATCGCTCTTAGCTCACTTTTATCCACGGCATCTTTGAGAACCGCATGCAAAGCGGTCGGTGTCGCGTAGGGACGACCGGAGATGATCTGCTGCGCTAGCTCGTCGCTGATGCCCGGTATTCCGGCCATTACGTCAGCACTTGCGGTATTCGGATCAATCAAAGCGGCCGTAGTGAATGTGTTGGTGACCTCGTTGGTCATTTCAGCCACTTTTTCGGAATCGGCTTTTTCTGCGGCTGCGCCAGCAGCTGTATCGTTGTCCTGGCTGCATGCGCCGATAAAAAACACGGTTGTTGTAAGAAAAAACAAACTTGTCAATTTCATGTCGTTTATGATCCTGTCAAAGACTATAGTTGCGTGATTACGAGCCGGATTATCATACATAAAGCAGAACAGTCGTGTTAAGAATTGTTGTCGTGCCATGAAGTTTCGATCCCGAATTGCTAAATACGCGGCCTGGGTAGCACTGTGTGTGCCAGCGTTGATCATTGTTTTTCGCTATCTCGCGGATTCGGTGAGCTACGGGGAGGTGATACATGAAACCGGCGACTGGAGTATTGGCTTGCTATTTGTTGCGCTGGCGATTACGCCGCTCGGCAGGGCTCTCCCCAAATCGCGCTGGCTGGCGTTTTTTCGCTTCCACCGCCGCGCAATTGGTGTTGCCAGTTTTGCGTATGCAGCCCTGCATACGGTCACCTACCTGGAAAAAAAATGGGGAGCACAACTCATACTGAAGGAAGGCCTGCAGCCCGACATTGCAACGGGTTGGATCGCCCTGGTGATATTCCTGGCATTGGCGATAACGAGCAATAATGGCTCTGTGCGTAAGCTGGGCAAGAAGTGGAAGTCGCTGCATCGCTTGGTTTACGTTGCCGCCGCGCTCGTATTTGCGCACTGGATACTGACGGCATTTGAACCGCAGCTCGCTTACGTTGTTCTGGTTGCGCTTTGCCTGGTTGAGGCGCTGCGCTGGTTACCGGGGCGACGCACGTCTGCAGTCGGAAACCGTGATTCTATCCGTTAATCGGAACTGAGATTCCAGGACTGCAGATCAAACTCGACCCTACGACATCCGCGCTTTATAGCAAAAACTACCGTACTTTCCTGTACGGCAGTATTTTCTCGCTATTGGGCGTCTGGATTCAACGCATGACGATCGGCTGGCATGCGTGGCAGCTGAGCGAGTCCGCGTTCGTCGTCGGCCTCGTTTCGGCCGTGCAATTTATCCCTGTAATCTTCTTGACGCCGTTCTTCGGCGTGCTCGTCGATCGTATCCGCGCGCAAACAGGATTCATGGTTGCCATAGTCCTTATGTGCATCATTGCGACGACGATGGGGGCAATAACGCTGCACGGCAGCATGAGCACCAAAATCTTGTTGTCGCTTTCACTCGCACACGGTTTCGTGGTGAGCTTCTACTCTCCGGCGCGACTGGCACTGCTACCAGACCTCGTTCCGAAGCAAATGTTTCAAAGCTCTGTGGCGATCCAGGCGTCAACCTTCAATTTGTCCCGGTTCGTCGGCCCCGCGCTGGCGGGGTTTGTTATTGCCTACTGGGGTATCGGCTGGGCCTATCTCATCAACGCCACAACGTATTTGCCAGTACTGTTATCCGTGTCACTGCTTACGATTGACCATGCGGGCAAGCCATTGCGCAAGAAGCGGCCGTATCTTGATGAGCTCAAAGAAGGGCTACGCTACACGCGCGATCACCCGCAGATCAGGATGGCAATCCTGGTATCGTTGGCGGCAGCGTTTTTTGGCCGCGGCATCCTTGAGCTTTTGCCGGCATTCTCTGCGATAACGTTTCAGGGTGGCAGTAACGTTCTCGCGGCGTTAATGGCCGCCGCAGGACTGGGTGCCCTGGCGGGCAGTATCGCGATGTCCACTGAGCTTCTGCGCGTCAGGCTACGCCTGCTGATAATCAGTGGATGCTTTTGCGTCGCGATTGCGCTCGCAGCGTTCGGTCTGGCCCGCAATCTTTACACCGGCATCGCCGCGATCGCGCTGTTGGGCCTGGCGAGCACGTTCGTCAGCGTCGGCACACAGACCCTGGTCCAGCTTCGCGTCGAAGACCGTCTTCGAGGCCGCGTCATTAGTTTATGGTCGCTGGTCAGCATGGGTGCGCCGGCAATTGGGAGTGTTTTGGGCGGCTGGCTGGTTGGGAGCCTGGGTCCTGGCGCGACAAAATTCACGTATGCGGCCGGGTGCCTGCTCATTGTAATTCTGGTCGCGCGCGGACTCCGGCGACATTAGTGTAATTTGAGTTTGCGCGGGGCTGCAGCGCGGAAAAAATATGTCCATAATACCGGGCCCCGCTAACCAGCCACACAAGCACAGATCGATACGGAATTATTGGCATGACGAAAACTGCTGCTACAAATAACCGATGCATTATCGTCGGCGCCAGTCACGGCGGTGCACAAGTCGCGACGCGCTTGCGTCGGCTGGGTTGGGAAGGTCAGATCAGCCTGATCGGTGATGAACCTCATCTGCCGTATCATCGACCGCCGCTATCAAAGGACTATCTGAAGGGCGTCAAGACCCGAGAAGGTATACAGCTTCACAACGAAGCGGCGTACACGAAATCGGATGTCGATCTTTTGCTGGGATCTCGCGTTGAACGGATTGATCGGAACTCAAAGCACGTTGTCCTTGATAATGGCCAATCGATCGGCTACTCAAAACTCGTGTTAGCCGTTGGATCGAAGCCAAGAATATTGCCATTACCCGGCGCGGATCTCGAGGGCGTCTTCTACCTGCGAAGTGCGGATGATGTTGACCGCATCCGGGATGCAACGGTAACAGGAAAGCGTGCAGTCGTGATTGGCGGTGGCTACATTGGCCTGGAGACCGCCGCGTCACTGCGCATGTTGGGCATCGAGGTGACGGTTCTTGAAGCAATGTCGCGCATACTGCAGCGAATCACGTGTGAGGCGATTTCTGATTTCTTTACCCGGATACATCGTGAAGAAGGCGTTGACATACGAATCGGAGCGCAAGCCAATGCGATTCTCGGTGCCAACGCGGTCACCGGAGTCGAACTCAGCACGGGAGAGGTCATAGACGCAGACTTTGTGATCATCGGGATTGGTGTCATTCCCAATACCGAACTAGCCGAAAATGCGGACCTCGTCGTCGGCAATGGTATCGAGGTCAACGAGTTTGCACAGACGAGCGATCCGGACATATACGCCATAGGGGACTGTGCAAGCTTCAATCATCCGCAATACAATCGGCAAATTCGCCTGGAGTCCGTACAAAACGCGAATGACCAAGCGGTAGTGGCTGCGAAATCAATTTGTGGCATAGCTGAGCCCTATGATGCCGTGCCGTGGTTCTGGTCGGATCAATACGATGTGAAATTGCAGATTGCGGGCCTGGCGGAAGGTGCGGATGAAATAATTACACGGGGTGACATTGCAACGGGTCGTTCGGTTTCCCTGTTGTATCTGAAGAACAAGAAGTTGCTTGCCGTCGATGCGATTAACATGCCGCGTGATTTTGTATTCGGTAAGAAAATAATCCAGCAACAACTCGAGCTCGATGCGGTCAAGTTAGCTGACGCTGACGTCAGTATCGCGGATGCTGTCGCGTAGTTTTTTGACAATCGAATTGTGCGGTCAGACAAACGTTTAGAAATTCACCAACGCGTTACAACAACAGGCGAATTCTCCGTCGACTTGCTGTCCCAGGCATCCGGCCTGTCGCGGCAAGCGATCAAACGCGCCATGCAAAAGGGTGCTGTCTGGTTAAGCCGCGGCCGCAATACGCAGCGACTGCGTCGCGTGAAGCGCGCTCTGCAGGTGGGCGATGAACTGCATCTCTACTACGACCCAAAGGTTCTCGACGAAGTTGCCGTCGAACCGGAACTGATCGCGGATGTTGGCGAATACTCGGTCTGGAACAAACCATTCGGACTTCGTTCGCAGGGGAGCAAATGGGGCGATCATTGCACGATCACACGTTGGGCCGAACAGCACCTGTCGCCGGAACGCCCGGCGTTTACCGTGCACCGCCTGGACCGCGCAGCGAACGGCCTGATCCTGGTGGCGCACAGCAAGACCATGGCGTCATCGCTGTCGAAACTATTCAGCGAGCGAAAAATCGAGAAACGATACCTGGCCCGGGTGCACGGCGATTTCTCCGCGCTCGCGTCGCCCACTCGAGTACAGCGGGATATCGACGGCAAGCATGCAGTCAGTGAATTTACATTGCGTGAATTCGATAGTGAATCCGCGCAATCGCTGCTCGACGTCAGCATCGAAACAGGGCGAAAACACCAGGTTCGCCGTCACCTCGAATACCTTGGATATCCAATCGTCGGCGACCGGCTATACGGCAACGCGACCGCCAAGGACGTGAATCTGCAATTAACCGCCTGCAGACTGGCCTTTGTCTGCCCTGTGCAGCAGCGGCACGTCTGTTATGAGCTGCCGGGTCACAGCTGATACATCACGGTTTGCGAAATAACAGCGTGAAGCGGTCGGTATTGCCGCTCACCGAGCGACGGCCGACTTCATATTCCAGTTCATCATCTGCGCGAAAGTGCAGGTCCGAGTAGTCGACGAACTCAAAGCCGATATCGAGCATTTCCTTGATGATCTGCACCGGATCAACGCGTCGCCGGTTTTCGTCATTCAGGCCTTCCATGTGCCGCCGCGTGTGATCAACGACGCCGTACAGGCCGCCGCTGGCGAGTGAGTCGTATACCTGCTGGTTAAGAATCGCTCGCGCTGCAACATCGAAATTGTGCTGGTTGCGAAATGTCAGGACCATATCAAGGTCATTGACCCCAAACTCGAATTCGTCAATCGTATAAAACCGGCTGCCCGGCGGACGACGCAAGTTGTCGCTGGTCTCGAGTATCTGGATGTCCTCGAAGCCAGGCGTTCCAGCAATGTTTTCACTGACGCGGCGGGTACCAAGCGCCACGTAAAGCTTGCCGTTCTCCGCCAGGACGGGTGCGAGGATACGGGTGTACCAGCCACCGCCGGGGAACAGTTCAAGCACGCGCATGTCATCCTTGAGCCCGAAAAAATTCAGCGTTTCAACAGGCAGCCTGTTGCGGTCACGATCCCGATCGGCCTGTGGACGGGATTCGGCTGCCATTGCAGCCACAACTTTTTCATCAATCTCGTTGTCAGCGAATGCATGCGTGGCTACCAGTAGCGAAAGGACAACGTACACAAGTTTCATAGAGGCCTATCCTGATTGTATGAAGGAATGTTATGCGCATTCTACGCGAGCAATCGCGTAAAAGCGCCGGGATTGGTAATCGCGACGAAAATCAGCCCGCTTACGGCGCCACACAAATGCGCATCGTGGTTAATTCGACCGGTATTTTGACTGGACGCCCAGTACGAGTAGGCAACATAGCCAATGGCGAAGAGCAGTGCAGGAATAGGAACCGGGATCGGCAGGATCATAAGCGTCGCGTTGGGAAAATAGACAATGTAGGCAAACAATACGGCCGATATTGCGCCGGAAGCGCCCAACGAGGCGTAGCCCGGGTTATTGCGGTGCTTGTACCAGGTGCAGGTATGGCTAACGACGAGACCGAAAAAGTACAGTGCCAGGAACGCCGTTGTGCCGATAAATCTCTCCATTGGAAACGCAAAGAAATAGAACGTAAACATATTGAACAGCAAGTGCCCGACGTCCGCGTGGACGAAGCCACTCAGGATCATCGTGTCGTATTGCCGGTCGCGCACAAAGTAGTAAGGCCGGAACAGACAAATGTCGATGATACGCGGCATCCGGAAAAGCCCCAGCAAACTGACACCAATGGTGACTGCCATAATCAGTGGTGCAGCGATCTGTCCGTTTTGAAACATCAGTGTCCAGCCTTTCGGTCAATGTTATAGACGAGGATATTACATAATGTTCAGGTGATATTCGCCCCGACTTCCGGGCTCCGAAAACCGCCAGAAAACTGGCGTGGGCGCTAAAGATACGCCGGATTCCGCCGATGACGTAATTATCTGAACCAATTGATTTCGGGAACTTGCCTGAGTGAGTCAGCGAAACTACATTCGGCCGGCATTCATACTGCTGGTACTCTTCTTTGCTGCTTCGGTGCAGGCAGCCAACGGTTCAGCCGCATTGCCGTTTCGCAGTTACTCGGTTCTTGACGGACTTACTCAGTCGAATGTAGTGGATATCAAGCAGGACCAGTCCGGTTACCTGTGGATTTCAACGGACCGCGGGCTGAACCGCTACGACGGCAAGATATTCACGCACTACACGATCAGCGACGGACTGCCGAACAACGGCCTGACAGCGTTGCACGTTTCAAACTCGAATGAGCTTTGGGTCGGCGATCAAAAAGGCAGCGTATCGATTTTGTCCGGCGGTCGGGTGGTCTACACCGTCGCCCCGTACGAGTCTGTTGCCAAACCGATTCTTGCGCTCGAATCAATCGGCGATGTTGTCCTGGCGGTCGTCGAGGGCATCGGTATCGTCAAGATTGCCCGGGACGGCGATATCTACGTTAATTCGCACCTTGCAGGCGATGCATCGATCGGGATAACGGATATCGAAGTCGACGGTCGAACCGTCTGGGTTGAAGCCAGTACCGGCCTGTACAGACTGGAACTGACGCCGGATTCTGAAATCGAATTGATTGACTCACGCATTCGACGAATTCATCTCAACGGGCAGGGTGAATTGTGGTTCTCCGACGATGAAGCTGCCGTTGGTGTTCTCGTTGACGGCAAGTTTTCAACTCAGGCGATGATCGATACTGACCAGGACATAGCGAGTATCGCCACGGATCGTGAAGGCCGTGTTTGGGTCGCCACCGAACACGAACTCTACACATTCAAGCGTAGCGCTTATGGGTCGGAAGTGTCAGCTCCAGCGATTACCCGGTATGGCGGGTTGGATCGAGCGACCGAAATTTTTATCGACGTCGAAAACACGTTGTGGGTGTCGACCGGCGCCGGGATGGCGCGTTTCCTGGGAGATCGATTTCGGCATTTTCGTCTCCGCACTGGTGACGACCTGGTAACAGTATGGTCAATCGGCGAGGATCGGCATGGTCGCTTCTGGTTCGGGACCCAGGGCAGCCTGCTGCTCAGGAATCTGGATGAAAGCCTGCATGTCCTTGGGGAAGACCACGGCATGCCGCGGGTGCCGGTGCGAGATCTGGTCGTCGACGGGCAGAATACTGTCTGGGCGGGTACGACCAACAAAGGCCTGTACGCGATCGACGTTGATTCATTGCAAGCTCAAATGATCGACGGCACAGACAAGCTGGAAATTCTGGACGTCGATATTGCAGCGGATACCGCGATCTGGTTCTCGACCATCCGCTCGGGGGTATTTCGCTACGACCAACTATCCGGGGAGTTACAGAACTTCCCGGCACCGCAAGCAACGTCTGTCTACACGCTGGATACCTGGGACGACGGCAGTATCTGGTTTGCCGCGGATGAGGTGGGGCTCGTCCGTTTGCAAGCAAACGATATGGGCGGTTACGAGCAGCGCGTCATTGTTGATCCGCAAAACCAGACGCGGCGCTTGTTCAATCATTTGCGCCTGACCGGGCCGGACTCGGGCTGGTTGTCGACAGAAGAAGGCGGCGTGTTCTTTTTTGAGGATGGGGTCTTTACGGATCACGGCGTCCACACGCCGTTGTCGGACCAGACGGCATATCTTGTCGAGCCGCTTGAAAACGGCACCGTCGTTGCTGGCGGTGAGCAGGGCCTATATCAATTTATTCCAGGCGAGTCCCGGTTCGCTCATTACAGCCCGCAACTCGGCTTTATCGGCATGGAAACCAATGTGCATGCGAGTTTTCTGGATTCGCAAGGCGGACTCTGGATCGGCACGGTCGACGGCGCGACGCGGATGCACACGGCGATGCCGATGCCTGAAGTTGTTAATCCAACGCCCAAAATCGTGCGCGTGGAGTCTCAGATAACTGGCCAGCAAATAGCCCCTGGCGAGGAACTCAATCCCGATGACTTCGGCGCGCAGATCGAGTTTGCAGCCATTTCCCTGCTTGCGCCAACGGCCATGGAATACAGCTTTCGGTTGGTGGGGGAAGACGAGGCGTGGGGCTCGCCGACGACGAATCGATCGGTCAGCTATCCAAGAATTCCGCCGGGCGACTACGAGTTCATGGTGCGGGCGCGTTTTTCCGGCGGTGAGTGGAGTCCGCACGTTGCCAGTCATCGCTTTACGGTATTGCCGTTTTTCTGGCAACAACCGTGGTTCGTGATCGCGTCGCTGCTGGTGTGCCTGCTGATTGTTCGTTACGTCGTCCTGTACCGGACACGCCAGGTCGAATGGATGAATGAAACGCTCCGAGCACAGGTTGAGGAGCGCACCGAATCGATTGAGACTGCCCGCCAGAACCTGCAGATGACAAATGAGCGCCTATCCGAAGAAGTCGAGGCTCGCAACGAAATCGAAACACGATTTCGACAGGCGTTCGAAAATGCACCCATTGGCCTCGGCCTCGTTGATGCGCGCGGTGTATTGTTTGACGCAAATCCGGCGCTCGCGACGATGTATTGGCCCGAAGGTAAGGAACTCCCGCATACGAAATTCGTGCAAAATATCTCGGATGCCGAACGCCAGGAATTCGAATCCCGATATTACAAGCTGGTTTCTGGCAGCATTGATGACCTTGATCTGAACCTGACCTGTATTGGCCACGATGATGCCGAGTTACACGTCGTGGCGCATTTATCGGCAGTGCGCAGTGAGCGCGGCGATTTCCTGTACGCGGTGTTGCAGTTACAGGATATTACTGAATCACTGAAACTTACGGTGCAACTTGAATACCAGGCCAGTTACGATGAGCTTACCGAACTCCTGAATCGTCGCGCGTTTGAAGCGCAACTCGAGAAAGCCTGGCAAAGTGGCGCTGCCACCAACAAGCTCAGCTACCTGATGTTCATGGATCTTGACCAGTTTAAAGTGGTTAACGATACATCCGGGCATACCGCTGGCGATCAATTGCTGCGTGCAGTAAGCGACATTCTTAATGACAGCGTTCGTGCCGATGACATTGTTGGGCGACTCGGCGGCGATGAATTCGGCATCATACTTTGGGAATGCCCGACGGATATCGCGAAACGTATCGCGGAATCGATACGCAGCCGAATTGAAAATTTCCGTTTTCACTGGGATTCGGAAACGTATCGAATCGGTGTCAGCATCGGCGGGCTATCAATTGACAAGGCTGTCGGTGATATCAATGAATTGCAGCAGCTCGCCGATGCGGCTTGCTACGCAGCTAAAGAGGCGGGCCGTAACCGTGTGCACATGGTCGATGGCGATGCCGACTCTGCCCGCATTCATCGGGGTGAAGTGCGTTGGGTACAACGTATTCGCGAGGCAATGGACAAGAACCGGTTCGCTATTTACGCGCAGCCGATTCGCCCGACAATCGAAAACCCCGATGAGCCGGATCGCCTGGAAATTCTGCTTCGGCTGCGCGACCCGGACAGCCGAAAACTTATTCCGCCTGGTGCGTTTCTACCTGCAGCCGAACGTTACGGGCTGAGCGTTGAGCTTGACAAGTGGGTCGTTCAAAGTCTGCTCGATACGCTGTTTATTCACAGTGCTTTCCAGGCTGAGCAGCGCAGCTATTGGATAAACTTGTCGGGGAGCAGCGTTGGCGACAAACGCTTCGCTGAATTTCTGAAAAATGCGATTGCGCGCTCGCCGCTGCCGCCTGGAACTATCAACTTCGAAATCACCGAGACTGCCGTTATTCGCAGCGTGTCCGAGGCCGGAGACCTGATGGCGGCGCTGCGTGAAATGGGCTGTCAGTTTGCCCTGGATGACTTTGGCAGTGGCCTGTCTTCCTTCGGTTACCTGAAAAAGCTTCCGGTCGATTACCTGAAGATTGACGGCATGTTCGTTCGTGACCTGGTCAATGACCAGACGGATCGAATTTTCGTCAAGTCCATTATTGATATCGCCAAAACATTGAACATCAAGACGATTGCTGAGTTTGTTGAAAACGAGGAAACGCTGCAGATCGTCACCGAGCTTGGAGCGGGTTACGCACAAGGGTTTGCCATAGGGCGACCGTACGAACTTGCACCGAGATTTCCCAGAACAGCCAATTCCGAAGTGGCTATTTTTCCAGCGAAGACGGGTTGAGGTACGACATGAAAGCGGCTCAGAATATAACCGATACGGCGACACGGCTTGCAGAATCGATCACGGTTCTTCCGCCACTGCCCGTTACCGCGCAGAAGATACTGACGTGCTTCGGCGATGAGTTTATTGACGCAGACCAGGTCGGCGAAGTGGTGGAGGGCGATCCGGGGATTTGTGCAAAACTGCTCGCACTGACAAACTCGGCCTATTTCGGCCTGGCGGAGCCCCTCTACCAGATTCGCGAGGCTATTTCGCGGGTTCTTGGCGTTGATACAGTACGCTCACTGGCGCTGGCAATGGCCATACAGCAGTGTTTTAACAGCAAGGATTGTCCGGCATTCAATATCGAGAAATTCTGGCTGCAGTCACTCCTGGTGGCCGAGTGTTGCAAGAAGCTGGCCGCGATAGACGAAACAGCAGACGAAGCGGACCGGGATCTCGCGTTTTCAGTCGGGTTATGCCACAACCTGGGCTTGATGGGGCTGGTGCACATGGAGCCACAGCGCAGCGACAAAGTTTTGCGGCTATACGCCAGCGATACGCAAGCCGGCGCGCTTGCCCGCCTGTTTGAGGAAGAACTGGAAACGAGTCATAAGTTGGTGACCGTTGAGCTCGCCCGCTCGTGGGAGTTGCCGCAGCCAATGTTGGCGGCGTACCAGTGCCGTGCATTCGAGACTATGAATTGCGACGCGCGGTTGGGCTCAATTCTGGTTGCAAGTGTCGCCGCCGTTGAGAGTGTGGCCCGTCCTGAAGATGAGCGAAATGACCTGACTTCTATTGCTGAACCGTTGCGGCTGTCGGACGCAGAACTGCATGACATTGCGGACCTGAACCAGCAGCAGGAAGATCGCGTGCTGTCACTTGCGAGCAATATGACTCGCTAGAGGCTACTGGTAGCCGCGCGCCTGCAAGTTAAACAGATGGGCATACTGGCCATTTTCGGCCAGCAGGCTTTCGTGGTTGCCGCGTTCCAGAATCTCGCCCTGGTGAATAACGATGATTTGGGCGGCTGCCCGCACGGTTGAGAATCGGTGCGAAATCAGAATCGTCATCTTGTTACTGCTCGCGGTCCTGAAGTGTTCGAAAACCTCAGCTTCAGATGAGGCGTCCATTGCGGCCGTTGGTTCGTCCAGCACGAGAATATCGGCGTCACTGCGCATGAATGCGCGCGACAGTGCTATTTTTTGCCATTGCCCGCCGGAGAGTTCGCGACCGCCTTTAAACCAGCGACCCAGTTGCGTCTCGTAACTATCGGGCATTGATTCGATGAACGGTGCGGCGAGGCCGGTTTTGGCGGCTTGTTGCCAGCGTTCTTTGTCGTCGATGTATCGAACATCGCCTGCACCGATATTCTCACCAACGGAAAACTGGTAGCGGCCAAAATCCTGAAATATGACACCAACCCGCTGCCGCAGTGCTTCGACATCCCATTCCTGCAGATCGAGACCGTCGAGCAGAATTCTGCCCTCGGTGGGTTCGTACAGGCGAGTCAGCAGTTTGATCAGCGTTGTCTTGCCGGAGCCGTTTTCGCCCACGAGTGCCAGGCTTTCGCCGGGCTTCACCTGCAGATTGATGCCATTGAGTGCCTTCTGTTTTGCGCCAGCGTAGGTAAACGATACGTTTTCGAATTCCAGCCCGCGTTCGGGATGCGGCCCTTTGACGGCACTGCCGGGTCGTTGTGGAACCGGCTGTTCGAGGTATTCGTAAAGATTTGACAGATACAGGTTGTCTTCATACATACCGCTGACCGCGGTCAGAATGGCAGCAACCGCAGATTGTCCCTGGCGAAACAGGACCAGGTACATCGTCATGGCTCCCAGCGTGATGCTGCCCGCAATCGCCGTGACGACGATCCAGCCATAGGCACTGTACAAGGCAACAATCGAAACCAGCCCGAGTACAAACCCCCAGGAATCCCGGCGGATGGTCAGCTTGCGGTCGGCGATGAACAGTTTGCGGAATATATCCCGGTAACGTTGCAGCAACCTGGGGCCCAATTGAAACAGCTTGACTTCCTTGACGCCGTCTTCGCGCGCGATAACCGTTTCCAGGTACATTTGCATGCGAGTGTCCGGTGAACGCCAGCGGAACAGACGAAAAGCGTCGTTGGAAAACTTGGCTTCAGCAAAAAACGACGGCAGGCCTGCCGCCACGAGAATCAATACCGCCCAGGGTGAGAATGCGAACAGCAAGACCGAATAACTGGTCAGAGATATGGCGTTTTGTACCAGCCCGAAGGTCTTGTTGACCAGGCTCAATGGACGACTGGAAGCTTCGCGGCGCGCTTGCGTCAGCTTGTCGTAGAACTCGGAATCTTCAAAATGTGCAAGCTCAAGCGTCATGGCTTTTTCAAGAATCATGACGTTCACGCGCTGCCCCAGTAGTGCGCGCAACAGCGACTGACTGGCCGAGATGCCGCGCTGCGTTGCGGCGACACCGATAACGACAAGCGCCTCGAGACCGACGAGTTGCAATATGCCACGGGTATCGGGATTGGCGGCCTGGGACGCCTGCACAACGCCGTCAACGATCAGCTGGCCAATATAGGCGACCAACGCCGGCAATACCCCACCGATGATCGTGAGCAGTGCCAGGCTAACCGTCAGGGGCCGACTGGTGGTCCAGACGAGCTCGATTGCGCGTCGACTGTAGCCGAATACACCGAGCGCGCGCTGCAGGAAACCGGCGGTTGAGTTATCGTTATCGGCCATTGCTGCCTAGAATACTCGAATTGAATGGAGCGGATATGAAGATCATCTCGGGACTTGCAAGCACTTTGGTGCTGGTTGTTTTTGCGACAGCTTGTATCGCTGATGAGGCGTCGTCCGATGAGGCCGATCTCATGGTACTGCTCGGATGGTTCCTGGTAGAAGTCGATAAGGCGGAAACGCATGACGCGTTTTGGGCCGACGACCTGGTGTACACGTCGTCCGCTGGCACGAGGTTCGGCAAAGCCGAGATCATGAGTGGCTTCAACGAGAGCGAGGAGCCCGGTGGCCCTGTTACGCGCTATGTCGCGGAGGATGTTGATATACGGGTCTACGGAAAGACGGCCGTGGTTGCGTTCAGGCTACGCGCGACGCAATCTGACAATTCTGCCGTACAGTTTTACCTCAATACCGGCACATTTCTAAAGCGCAATGATACCTGGCAGGCTGTCGCCTGGCAGGCGACCAAAATGTCTCCTGCGGAATAAAAAAAGGCGAGACCCGGAGGCCTCGCCTTTCTGTTCAGCTTCGCAACGCTAAAGTCGATTTGACTAGAGCGGTACGATGTTCTCTGCCTGAGGACCTTTCTGGCCGTCAGTGACAGTGAACTCGACTTTCTGGCCTTCGGCCAAAGTCTTGAATCCGCTGCCTTGAATGTTGCTGAAGTGAGCAAATACGTCAGGACCTGACTCTTGCTCGATAAAGCCAAAGCCTTTGGCTTCGTTAAACCATTTTACGGTTCCGGTTACTGTAGACATTTTCTAAATCCTAAATAGTCAAAAGTTGTTGCCATCCGAAGAGGGCGGTTACGCAAGAGATGTGCTTGAAACTTATGAAGATCAGGACGAGGGTCTCAGTGGAACTTCGTAATGGTGTACATAAATTCAGCCGATCAATCTAGCTGCGGGCAGTATAGCCCCCGACGGCCTTAAGTCAATGAATCTGGTCAGTTATTTTGCGCAGCCGAGGGCGAGTAACAGCGCCCGGGGTGCGCCGCTTGGCGCCTCCCGCTGCGCTTTTTGTCGAGTCTTCACCGGGTGATTGATAAGCAACAGAGAATTGTTATTTTATTATATTTATCAATTGTTTATTCTTATTTTCTCGACTGAATATTACACGCTGGGCGCATCGCCCGGGATGCGGATGTCGGGTCCGAATGCACCACCGGATATCGAGAGAATGCCGAATTTTCGATTTTCCGTGTTTTTGCGGAATTTGTTTGCCGGCACACCTGCGCGGCGAGCAACGGCTGTCAGGAGCCGGGCGAAAGCACGAAGAAATACACGGATACGAAATGGCAGGCGCTGCCGGCGATGACGAAGATATGAAAGACAGCATGGCCATAGGGCATGGACCTGAGGCTGTAAAACAGTGCGCCAGCCGTATAGGCAATTCCGCCGGCGAAAAGCCAAAGCAGGCCACTTGTGGAAAAGTTCGCGATCAGGGGTTCAATTGCAAAGACAATAATCCAGCCCATGAATACGTACATCGCGGTGGAGGTCCGGTCGAAGCGGCCAGTCAGAAACAGCTTCAACACGATGCCAATGGCGGCCAGGCCCCAGCTAATGCCAAATAAAGACCAGCCAAGTGCGCCTTTGAGAACCAGCAGCGTAAACGGCGTATAGGTTCCGGCGATAAGGACGTAGATCATCGCGTGATCGACCGTCCGCATCCAGTGTCGAAACGACGACGCATCGGCATGGTGGTAGAGCGTCGATGACGCATACAGGGCGATCATGCTAGACGCGAATACTGTCACACTGACCGTTTGCAGGGTGCCCGTTGCTTTGATCACAAGCAGCACCAGTGCGGCGATACTGAGTAACAGCCCGACAGCGTGCGACAACACGTTGATGCGCTCTTCCAGGATCGGGTAAATACCCGGTTCGTATGTGCTCGCCATAGGCCCCTGAATCGTCATGTACCGCTACAGGCTATCACTAATTGCGGTTGTGACCCGCATCGCCTTCGACAGGCGCCGACGATGCTACCATAAGCGCCGATTTCGACACTTATTGTCAAGCAGAGGTGCACATGATCATCAGTAACACTGAAAGTATTCCGGGCCGACGTATCGTCGAATTTTACGGCGTTGTGACTGGCAATACGGTGCGCGCAAAACACGTCGGCCGCGACATCATGGCCGGACTCAAAAATATCGTTGGTGGAGAACTGAAGGGGTACACTGAACTGCTTCAGGATTCACGCAAGGAAGCGACCGAACGCATGATGCAACAGGCCCAGTCCATGGGTGCGAACGCGGTGGTCAATGTACGTTTTGCGACCAGCTCAATTTCACAGGGTGCCGCCGAATTGTTTGCCTACGGTACCGCAGTCAAAGTTGAATGATATGAGTGCCGATTCAATTTTCCTGATTCTCCAATACGGCTGGTTTCCGCTGGCGTTACTGGGCGCCTATTTTATTGGCAATTTCCTCGAGACGCGGCACTTCGACAGCATTCGTGCGCGCGAGCAGGAGGCTGCCGGTTTCCCGGTGGTAACGTTTGACACCATGCCCGAAGACTGGAGTGCCAGTCAGTCGGAGTTGGTGTCCGGCAGTATTGTCATTTCACTCGATTACTTCAAACGCATCATCGCAGGGCTGCGCGGACTGATTGGCGGCCGTGTGAAGACCTATGAGCCACTACTGGACCGGGCGCGTCGCGAAGCTGTATTGCGAATGATCGAGGAAGCGCGTGAGCTCGGTTTTGACGCAGTGTTCAACGTTCGCCTGGAAACGTCGCGATTGGCGAATGCGCGTCGTGATGGCAAGGGTGTTGCCGGCGTTGAGATGCTCGCATTTGGCACCGGCGTGAAATTTGCCAGCAGGTTTGCCAATTCGCGATGAGGTACGTTGCCCGACAGGCAGAGGAGGGAATTAACGTCAGCAAGACTCACCCCCTGGTTGAGGCGGGCACGCTGATCGCCGGATTGACGATTATTTTTGTCGCCATCGCAGTCGCACTGATTTTTATTGTGGAGATATCGCTGAGTTTCGTGTCAGTAGACGACGAGGCGGCACTGTTTGATGGCTGGTTACCCGATGACCTGGTGACGGTTGCGCACACCGATGCGCGGCTGAATGAAACACAGCGACTTGTCGATCGACTGGCGGTGCATTGGCCCGAAACGCCTTACAAATTCCGCGTCGAGATCGATGACTCGGAGATTGCCAACGCGATGGCCTTGCCGGGTGGCTTGATCATCGTTACGTCCGGGCTGCTCGACCAGGTCGAATCGGAAAATGAACTTGCGTTCGTGCTGGGCCACGAGTTGGGGCATTTTAAGAACCGCGACCACCTGCGTGCTCTCGGTCGGGGTACCGTGATGGGACTCCTCTATGCGGTAGTGCTCGGCCGAAGCGACGCCAGTGGCATCGGTATTCGTGTTGCCGATGTAACGTTGCGGCGGTTTAGCCGTGGGCAGGAGAGTGACGCAGACGCATTCGGCCTCGAACTGGTGAATGCCGAATATCGCCATGTGAACCAGTCCTGGCGCCTGTTCGAGCGCTGGAGTATCGAAGATGAGGCGATGATCAAGTTCGTAACCTACTTGTCAACGCATCCCGACAGCGGGGAACGTGTTGCTGACCTGAAGTCTCTCGCGGTCCGTGAAGGCTGGACGATAGAGGGGCACGTAACGCCACTGAACTGGGCAGAAAATTCACCCGCAACTCAATAATTTTTAACAGCATTAGTGTACCCTTAGCCACCATCTGCAGTCGCCCGGATCGCTGAATGTCCCTCTTTACTGAGCTCAAGCGTCGAAATGTTTTTCGCGTCGCTGCTGCATACATAATTGTTGGATGGCTACTGACTGAAGTGCTCGCGACACTGCTGCCAATGTTCGGTGCGCCGGACTGGGTCGGGAAGGCTGTCGTAGTCGTCGTGGCGGTCACGTTTATCCCGGTCGTTATTTTTGCCTGGGCATTCGAGTTGACTCCGGAGGGAATCAAGCGCGAAAAAGACGTGGACCGCAGCCAGTCCATCACGGATGTGACCGGCAAGAAACTTAATTACGTTACTATCGCGGCGGTCGTTCTTGGTGTCGCATTTATTGCATGGTCGAATGCCGGCGTCGATAAGAGTGCATTGCCGGTCGATGATCGCGACACGGCTGTTCCGCCATCGGTCGCCGTCCTGCCATTCGTCAATATGTCCGGCAATATCGACAACGAATATTTTTCTGACGGACTAACTGAAACACTGCTGCACATGTTATCGCAGGTTCCCGATATCAAGGTCGCTGCACGTACGTCGAGTTTTGCTTTCAAAGACAAAGAGCAGGACATTCGCAAGATCGCCGGAGAGCTTGGTGTTGCACACGTACTGGAGGGTAGCGTGCAGCGCGCCGGTGACAAAGTGCGGGTTACGGCGCAGCTGATACGGGCCGATGACGGGTTTCATGTCTGGTCATCAAACTACGATCGAACGTTGAACGACATTTTTGCGATCCAGGATGAGATTGCGGCTGATGTCGGACGCTCTCTGACATCATCTCTGTTGGGCAGCAATGCAGTCCGCATCGAAAGTATCGGTACGCACGACGTGCTTGCGTATGACCTGTACTTGCAGGCCCTTAGCCACCGGGCCGCAGGTTCTTATGCGGCACTCGAAGAAGCAGAGGAACTCCTGAAGCAAGCCTTGCTTCGCGACCCGGAATTTTATGATGCAAAACGCGTCCTGGGCAGTGTCTACTATGCGCAACAGGAAACCGGGTTGAAGGACCAGGACCAGGCACTGGCAAATGCAGTCATTCTCCTTGAGCAGGTACTTGCCGTCAGGCCGGGTGATGCAACGGCAAAAGCCCTGCTGACTTCAATCAACGCGTTTCGCGCGGAAAATACCGGGTCGTACCGCGCAATTCAGGACGCGGTACCAAAGATGCTGGAACTTGTGTCCGAGGCCCCGAACGATATCGATGTACGAATCGAATGTGCACGCGTTTTGTCTTTTGCGGGGAAAAGCGACGAAGCCTTGTTGCAAATCGAGGCCGCGCAACTTATTGATCCGATCAATGCCCAGGTTCACCACCTTCATGGCCGAGTTTTGGAGGACCTGGCCCGTTATGAGGAAGCCCGCAATTCGTATGCGCGGTCCCTGGAATTAAGGCCCGATCAACCGAACGTCTACAATCGGCTTGCGAATGTCAGCCTGTCCATGGGGGACGGTGTAGGTTATGTGACGAACTTGCTGAATGCGATGGCAATCGATTCTCAGGATCATGAGATTGCTACTGGCCTGGCGTGGTTTTTGTACAGGCTCGGGCTGCCCGATCACGCGGACTATTACCGGGATCGTGCCCGGCTTATCGCCCCGGACAGCCCATCGGCCCGATTGGCTGTGCTGGTCAGCGCGCGCGCACGAGGCGACTGGCGTCGTAGCGACGAGTTGGCACGCAACATGGTGAGGGATAATATTGACGAACGTCATGGGTCCTATTTCATGGCCGTATTCACGGTCTTAATGAATGGCGTTCGCCAGGAAGACGCGGCCGAAGCATTGGCATATATCGAGAGTTATCAGCCGGGATTCAATGATCCGATGTCGAACGAGATTTCGCCCAAAGTGAGATTTGCGCAGACTGGTGCAAGCTCGGCATGGGCCGCGGCCTACGGCCGGGAAAAAGCGGGCGAGATGCTGCGCCAGGTCTGGGATATTCTAGAAACTCTGGGCGCCGATCCTGAAGAGTACGAAGAATCGTATCTCGACTTGTTGGCGCTGACCGCTGAAACCGATGTCGCGGTGGAATTTGCTCTGGATCACGTGCTGCGCAATGAATTTACCGACGCTATCTGGTGGCGCGAGATTTTCGAGTTTCCACACATGGGCGAAGTGGCCGCGGATCCTCGTGTCCAGAAAGGGCTGCGTCGCTGGGATGAGCAAGCAGTTGTCACGCGGGAAGAAGTTCGCAGCTACCTGGACGGCCTGCAATAAAAAGCCCCGCTACCTTGCGGTAGCGGGGCAGAGCCATCAGGGCAGCATGTGCAGGGGGATCTGCGCTGCTCTGAATTCAGGGCTCGAGCAAATAGACGCCTATCTTGTATGCCGTTAGCGTATTGCTGTCTGCGTCGTACATGCCGCGCGCATGCATCGAACGCGCGGTTGTCGCGCCGTCAAGGCTCAGGCTCAGGTCGTTTACAAAGTCTCCGAAGTCGGAGTACTGCCGCAAGCTATCCTGTGACTTGATGTAGTACAGGCTGCGTCCGTCGCTGCGCGGCACGATACTCGTATCCGAGGTAAGCTCCGTCAGGTCGATCAGTAATGGACCGTTCTTGATGTGGTGGCGCTGGTCAATGTCCGCATTGTCGTTGTCGAGTACCAGGCCATCGATATCAACACGGACAAACGGTGCGACGGTTCCGCTGGAACCCCAGCCCACACCCAGCGCACTGCGGACGTTCGTATAGTCAATGACCGTGCGACCATTGAAGTCCGGCGGTGCCATGCCGAAGGCAGACGGAAAGCCCCAGGCTGCGATCGGTTTGCCGGCCGCAAAGTTGGCCAATGGTAAGGCGCCTGTTGCGACTTCGTAATTGTCCGGATCGGCATCCATGTCCGGCGAGACACCCGTCCCGGCGAAGTCAAAGATATCCACACGGCGACGGTCGATTCCGTGCAGCGTGATGTCGGCTTGCCCCGGCGTCACTGTGTTGACCATGCCGAGCAAGTGCGTGACGTGCATGCGAACGGCACCTTCGGTGGCATCGAACAGTATCTGTGGCGATGCAGCGTCGGTTTCTGCTTGTGACTTGTTGCCGCGAATCGTGACACGCTGCCCGACAGAAATCGCGCCGATGTCGAGATCAGCGAATCGGTCACCGTCCTTAAATACCTTGGTGTCGGGACCGACCTCGACAACAACATCGTCGTGGAAGTGAGCCACCCGATCCGACGAGATAATGGTTGCACCTCGTACTGTCAGGAAATTTCCGCTGCGCGCGATAATGTTGCCATGTACGGCGTCCTGATCGACGCCGGGTACGCTTGATCCGGCCAGCACGATGTCCGCAGTAAACGTTCGGTCACCGGTCGTCAGGGTTCCCTGGGCAATTGTCGCGGTGCCCAGACCGGCAGCACTGAGTGCGCGCAGGCCGTCGATGCCTGCGAACACCTCTTCATTGACCTCAAATTCCGTGTCATCGGTAACAAACACTTTCATGCGGCCGAAATCGCCGTCGCGATCGTGGAAGGGGCGCACCGCTACCGTGTAGCTCATGTCATCTTCGTTGACGTTCGCCAATGGGCCACGCACACGAATGTCTTTTTCGTCCACCGGCGATACTTCGGCGACGATGAACTGTTCGGATGCGGCGGTAGCCGGGGTCGGCACAATGTCCACTGCGTGTGATGCGTCCAGATCGAAATCCAGCTGCAACAGCGCAGAGCGTCCGCGAACGATGCGTAACTGGTCACGATTCGACAAGGTGATCTTCAAGTCGGTCTGCGTTAGCGCATTACCGTCGAGATCCGTAACCACGGCCGCCTTCGAGTCGCCGTCCGCTTCGACAAAGACCTCGGCATCGGTGTAGTCGATACTGATTGTTCCGGAAACGTACGTTGCCGGTGGAATGGCCCTGATCGCCACGAGTTCCGTCAGGTCGACGTAATCGGTGAAGTTGATGCGGGTCCGGTTCGGCAGGGTTTCGATAATCCGGCCATTCGCGGTTTCCAGGGTTAACGACGTTACGTCAACCGTATAGTTGAGAAAGTCGCCGTCGGCATCGGTGAGTGCGACCATGACGGTGCCGCATTCGTCGAATGTCGTCGCGTCATCGGGATCGCAGACCAGGTTCACGACCGGCGGGTTGCTGGATTCCGTTGCAGCGCCGCCGCCGCAGGCCGACAGGATGACGAGCGTAATGAGCATCGTCATCCATAGCGCAAACCGGGTTAAGCCTGCTGCCTGTGGCAGTGCAGAATTGCTGGCTTTCATGGTTCTCTCCTTGAGCACAATTGTTGGTTCTCAGGGCCATTAACGCTTCGTTTGCGCTTTGGTTGACGAACGGCTCGAATACGGCCGCTATGCGATCGCCATCCGCCACACATAATGCAAAAAAATACAGCTACTTAGCTTGTATTCCATAGACATCGTGTCAAAATGTTCCACCGTAATGACCCGACCCTCTGACACGAGTACCAGCCAGGGAATGCAGCATCGGCGGCCGCGCGCCGGCGAGCGCACCCGCGGAGCGGTTGACGCACTGCAAACCAAGATTGCAGTGGGCATGCAAAACCTCGATACCTACTCTTATCGCGAGCAATTGCAGGCAAATATTGACGAATTGCCCGAGGCGACCGGCACGGATTCGGCATTTATCGCGCTGATCAGTGAGGACGGCGCGCAGATCGAAACGGTGTTCGCTTCCTGCAATGGATTCGCCCAGTGCAGCCCGGGCGTTTTGCAGGGCGAAAAACTCGATGACTGGCCGTGGCTCTGCAAGCGGCTCGGGCACCTGCGAGTCATCGAAGTGGCTGACACTGTGGCAGGCCCGAAGTCGGCAACCAGTGAATTAGGGCGGCTCAACGAATTGCATCTGGGTTCGTCATTGATCATCGGCTTTTCCGTACTCGGTGAGATTGCGGGTTTTCTTGGTATTGCTAACGAACAGGCTGTCGATAGCTGGGACGCGAACCTGCATTTGCTGATGAAGTTGCTCGGTTCTTCGCTTGCCGTCGGCCTAGAACGCGTGCGGGACCGTGAACTGCTTGATGAATTGCAGGAACGGAATTCGTTGATAGCCATGACCGCCAATGACGGTATTTGGGATTTCGACGGCGACACCAAGCGCATCAACCTGTCACGTCGCTGGAAAGTCATGCTCGGTTACGACCCGGAAGACGACAACGTGTCGCTGGATTGGTACCACCTGGTGCATCCCGACGATATCGCCAGGGTGCAGTCGATGATGCGGCAGCACCTCGAGGGTGAGACGCCGTTCTTCGAGTCGGTGCACCGGATGAAGCACCAGAGCGGCGACTGGCGCTGGATGAAGAGCCGGGCGAAGTCAGTGCTGGACGCCAACGGACGTTTGCTGCGCTTGCTCGGCGTCGAGGTCGATATCACGGAACGAAAACTGTACGAAGATGCGTTGTTCCGTGAAAAAGAAAGCGCACAAATTACGTTGCAATCCATTGGCGATGGCGTCATTACGACGGATGCCAGCAGTAACGTCGAATACATTAATCCGGTGGCCGAGGATCTGACAGGCTGGAAAGTCGACGATGCCAGCGGCCGGTCAATCGATGAGATTTTTCGCGGCTTTCACGAAGAAACCTGTGAACCACTTGAGAATCCGCTGGCCGTGTCGATCCGACGTGACCGAGCGATCAAGTCGGTGCGTCCGACCTTGCTCATTCGTCGTGATGGCAATGAACTCTATATCGAAAGCACTGCATCGCCGATTCGCGACGGCAAGGGCAGTGTGACGGGCGGCGTACTGGTCTTTCACGATGTCAGTGAGTCTCGCGAGCTGAACCGGCGCCTGAGCTATCACGCCAGTCACGATATTCTCACCGGCCTTGTCAATCGCCGTGAATTTGAGAATCGGCTCGAGCGTGCGTTAAAGAGCGCGCGCGCCCGCGAAACGTCGTATGCACTGCTATACCTGGATCTCGATCAATTCAAGATCGTTAACGATTCCTGCGGCCACAGTGCTGGCGACGCATTGCTGGGGCAACTTGGCGCGTTGCTGAAATCCAAGATCCGTTGGCGCGATACGCTGGCAAGACTGGGTGGCGACGAGTTTGGCGTATTGCTCGAAAGTTGCAGCCTGGAAGAGGCGATGAATACTGCCGAAACGCTACGCATGGCAATTGGCGACTACAAGTTTGTCTGGGAGGAACGCAATTTTCGATTGGGGGTCAGCATCGGCGTGGTGCCGATTACAGCAGACAACGAAGACGTTGCCGCCTTGTTGAGTGCCGCCGACAGCGCTTGTGCAGCCGCCAAGGAAGCGGGCCGCAATCGCATTCACAGTTTCCAGGAAAACGATATCGACCTGATGCGCCGGCGTCGCGAAATGCAGTGGGCGGCCCGCATCAACAATGCACTGGAAGAGAACCGCTTCGAGCTGTTTCGGCAAACGATTCAACCCTTGCAGGCAGAAGAATCCGGCGCGCACTACGAGATCCTGTTGCGAATGCGCGATGAGAATGGCGGCATCATTTCTCCTGGATTGTTTATTGAAGCGGCGGAGCGCTACGGCATTACACCGAGCATTGATCGCTGGGTGATACGCGCGGCATTCCGCTGGCTGGTATCCGAGGCGGATGAGCGCGAGCGCTTGTCGCTGTGTTCGATAAACCTGTCAGGGCAAAGCCTGGGTGACGAAAAATTCCTGCCGTTTGTCATCGATCAGTTCCAGATGAGTGGCATAGACGCGACCAAGATCTGCTTCGAGATAACGGAAACAGCGGCGATCGCCAGCTATTCGCAAGCCAATCGCTTTATTAATGCTCTGAAGGAACTGGGCTGCATGTTTGCGCTGGATGACTTTGGAACAGGCCTGTCGTCGTTTGGCTACCTGAAGCACTTCCCGGTGGATTTCCTGAAAATTGACGGCAGTTTCGTCAAGGAAATCCTGCATGATCCCATCGACCGGGAAATGGTGCGCTCGATTAACGAGATCGGTCACCTGACCGGCAAGAAGACCATTGCCGAGTTCGCCGAAAACGAAGAAATCATTACCATGCTGCGTGGCATGGGGATTGATTACGCACAGGGCTACGGAGTATCAGAGCCGAAGCGCGTAACGCGCGCGGTGGCGTGACCTAGTCGATCCGAAACAGCATCGACAAATCGCTGGCAATAATATGCTTTGTAATTGCCCCGGTCGAAATGTAGTCCACGCCGGTTTCGGCTATTTCCCGGATTGTCTGCAGAGTGACGTTGCCGGATGCTTCCAGTTCGGATGCGGCAGACTCACGTGCGGCATTTATCGCTACGGCCTCGCGCAAGTCCTCGAGTGAGAAGTTGTCAAGCAGAATGCGTTCGGCACCGGCATCGAGCGCCTGTTTGAGCTCCTGCAAAGACTCCACTTCGGCCTCAACGAGAACGCCCGCATCGAGTGCCTGCGCCGCTTTTATCGCAGCAGCTACTCCGCCGGCACTCTTGATGTGATTCTCCTTAATCAGGATTGCATCGTGTAAGCCGACGCGATGATTCTTGCCGCCGCCGCAACGCACAGCGTATTTTTGCGCCAGCCGCAGCCCCGGTATGGTCTTGCGGGTATCCAGCACGCGCGCTCCGGTCCCTTGCACGGCGGCAACGTAGTGACTGGTCGCGGTTGCAGTCGCAGACAGGGTCTGTAAGAAATTAAGCGCAGTTCGCTCACCGCTCAACAAGGCGCGAGCAGGGCCGGTCAGCTTGCAGATGACATCGCCATTCTCGGCGTTCTGTCCATCCGTTACGTACCAGTCAACGACAATCGACTCGTCAAGCTGCGCGAAGACTTCGTCGGCCCAGGCCTGGCCGCATAACAACAGCGACTCGCGGGCAATGATCGTTGCGCCAGAGACCACGTCCGCGCCAATCAACGAAGCAGTGAGGTCACCGCTGCCAATGTCCTCGCGCAATGCATTAGCAACGCTCGGGCCGATGGTTTGCTTTTCAATATCGGTAATTGTCATGCTGTAAATGAAAAGCCCGGCAAAAGCCGGGCTCTTGCTGGATTGTCGGGCTACTTACAGGAAGAAGCCGCCGTGGCCGTAACCAACCATGCTCATCAACATTGGGATCGACAACAAGGTATTGGTGCGTGACGCAGCGAACGCAACTGCACGGGCTTTCGCAACCTCGGCATCGCTTGCCTCGACCATACCGAGAATTTTTTTCTGGTTCGGCCAGATCAGTACCCAGACATTGAACAGCATGATGGTGCCAAACCAGGCGCCTACGCCGATCGTCAAATGCGTTGGGTTACCGCCTTCTGTCATGCCCAGCGTAAACGCGTGATGCAATATTCCCATTTGATGCAACAGTACTGCGCCGGACAGCCAGGTTAATGCGGCGCCCCAGCGAAACCACCAGAGTGCCCGTGGTGCGACATACTTGGTAATACCCGCGCCACCCGGTCCGCCTTCGTCGCCCGCCGCATCTGCCAGGGCAGGCACTTGTACGAAATTAAAGTAATACAGAATACCGATCCAGGTAATGCCGGCGAGCAAATGTATCCAGACGACCAGACTGTTTGCATTGAATTTTATTCCTGACGTCGCTGCTGCGATAATGACGGCCAGAACGATGCCACCGATAATTGTGCCTGCCACTGTTTTAAGCGGATTCATTTTTATTTCTCCGACGTTTGTATTTTTCGTGGATCTGGAGACCCCATGCTCCAGCGCAGTCGGTATTATAGAGATTGCGCTGAAAAAGTGAGCAAAAAATCATAACAAATTGATTTCAAAAGAAATGAACAGTGAAAAGGCGAATAATTCCGCGGCCCGGCGAGAACGGCCCCTGTCGCCGTGTGTGATGATTTGCACACTGGACGACGAACAACATTGCCTGGGTTGCGGACGGACCCTGGCAGAGATCTCCCGTTGGTCGCTGATGAGCGTCGCAGAACAGTGGCAACTGGTTGATGACTTGGCCGTTCGTCGCCAGGCAAAAGCGGCTACAATCACGCCATGCGGAGGAGACTGACATGCGATTGATAACGCTGTTGTTGACGATGGTTCTGGTTTCGGGATGCACGGCGCTGGTATTGGGCGGTGGCTCGACGGGATCAGGCAGCGGCAGCAGCCATAGTCGTTCAGATGCCCAGATAACGGCACAAATTCGCGGGCATTTCGCCGCGGATTCGACCGTCGCGGCCTACGATATCGGCGTCAGGAGTATTGCGGGAAATGTGACTTTGAATGGCACCGTCGACGATTACATGGCGCGTGAACAGGCAGGTCGACTTGCCAAGGCAACCAGTGGCGTCAAAACGGTAACCAACCAGATAGTTGTAGAAAATTGAATCGCCCCCAGATAGGGGCGAACGAATCAGAAATAAATCAGGATTTAACAGGAAAAACAGTGGACATTAACGCTCGAATCGAAGATCAACTGAAATCACATGACGTATTGCTGTACATGAAAGGCACGCCGGATTTTCCGCAGTGCGGCTTCTCCGGGCAGACGGTTGCCGCCTTGAATGCAGTTGGTAAACCCTTTTCCTACGTCAATATTTTCGAAGATCCGGAAATTCGCGAGGGCCTGAAAGTGTATTCAAACTGGCCGACATTTCCGCAGCTCTATGTAAAGGGCGAGCTTATTGGCGGCTGCGACATCGTCGTTGAGATGTATCACTCCGGTGAATTGAAAGAGTTGTTAAACGCCTGACGCGTTTTCAGTGCTTACCGAGTGATGCCTCGAAGATGTCCCGGTAGCGATTGACGACCTCGCAAAAAACCTCGGCCGTCATTTCGGCGTCATACGACGCCGAATGCGCCTGTGTCTCGTCCCACGCCAGACCGGCGGCGACCACCGCGCGTGCGAGTACTGTTTGACCGAACGCGATACCGCAGGCTGTTGCAGTGTCAAAGCAACTGAACGGGTGAAACGGGTTACGTTTGATGGCTGCGCGCTCGATTGCCTCGTTCATGAAGCCAAGGTCAAAATGTGCGTTGTGCCCAACGAGGACGGCGCGGCTGCAGCGTTGTTCTTTCACTGACCGACGGACTTCCCGAAATACGCGTTGCAGTGCATCTTTTTCATCGATGGCAGGACGTAACGGGTGGTGCGGGTCAATGCCGTTCACCGCGAGCGATGCCGCTTCCATATTGGCACCTTCAAAAGGCTTGACGTGATAGCGTATCGTCTCGCTGCGGTGCAAAAGGCCTTCGTCATCCATCTCCAGCAGCACCGCTGCGATTTCGAGTAATGCATCGGTCCTGCAGTTGAAGCCACCGGTTTCGACATCAATGACAACAGGGAGAAAACCGCGAAAGCGTTCGGCCATTCCAATTTCTTTTGTCACTTAAACGTTCGCCTTGAACAGGTTGTCGTCGAGTATGGCGCTCATTGTGTAGCGGACGCCGAATCCAGTGAATTTGCTGGCAATGTGCCCGAGACCGTCGTCGTTGTCACTGGCACTCAGGTCCATGTGCACCCACGGCGTATTGTTCTCAATAAACTCGCTGAGGAAGCTTGCAGCCAGTATGTGATCTCCGGCACCGGATGGCGAGCACTGCCGTATATCGGCGCTGTGACATCTCAATTCCTCAAGAAACTCGTCGCCGATCGGAAACGGCCATACGCGCTCGCCACTGCGGACGCCAGTTTTCTTCAGGCGCGGGTGCAGATCCGGACGATTGGTGAAGACACCCGAATAGCGCGTCGTGATGGCGCTGACACAGGTACCCGTGAGAGTTGCATAGTCGAACATGATGCCGGGTTTTTCGCGGCTCGCCAGAACCAGTGTATCCGCCAGTGCCATACGTCCTTCTGCATCGGTATGAATCGTCTGAATGGTCTTGCCATTGGCCGCAGTCACAATATCTCGCGACTTGTAGGCATTCGGGCCAGTGCGGTTTTCGGTAAGCGCCAGCCAGCAATCCACTGACAACGGCAACTCGAGCTTGCTGATGGCCAGCAGAATACCGAGCGCAACTGCGCTGCCCTGCATGTCGCCGTGCATATCCAGCATCGAATTGAACGGCTTGAGATTGGTGCCGCCCGTGTCAAAAATGATGCCTTTCCCGATCAGGCTGAGGTCGGGCGGTGCATTCTTTTTCCCGGGTTGGTAGCGCAAGCGCACGATACTTGCGCTGTCATCGTCGTTGCCCTGGGCAACAGCCAGAAATGCGCCTGCGCCCAGTTTTTTCAGCTCTTTGGATCCCAGTCGCTGGTATGACCAATTGCAGGTTTTTGCGAGGTTTTTTGTAAAGTCTGCATACTGGATTGCATCCATCTTGTTCGGCGGCATCGCTGTAAGCCAGCGGGCGAGGTTGTTGCCTGCCGCTTCGGCTTCGGTGCGTGACGTATCGATGCGTTCGGCGATACCGACCAGGCGAACGCTTTTGATGTTCGGTGGCAACGCCTTGCTCTTGAACGATGGCAATACAAGTGCAGCGGCAAGAACTGCTGCAAGGATGTTATTCAGGATCGTGACTTGTTCTTTGTGATCAAAGCCAACGGCCGCAATGCCTACGCTACCGGCTTTTTCGTTCGCGAGTGCTGCGACCAGTTTGCGGCCCAGCGTCAACTGATCGAACGCACTCGCGTCCTGATTCAATGTTCCGCCAACGACCAGCGTTTGTTTCTTGTTCGACAGGCGCGTCGTCAATGCGGGAGTCGAATCGGCTGCGGATGTTCGCATTGCCTGACGGACTTTGCTGCCTTCCGGCAGTGCTTTGAAGAGTGCGGCACCGGGCTTTGCGGGT
Organism: uncultured Woeseiaceae bacterium; assembly: GCA_963976215.1. Lineage (GTDB taxonomy): Bacteria > Pseudomonadota > Gammaproteobacteria > Steroidobacterales > Woeseiaceae > UBA1847. The sequence goes on along the minus strand of CAXBJV010000001.1, from coordinate 237,043 downwards.
AGTATCAGCAGCAACTGGTTGCACGCCTCCAATGACCGCACATCGATGCGCCCGGGTTTTTGAAAGATGCGTGGAATATCGGGAACTGCTGCGCTCATTTTGTTACCTTATAACGTGGCCGCACCAGACTTGACCCTGTGGGCGCAAACATTGAAGATGGCGACCGCAACAACAATCGCACGGTCCGGTGCAATAGAGCGGTGATCCTAGCAGGACACCCCAACTAATTCACGCGACATGCCGATAGCAACGGCAGTCGCTCAGTGGACGAATGAATGGCTAAGTTTAATCCTTTTGACGATATTGACCCGGTAGAAACCACCGAGTGGTTGCAGTCGATTGACTCCGTACTCGAACAGCACGGCCCCGAACGTGCGCACTTTTTGTTGAATCACATGATCGACTATGCGCGGCGCTCGGGCGCTTACCTGCCGTACACGCCGAACACCGCCTATCTCAATACGATCTCGACGGCACGGCAACCGGAGTACCCGGGAGACCGTTCGCTGGAGCGCCGCATTGAGGCCTATATTCGCTGGAATGCGATGGCGATGGTAGTGCGCGCGAATCGGGAAAGCTCCGAGTACGGCGGCCACATTTCCAGTTACGCATCGTCGGCCACGTTGTACGAGGTGGGCTTCAATCATTTCTGGCGTGCGGATTCCGAAAAGCAGGCGGGGGACATGATTTTCATGCAGGGGCATTCGTCACCCGGCATTTACGCGCGCGCGTTCCTCGAGGGACGTTTTAACGAAAACAAGCTGGACCGTTTCCGGCAGGAAGTCGGCGGTGGCGGTTTGTCATCCTATCCACATCCCTGGCTGATGCCGGACTTCTGGCAGTTCCCGACAGTGTCGATGGGACTCGGTCCGATGATGGCGATTTACCAGGCGCGCTTCATGCGCTACATGGAAAACCGCGGCATGGTGCCGCCGAGCGATCGCAAGGTCTGGGCATTCCTCGGTGACGGTGAAATGGACGAGCCGGAATCCATGGGCGCATTGACGATGCCGGTTCGCGAAGGTCTCGACAACCTCGTGTTTGTGATCAATTGCAATCTGCAACGCCTCGATGGCCCGGTACGCGGTAATGGCAAGATCATCCAGGAACTGGAAGCCGCATTCAGCGGTGCTGGCTGGAATGTCGTCAAAGTTGTCTGGGGTTCCCGGTGGGATCCATTATTGGCAAAAGATCAGAACGGCAAGTTGCGGCAAATCATGGAAGAAACTGTCGACGGCGAGTACCAGAAAATCAAGTCGATGGACGGCAAATACGTTCGCGACACGTTTTTCGGCAAGGACCCGGAAACCGCGGCGATGGTTGCGAATATGTCAGACGATGAAATCTGGCGCCTCAATCGTGGCGGTCACGATCCGCAAAAAGTTTATGCAGCTTACGATGCGGCTACGACGCATACCGGCGGACCGACAGTTATCCTTGCAAAAACGGTCAAAGGCTTCGGCATGGGCGCCGCGGGCGAAGGCCAGAACACCGCGCACCAGCAAAAGAAGCTCGGCGTTGATGACCTGAAGAAATTCCGCGATCGATTCAACATCCCGATCGCCGACAAAGACATAGACAACATTCCTTATTACAAGCCTGCCGCAGATAGCACCGAGATGGAGTACATGCTCGAACGACGCCATTCTCTCGGTGGATTCCTGCCGGCGCGCAGGGCGAAGTCGACGACATTGCCGGTGCCGCCACTGGAGACATTTAAAACGCAACTCGAGGGCACCGGCGAGCGCGAAGCGTCAACGACAATGGCGTTCGTCCGCATCCTGACTGCGTTGGTGCGCGATAAACAGATTGGCAAGCACATTGTGCCCATTGTTCCTGACGAAGCACGGACCTTCGGTATGGAAGGCATGTTCCGCCAGGTAGGTATATACGCGTCTCAGGGTCAGCTCTACGAACCGCAGGACTCGGGCGAGCTGATGTACTACCGAGAAGACAAGAAAGGCCAGATTCTCGAAGAAGGCATCAACGAGGCTGGCGCATTTTGCTCGTGGGCCGCTGCGGGTACCGCCTATTCGAATCACGACGTACCGATGGTGCCGTTTTATATTTACTACTCGATGTTCGGTTTCCAGCGTATCGGCGACTTTATCTGGGCCGGCGGTGATCAGCAGACTCGCGGCTTCCTGGTCGGTGGCACGGCGGGACGCACGACGCTTGCCGGTGAGGGGCTGCAGCACCAGGACGGTCACAGCCTCGTGAATGCTTCAACGGTGCCGAATTGCCGTTCCTATGACCCAACCTACGCTTACGAGCTGGCGGTTATCGTGCAGGACGGTCTGCGACGGATGGTGGGTGAGCAGGAAAACGTTTTCTATTACATCACCTGCATGAATGAAAACTATGTGCATCCGCCGATGCCTGCCGGTGTTGAGGATGGCATCCTGCGCGGCATGTACCTGTTGCAGGTTGGCGGACAGGGCAAGATTCGGGCGCAGATGCTCGGTTCCGGTACGATCCTGCGCGAAGTGCTCGCGGCCGCCGATTTACTCATGAAAGATTTCGGCATACCCACAGACATCTGGTCAGTGACAAGCTTTAATGAATTGCGCCGTGACGCACTCGAGGTTGATCGCTGGAACCAGCTGCACCCGGGAGAGAAGCCACGCAAGTGCTACGTCGAACAATGTTTTGACGATCGTCCGGGCCCGTACATCGCGGCGACCGACTACATGAAAATTATTGCCGACCAGATCCAGAGCTGGGTGCCCGGTCGATTTGTTTCTCTGGGCACTGATGGCTACGGTCGCAGCGATGCGCGCAAGGCATTGCGGCAACACTTTGAAGTCGACAAGCACTACATTGCTGTGACGGCGCTGAAAGCGCTGGCTGACGATGGCGTACTGGACCACAAGACTGTTGCTGAAGCGATCAAGAAATACGGCATCGACCCGGATCGGCCCGATCCGGTGACCTTGTAGGCGGCGAGGAACGCATATGGCGAATTCAATCGACATAGTGGTCCCTGATCTCGGCGACTTCGACAACGTCGAAGTGATCGAAGTCCTGGTCAGTGCCGGTGACAACGTTGAAAAAGAGGATGGCCTCATCACGGTTGAAACCGACAAGGCATCCATGGATATTCCGGCGCCCGAGAACGGCGCGATCGAATCGCTCAGCATTGCGGTCGGAGATACCGTCTCGAGCGGCGACGTGATCGGCAAGATGAGTGCGACCGGCAGCGCAGACAGCGAAGCAGCGGCGCCTGCAGAGACGGCTGAACCGGAGCCGGCCGCGCCGGCCGCGCCGGCTGAGGCAGCCGTGTCAGAAACCGTCGCCGAATCGGTGGGGCAGCAGACGCTGGTTGTACCGGCGCTTGGTGATTTCGACGATGTCGAAGTCATTGAAGTGCATATCGCGTCCGGCGATTCCGTTGCTGTCGAAGATCCACTGGTGACGCTGGAGACCGATAAAGCGGCGATGGACGTACCGGCGATTACAGCGGGCAAGATTGAGTCTGTAGTGGTCAAAGTCGGGGACCGCGTTTCTGAGGGCTCGCCTCTTGCGGTCATCGATGCTGTTGCTTCGGCGCCTGCTGACAGCAAGCCGGAAGCTGCGCCAGCCCCGGCCGCTGCCGCATCGACTGCTTCATCGCCGCCATCCACAAGTCCCGCCGCACCCGCTGCCGCGACAAAAGCGGCGACGTTGCCGGCCATCGACGAGGCAAGTTTTTCGAAAGCGCATGCCAGCCCTTCAGTGCGCAAACTGGCGCGCGAACTCGGCGTCAACCTTGCCCAGGTTAAAGGCAGCGGCAACAAGAATCGAGTACTGCACGACGATGTGAAGTCGTTTGTAAAAGCCATTCTCACCGGACAGGCGAGTGCACCGGTCGGTGGCAGCGGATTGCCGAAAACACCAAGTGTCGACTTCAGCAAGTTTGGCGAAATCGAAACGCAGGCGCTGACGCGCATTCAAAAAATTTCCGGTCCGCGACTGCAGGCAAGCTGGGTCAATTTGCCTCACGTCACGCAGCATGACCTTGCCGACATCACTGACCTGGAAGCGAAGCGCCAGGAGCTCAAAGGCCCGGCGAAGGCAAAAGGCATTTCGCTGACGCCGCTCGCGTTCATTATGAAGGCCTGCATCAGCGCATTACAGGAACATCCAAAGTTCAATTCATCATTAAGTGATGACGGTAATGAACTGATTTATAAGAAGTATTGTCACCTTGGATTTGCAGCAGATACGCCCGGTGGCCTGGTCGTTCCGGTCATTCGCGATGCCGATTCGAAGGATGTCTACGAGATTGCGTCGGAACTGGGAGAACTGTCGGCGCTGGCACGCGAGGGCAAACTGAAGGCACCGCAGCTGCAGGGTGCATCGTTCACCGTGTCGAGCCTCGGCGGTATCGGCGGCACGGCATTTACGCCGATCGTAAACGCACCCGAAGTCGCCATTCTCGGCGTCTCGAGATCCAGTATACAGCCCGTCTGGACAGGATCGGATTTCGAGCCTCGGTTGATGCTGCCACTGTCGCTCTCGTATGACCATCGTGTAATCGACGGTGCGGCGGCCGTGCGTTTTACAACGTATCTCGGCGAGATGCTGGCCGATGTTGATTCCCTGCTCAAGGCGATCCCGTAGTGGCTGATACGCAAGAACTGCGGGTACCGGATCTCGGTGAATTCGACGATGTTGAAGTTATCGAGGTGCTCGCAGCCGTAGGCGATACGGTCGCCGTTGAAGATCCGCTCGTTACCCTCGAGACCGATAAGGCGTCAATGGACGTGCCGGCCGAGCTCGCCGGAAAAATTGTAACTATCGAGGTTACGGTGGGCGACAAGGTGTCGACAGGCAGCCTGGTCGCAACCATTGAAGCCGCCGCCGCGGCGGACGGCGATGAGGTACCCGTTGAAGATATCGAACAGACACAAAGCATGTCTGTATCGGAGGTCGCTACGGCGGCCGGAATTGCCAGCTCGGGTGATGCCAACCATGCCGCACAATTGGTGGTTATTGGATCAGGACCGGGCGGCTATACCGCCGCGTTCCGTGGTGCGGACCTCGGCCTCGATGTGATTCTTATCGAGCGGTCATCAGTGCTTGGCGGCGTTTGCCTGAACGTCGGGTGCATTCCATCCAAGGCCCTGTTGCACGCCGCCAAGGTCATCGACGATGCCGCCGCGATGGCGGATCATGGTGTCACGTTCGGCGCACCGAAGATCGACAGCGAAAAACTGCGTGGCTGGAAAAACGAAGTCGTTGGCAAGCTCACCGGCGGACTGGCATCGCTGGCCAAACAACGCAAGGTTCGGGTCATAACAGCGGAAGCAAAATTCGAGTCAGCAAATCGCTTGCGACTGAGTAATGGTGAAACCGTCGATTTTGAAAACTGCGTCATCGCGGCGGGCTCGGAGCCGGCAATGCTGCCCGGGCTGCCCGACGATCCGCGTATTGTCGATTCCACCGGCGCGCTCGAACTGACGCCATTGCCCAAACGCCTGTTGGTGGTTGGTGGCGGCATCATCGGTCTGGAAATGGCGTGTGTCTACAGCGCCCTCGGGACCGATGTCAGCGTCGTAGAATTAACCGATTCGCTGATGCCGGGGACGGATCCGGATTTGTTGCGTCCGTTCATGAAAATCGTCAAGCAACGCTACGAGGCGATCATGGTGTCCACCAAGGTTACCGGGATGCGTGCAACCGTGCCGGGTATCGAGGTCACGTTCGAAGGCGACAAGGCACCTTCGGTCGGTGTGTACGACCGGGTACTCGTCGCGATTGGCCGGCGCGCGAATGGCGGCACGCTCGACGCAGAAAAGGCGGGCGTCAACGTCGATGAGCGCGGCATCATCGCCGTCGATAAACAAATGCGCACCAACGTGCCGCACATTTTTGCGATCGGCGACCTCGCGGGAGGACCGATGCTGGCCCACAAAGCGACGCACGAAGCAAAGGTCGCCGCCGAAGTCGCTGCGGGCGAGAAAAGCTATTTTGATGCTCGTGCGATACCGTCTGTCGCGTACACCGACCCCGAGGTCGCGTGGGTTGGGCTGACGGAACTGGAAGCCAAAGCGAAAGGCATTGCTTACGAAAAAACCCAGATCCCATGGGCGGCGAGCGGGCGCGCGTTGTCGCTGGGGCGGCCCGAGGGGTTCACCAAGCTGCTGTTCGACAAGACGACAGAGCGGATTTTGGGCGGAGCGATAGTCGGACCCGGTGCTGGCGACCTGATCGCCGAAATTGGTGTTGCAGTGGAAATGGGCGCGGATGCGACTGATATCAGTTTGACGATTCATCCGCATCCGACTTTGTCGGAAACCATCGCGTTCGCAGCCGAAGCGATGGACGGTACGTTGACTGACCTCTACATGCCAAAGAAACGCAAGTGAGACCCGTTGCGTCCTAGTTCTGTTCGCGCAACATGGCTTCGGCTAAATCAATCAGTTCATGAGCAGATGCGGTTGCCGCATTGCTTTCATGCTCGAAGCTCAGCACCGATTCGGCTATCTCGATGGCGCGCCGCGGCTGGTAGTCGTGCAAGTAGGCGCTGGCCAGCAGCAGGCGGCTGCCTTGGTCGATCGGTGACTGCTGGACTGCTTCCTGAAGGAAGGTTATAGCCTCGCCAACGTCTTTCCCCTGCGCAAGAAACGCAAGGCCCATCAATGTATTGAGTTCCGGGGTTGCGTCGGAAATAGTGAGTGCGTTGCGCAGCGCCTCTTCAAGCCGCTTGGCGTAAAGCGCGGATTCCTCCCGGTCAGCAGCGCTGTAGAGTCGTTCAGCCCAGAATTGCGCATAGTCCATCCACATCCGGAAATCGTAGGAGACCAGGTAAATTGCCGCTTCAAAGTGCGCTTCGGCCTGGTCGATGTCGCCACGGCGTCCGTAGATTGTGCCGAGTCCGGCTTCGGCGCTGGGCCGCGTTTCCTCATCGGCGAGTGCGGAACGAAACCAGTCTTCGGCAACGCTCTCTTGGTGGAAGCGCATCGCCATTCGCGCCAGCACGATTTCAATCTGTGCTTGCCGCAACTCGGTGATGCGGGGAGCAAAATTCGGCAACGATGTATCAACCGGAATACGCCGGCTTGCGAACCGTTCGGCCAGGAAATACTTGAGCAGCGTATCCTCGAGCGTCTCGACTGATAATTCGAACGCCGCTTCGAAAGCGGCAACGGGATCCAGTCCTTCGAGCAGAAGCTGGTTGTAGTCCTGCAGCCGACGATCCCAGTGTTGCTCGGCATCCGGCAGGCTGTTGAGGTAATGCACCAGCAGCCAGGCCTGGGCGTAGAACAGGTCGCCTGCAGCGCTTTCCAGTTCGTTGGTGTCGTCCACCGCTAGAATGTCGGCCAATGGCATCCATGCAGCGAAGTTCAGCGTCGCGATGCGTCCCTGCAATGGCAGTCCGTACTCGAATTCGCCATTGTGAATGCGGGAAGACGAGAGATATTCTGCATTGCCTTCTTCGTACCATTTGGGATAAACAACCCGTCCGTTTTGTCGCAACAGGTAGTGCACGTATTCATGCAGGATCGTGCGTACCGCCGTCACCCGTTCGTTGTCCTGAATTACGATGGCGTTTTCACGTGCATCCGCGATGAATATACCCACTGTCGAGGCGGGCACACCGAGCATCCTGTAGTCGTCCTCCTTGTCGAGGGCGACGATTATAGTAGGGACGCCAGCCTGGAATGTCTGCGCCGCGTCCGGATCGGAAAATGCGGATCGCATGACTTCGAGCGTGCGCAATAACTCAAGCGTCCGCTCTTCATCGAGAACCGAGTGCAGGTGGAAGTTATCGGTGGAAACCCGCATCCAAATACGTTCGGCGAGTGATTCTGCAAAAGTTGTTCCGCAGACAAGTACGAGCAGCGAGAGTACGAGTTTGACGAGTCGGCGAGACATTGGTCAGTTAGGCGGATTGCTCAACCTCAGGATAAAGTTCGTCCAATGGTACTGAACGACCGTCTTCCTGGACAATACGGCAATGGAAGCGGCGCAAACGACGCGGCTCGGGCACGCCGCAGGAATGTGCAATGATGCCAATTTCCTTGCGAATCGTTTCCGAATAGCGCTGTACGCGTTTTGCCTTGTTTTCCGGCACGAGGCCGCGCTGCAGCCGCGCGTTATGCGTCGTAATTCCGGTCGGGCAGGTATTCTTGTTGCATTGCAGCGCCTGTATGCAACCCAATGCGAACATGAAGCCGCGGGCTGTATTGATAAAGTCTGCACCCATGCACAGTGCCACCGCCGCGTCAGCCGGGTTGATCAGTTTGCCGCTGGCAATCACGCGCACGCGCTCACGCAGTCCGTACTTGCACAGCATGTCGACGACCAGAGGCAGGCTTTCTTTAATTGGCAGACCGACGTTATCGATCAAACTCATCGGTGCAGCACCGGTACCGCCGTCGCCACTGTCCACTGTGATGAAATCTGGGGCAGACTCAATGCCACGTCGATTGATCTCTGCAAAGAGTTCGTCGAGCCAGCCGTACGCCCCGATTACGGCCTTGAATCCAACCGGCAGGCCGGACACATCACGCAACCTGTTAATCATGTCCAGCAGGTCGGTTGCCGAATTGATGTCGGGGTGACGATTGGGGCTGATCGATGCTTCGCCCACCGGGATACCGCGAATCGCCGCAATTTCTTCAGTCACTTTTTCTGCGGGGAGGATGCCGCCTTTGCCCGGTTTGGCACCCTGGCTTAGTTTCAGTTCGATCATCCTGACCTGCTCGATCTCGCCAATCTGACGAATTTTTTCGTCGCTCAGGTTGCCGTCAGGATCGCGTGCACCGTACTTGGCTGTACCTATCTGGAACACAAGGTCGCAACCACCCTCCAGGTGCCACGGTGAAATACCACCTTCGCCGGTGTTCAGCCAGTTGCCTGCCATGCGCGAGCCATTCGACAGCGCCTGGACGGCAGGCTTGGACAGCGCCCCGTAACTCATAGCGGAAACATTCACCAGCGATTTGGCCTCAAACGGCTTGCGCGCATAGGGGCCGATCAACATGGCTGGGCTGGGGGAGGTGTCACTTTCCAGTGTCGGGTAGGGGCAGTTGACGAATATCGGGGTGCCCGTTGGCGAGATATTCAACGTCGAGCCAAATGCGACCGTACTGTCAACGCCCTTCGCTGCTCGATAAACCCACGATCGCTGTGCACGATTGAACGGCATTTCTTCGCGGTCCTGCGCATAGAAGTATTGCCGCAGAAACTCGCCCATATGTTCGAACACATAGCGAAACCGGCCAATCACAGGGAAGTTGCGGCGCACCGCATGCTTGGTCTGCGTGATGTCGATGATAAACATCACGACGATCGACAGCAGCAGGGCGCCGACGACGAAGACGAAGATCGACGATAGTGTTGCTACCCAATCGACAGCGCTGTCCATGACTTAGAGAAACCGCTTTGCGAGGAGTTGATCAATGCTTAATTTACCGGCACCGCGAAAGACTAACGGTATCAGCATTGCGATAAACAAAAGCGGTACTCGATAGTTGCCGAATCCCTTGTTGGTGATGGCATAGCCTTTCCACAATTCGGCAAGGCTGTTCCAGTCGTCAGGCCAGTGCACACCCGATATCGCCACGATCGAAACGATGATCAGGCTGAGCGCCCAAAAACGAGTGAACAGGCCGAAAAACAGGCAAAGCCCCCCCAGAATTTCCGCCCAGGTAGCCATGAACCAGCTGATCTCGACCGGCACGTGGTTGAATGGAAACAGGAAGTCCTCCTGGTATCGGCCGAACCAGTTGTTGCCATTAAACTTCGTCAGTCCGGCCTTGCCAAATTCATAGGCCATCAGCAGCCGGATAGGCAACAATGCCACGTAGTCGCCGGCCGGATCCAGGATGCCCACAAGTTTATTCTTGAGTAGTAGCAGTTTTCGCATTGTCATCTCCGCTAACTGGCCGAAGTCGTACCAATCAGGATCTGTAGTTGCCGCATTTCTTGAAGTGCATCAGCACCGTGCTGAACTAGCGCATCGATATCCGGGTAGCCGATCTGTGCACCGAGATCGCGCAGCATTGTCTCGCCACTGCGCTTGTCGTCGTTATTCTCAATGGCATTTAGAAGTCCTGCGGTGACGGCATTCAGCTCAAGGAATCGAACCTTGTCGTCGTCACGGCGGTAAATAGCCAGGTAGGTCGGTTGTTCCGGCTTTTCGACTGGCTGGAAATCGGCCGAAATCCGGTGCACCGGATAATGGTAAGCAAACGTCCAGGACAGGATCGACTTTACTGGCACGTCCTGCAGCAAATCACCGCTGGCATCGACGCCATCGTCACTGTTTTCTTCCGGCGACACCCGCAATGCAAGCTCGGCATATTCGTAATGCGCTAACTCGCAGATAAACGGGTAGCGTTCATCCAGAGCCCGGTATTCATTTTGCAGAAAGGCCAGGAATTCCTCTGGCAGCTGCGGAAAATAGGGCGTTTTCGCACGATGTACCACCATGAATTGACGAATAGTTGCTCGCCATTCCTGCTTGGACAGAATCTTGCGCAGCACCGGGAAGAACTTCGACAGCAAGCTCGACAAGTTATTGAAAAACAGTTCACGATAGACCGCCATGCGCCGGTCCTCGATTCCCTCGGGCGCAATCGTATGCTCCGGATCGCGAATGTGTGCCGCGAAAGCGTACTGTTTTTCCTGGAATGTGCGATCGTCATCCATGGGCGCTTTGCACTGTTTTTATGTCAGTCTGAAGTTGCTTGATGCGCCTGACCTCATCGAGCAATTCCTCGATGGGTGGGAAATTAAAGTCACGCTCCAGCAGCGTCGGTACGGGTCCGAAATGACGGTAGGCTTCGTCCAGCAGTTCCCAGGACTGCTGGTCGACTGCCGCACCGTGGGTATCGATGCGCAGGTCCGGCGCTTCGACGTGATGACCGGCAATATGGAAGTAGCGGATTCGCTCAGCGGGCATGTCGCGAAGAAAGGCGCTGGCGTCATAGTTGTGATTGATGCTGTTGACGACGATGTTGTTGATGTCGAGCATCAGGTCACAGTCCGACTCTTCGAGTACCGCGAGCAGAAATTCCTTTTCGTCCAGCGACGAGTCGGTTGGCGCGTAGTAGGACACGTTTTCAAGTGCGATACGTTGCTCGAGAATCTCCTGAACCCGTTGTACGCGGCCGGCAACGTATTTCACTGCATCGTCGGTAAACGGGATGGGCATCAGGTCGTACAAATGTCCGTCGTCACCGCAATAGCTCAGATGTTCCGAGTACAGGCGAATACTGTGATCCGCCATGAACGCCTTGATGTCACGAACCAGTTGTTCGTCAAGCGGTGCCGGGGAACCGATCGACAGGGACAGTCCGTGAATCAGGAACGGGTAGCGTTCCGTGAAGAAACGCAGCTTCTTGCCGAGTGCGCCGCCCACATGAATCCAGTTTTCCGGCGCGACTTCCATGAAATCGATGTCCGCCGGCGGATCGGCCATCAACTTGTCGGCAAGTGGCCGGCGAAGTCCGAGGCCCGCACCCTGAACCGGGTATTGTGACTGTAGATCGCTCATCGATTGTCCTGTGCAGAATTATCACAGCAGACCTTAGACCACACGATTTTATTACAAAGCTCAGCGAATCAGGCGATTTAGGCGCTGCAGGTAGCTATTCTCATCCGGCGCGGCGTTTTTACTTTGCGCCTCCCAGAGCGTTTCCGCAAGGCAATCGATCATGCGGTGCTCGGCATCGTGCGGGTCGCCGAGCTGGCCAGCCAGGACGTCGAGAATGTGCCGAATACCGCCCGGGCGATTCGTTGCCACCTGCTCACGGATACCGAGGTGTAGCCCCATGTGTAAATACGGGTTACTGCGGCCGCTCTCAGGCGTGTATTCCTGTGCGAGATCAGCATTTTCTATTTCGTCGTGATATTCCGGATGCAGCTCGATAACGGCGACGATCTGTGCTTCGAGCGGTGTCAGCGGTGCGTCTTGTTGGGCTTTGGCCCAGGCATCCCTGTACATTTGCCGCAGCTCATTTCTGTCCTGGCCGAATATCACGGGGCAACCTTTTGCTTATATTCGCACCACTCGATGATCGGGCATTCCGGGCACAGCGGTTTGCGTGCTTTGCAAACGTAGCGGCCGTGCAGGATCAGCCAGTGATGCGCGTCTTTCCTGAATTCATCTGGCGTCAATCGTACCAGGCGTTTTTCGACTTCGAGCGGCGTCTTGCCTTTCGCCAGACCAGTACGGTTCGCAACGCGGAAGATGTGCGTGTCGACCGCGATCGTCGGTTCGCCGAAGGCCGTATTGAGAATGACGTTTGCTGTCTTGCGGCCAACCCCGGGAAGTGCCTCGAGCTCGGCGCGGGTTCTCGGCACGACGCTATCGTGCTGGTCTATCAGGATCCGGCAGGTCTTGATAATGTTTTCGGCCTTGGTGTTAAACAAACCGATAGTACGAATATATGGCTTCAGCCCGTTAACACCCAGTTCGAAAATTGCCTCAGGGGTATTGGCAACTTTGTAGAGTTTCTCGGTTGCCTTGTTAACGCTGATATCGGTCGCCTGTGCCGATAAAATGACTGCGATGAGCAACTCGAACGGTGATTCGTATTGCAGTTCAGTGGTCGGCGCGGGCATTCGCTCTCGTAGAACGCGGTAAATAGCGGTGCGTTTTTCGGTATTCATACTTTGCTAGCGATTCAGGGTGCGCGCACGACGCGGCAACGGTGTTTGCGATTCGACACGGCGCTTGTCGATGAAGTTTTTTGCAGCGATTGCCAGCGCCAGGCTGAAAAATGCGCCGGGGGGCAGTACCAGCAACAGCCAGCCGTTGTCCGCGAATACCAGTCCGCGTACCGGTTCGCCACCAAACAGCATGTCCATGCGTGCGAACAATGTGCCCTGGCCGATGATTTCCCGAAATGCGCCGATGATCATTAGCAGCAACGCGAACCCGAGTCCCATGACGAAGCCATCCAACATGCTTGCACCGACCGGATTCCGCGATGCGAATACTTCGGCACGCGCAACGATGGCGCAGTTCGTCACAATCAATGGCACGAAAATACCGAGCGTGCGATCGAGATCGGGAAAAAATGCCTTGAAGATGAGTTCGATGCAGGTGACGAGACTTGCAATGATCAGGACGTAAATCGGGACGCGAATTTCGGGCTGAATCCAGCGACGCGACGCGGAGACCAGTGCGTTCGATGCGACGAGGACCGCGAGTGTGGCCAGCCCCAGCCCGAGACCATTAACGAAGGTGCCGGTAACGGCGAGCAGCGGACACAAGCCCAGCAATTGCACCAGTCCGGGATTGTCGTGCCAGAGCCCGCTACTTAACTGCTTGAGAAATTGACTTGCCATTACTCTGCCTGTTTGCCTTCATCGTCGCCGGTATCGGCGGGTGCCGCGAACAGGGCATCACGGTTGGCAGCAAAATAGATCAATGTCTCCTTGACGGCTTTCACGATCGCGCGCGGTGTAATCGATGCGCCGGTCAATTGATCGAAGGAGCCGCCGTCGCCTTTGATTTTCCAGTGTTCGAGGGCCGGGTCGCCGATCGATTGGCCATCGAATTGCAGCACCCAGTCCGACTTCGTCGTTTCGATACGGTCACCGAGCCCGGGCGTCTCACGATGTTCGAGAACGCGCACACCGGTGACTGTGCCGTCCATGGAAATCCCAATGAGCAAACGGATAGGCCCGGCATAGCCATCCCGTGCCGAGACAACGAACAATGCCGCCACCGGCTCTTGCTGGGCATAAACCCGATAAATAATTGCAGCGTCCGTTCCGGGCAAGTCGTGTGGTGGGGGGATCGTCAACATCGACTCGGTTACCGGGCTGTCGAAGAATACGCCCGCGAGCGCGGGTTGCAGGCTGCGTTCGAGCCACGCCTTTTTGTTGGCCTCTATTCGATCAGAGGTCAATTGCCACGTGAGCGCAACCATGGCCGTGCAGATTGCTGCAATGAGTGCCAGCGTCAGACCACTTTGCCACAACGGCCGGTCAGTCATGGCGGGACTCCCGCACTTTGTGTCCGATGATATGCGGTCGAGTCAGGTAATCGATGGCAGGCACTGCCATATTCATAAGCAATACCGCGAAGGCGACGCCGTCCGCATAACTGCCCCAGCGGCGGATACAATAGATGAGCAGGCCGATCCCGATCCCGTATACGAAGCGTCCTTTCGGGCTGGTGGCCGCCGATACCGGATCGGTCGCAATAAAAAATGCACACAATATTGTGGCACCGCCAAACAGGTGAAAGCCGGGGCTTGCATGCGAACCCGGGTCGATCATGTACATGATTGTTGCCGGCACCAGTAGTCCGAGGCCAACGCCAACCGGAATCTGCCAACGGATAATTTTGCGGATCATCAGCCAGAAGCCGCCGATCGCGAGGAAGTTACCAATCCACTCCCAGCCGCGACCACCGAAATCACCCATGATCGGTATTGCACGTATCTCCGCCGCCGTACGGGCGTTATTCAACCCGGATTTCATGACATCCAGCGGCGTCGCGCGGCTGATCGCATCAAAAGAAATGGCGTCCGGCAAGCTACCGGTCAATGTAAATTGCAGGGTCTGCAGGATCGTCAGGTGCTGGTAGTCGAGATCGCCCATGCTTGGCGCAACCCACAGATTCAGGTGCATAGGGAACGCTACGAGAATAACGACGTAACCCGCCATGGCCGGGTTGAAGATATTAAAGCCCAGCCCGCCATACAGGTGCTTTGCGACGACGATGGCAAACAGGGCACCGGTCGCGGTAACCCACCAGGGTGTCAATGAAGGTAAAGCAAACGCGAGCAATGCGCCGGTTACCAGTGCGCTGTAGTCGCTTAAGCCGGTTTCCGGACTGCGCTTGCGCAAGCTTAACATCACCGCTTCTGCAGCGATCGCAAATCCCGTGGCGATCAGCAGGTTGAAGATAAAGCCGGGGCCGAAAAACCAGACGTGTGCAATTGCCGCGGGGACCAGCGCGGCCAGGACCTGCAGCATCATTGAGGAAACGCTCACCTCGGGAATCAGGTACGGGGCTTCGCGGCGCTGAAACTCCATTAGCCCTGATCCTTCTTTTCTTGTTGCTTGCGTTTGAGAATCTCGGCGATTGCTGCAGGACCGGCAGTTTTCGCGGATTCTTTTTGTTCCGCAAGCTCGGTGTCACGCTCAATTCGCTGCTGGCGCAACCGGTCATTCCGTGCTTCAAATCGTTGCCGCGCACGTGCTGCTCTGGCTTTTTCATCGGCAAGTTCCCGAATACGGCCCTTGGCTACACGGAAGTCGGCGGTGAGCGGAATGTGGCTGGGACAGACGACGTCGCAACAGCCGCATTCAATGCAGTCTATCAGGCCGAACTCCCGTAATTTCACTTCGTTGTCGGACGCGGCATACCAGAAAAGTTGCTGTGGCTGCAGCTGCACCGGGCAGACCTCGGCACACGCGCCACAGCGAATGCACGGCAGTTCCGGGCCCGTCGACGGTGTTTCGGAAGATACCAGTATGCAATTGGTTGCCTTCACGACCGGCACGCGGTCCGTCGTGACAGAATTACCGGTCATCGGCCCACCGATAATCAATTGCTTGGCGCGCTCGCTGTAGCCGCCGGTAAATTCGACGATATCGGCAATCGTCGTACCGATTCGGGCACGCACGTTCATCGGCTTGTTGACGCCATCGCCGGTCACCGTCGTTACCCGTGAGATCAGTGGTTGACCCTTGTTGATCCAGTCATGTATTGCGGTTGCGGTGCCAACATTCTGCACCAGGCAGCCGACATCCGAAGGCAAGCCCCCACTGGGTACTTCACGGCTTGTGACCAGCTGAACCAGCTGATCCTCGCCGCCGGACGGGTAAATGGTTGGTACCTGTTTAATCACGAAACGCGGGTCGTTAACCGCGGCAAGTGCTTCACCAAGCTTGTTGATGGCATCCGGTTTGTCACTTTCGACCGCGATGAAGCAGACATCGAGCTGCAGAGCCTGCATGAGTATCTGCGCGCCACTGATGACTTCAGTGGCGTGTTCCCGCATCAACATATCGTCGCAACTTATATACGATTCGCATTCGACGCCGTTTAGCAGCAAATGGTCGATCTCGCAGGTGCGCGCCTGCATCAGTTTTTGCGCGGTCGGAAATACCGCGCCGCCGAGACCGACGATGCCCCCTTGCAGGATCAGTGCGAGCAATTCCTCAGGGCTTTGCGACGTGTAATCGACTGGCGCGCCAACGTCTATTGCCTCGTCCTTACCATCGCATTCAATGACGACGCAGGGCGCATTGTCGCCCTGGCGACGAGCCACCGGCCAGGGTTCGATGGCAACCACTTTCCCGGACGACGATGCATGGACCGGGGCACTGAGCGTACCGCCGGCCTCGGCTATCATTTGACCTTTTAGAACCCGGTCGCCGATTGCAACAAGAGGTTGCGCGGCGTCGCCGACGTGTTGCGTAATGGGCAATATCAATTGCGACGGAATCGGCACAACCTGGATGGCCTGCGCGGTGGACTGCGTTTTGTGCGCTGGCAAGCGCAGGCCGCCATGCAACTGCCCCAGGTCATAGGTTGGGGCGCTCATGGCAGCGGTCTCATCGAAATGCAATCAACCGGGCAGGGTGCTACACAGAGTTCGCATCCCGTGCACTCGCTTTCTATTACCGTGTGCATTAGCTGATGTGCCCCGACAATCGCATCGACGGGACAGGCGGTGCGACAGTGAGTGCAACCGATGCACAGTGCTTCATCGATGACCGCGACGGACGGAGTGGTGGCAACAGCAACGGAAACCACTTCACGTCCAAGCAAGGATGCAAGACGGCGAATCGTGTCGTCGCCACCGGGAGGGCACAGGTTAATGGCCTCGTTGTTGTCGACGATTGCAGCCGCGTATGGGCGGCAGCCGGGGTAGCCGCACTGCGCGCACTGTGTCTGTGGCAGCAACTCATTGACCTGCTCCACAAGATCGCTCTCGTTTGAGGGCAGGCGACGCGACGCATAGCTCAAGCCGATTCCGGCGATCAGGGCAATGGCGGCGATGGTGATGACAGCGATCCACATAATGCCCCGTCAGGGTCGCGCCATACCGGCGAAGCCCATAAATGCCAGCGACATGATGCCGGCAGTTACCAGTGCAATAGCGGTGCCGCGAAACGCCACCGGAACGTCCGCGGCTTCCACGCGCTCGCGAATTGCTGCGAACATGACCAGCACCAGTGCAAAGCCCACCGATGCGCCGAAACCAAATACCACGGATTCGGCAAATCCGTTCGCCTGTTGGACATTCAACAGCGCAACGCCGAGAACGGCGCAATTCGTTGCGATCAGCGGAATGTATATTCCCAACACCTGGTCCAGCATCGGACTCAGGCGCCGCACCATGATCTCAGTAAACTGCACACTGGCCGCAATGACGAGAATGAAGCTGATCGTGCGCAGGTATTCGAGTTGCAACGGTACCAGAATGTACTCGTGTAAAAGATAGGCGGTGGCCGACGAGAGCGTTAATACGAATCCGGTTGCCAGTGACATGCCGGTCGCGGCTTCGAGATTCCTGGACACGCCGAGAAACGGACACAGACCGAGAAACCGGACCAACACGAAGTTGTTGACCAGTACGGTACTGATAAGAATGACAATCAGGTCGGTCATGTCACTATTGTAGGGATTACTTCACGCGCATGCCCGCTTTTGCGCCATCATCCGGCGATAGCAGGAAAATATCCTCACCGCCCGGTCCGGCAGCAAGCACCATGCCTTCTGAGACGCCAAAGCGCATTTTCCGCGGCGCGAGGTTGGCGACGACCACGACGTGACGGCCGATCAGTGCATCCGGTTGATAGGCAGCCTTGATACCGGCAAAAACCTGGCGGGTTTCTTCGCCAACATTCAACGTCAGCGCTAGCAGTTTGTCGGCGCCGTCTACGGCTTCAGCCTTCTCGATACGCGCGATTCTGAGATCGACATTCATGAAGTCATCAATGCTGATGTAGTCGTCCTCTGTTTCCGCAGGTGGAGTTTCACTTTGCGCCAGCGACGCCTTCGATTGTTCAACCATCGCATCTACCTGTTTTTGCTCGACTCGTGTCAGAAGGGGTTTGAATTTGCTAATCGTCGTGCCCAGCAATGGTGCTGCTGCATCATCCCATGACCATGCGGATTCCTGCAGGAACTCTCGAGCATCCGTCGCGACTGCCGGAATCACCGGGGCCAGGTAAATCATCAGGCTGCGAAACATGTTCAAGCCCTGGGTACAGACATTCTGCACGGCGTCGACCTGTTTTTCGTCCTTGATCATGACCCAGGGTTTGAATTCGTCGATATACCGATTGGCATCGTCAGCCAGCGCCATGATCGCGCGCATGGCTTTCGAGTATTCGCGATTTTCGTAATAGCCGGCGATCGTGTCGGCCTGCGCGGCGATGCTATGGAACAATTCGGCATTCTCGAGTTCATTCGCCAGGCGGCCGTCGAATCGCTTGCTGATGAATCCGGCGCAGCGGCTGGCGATATTGACGAGCTTGCCGACCAGGTCCGAATTGACGCGCGCGATGAAATCCTCAAGGTTGAGATCGATGTCGTCGATTGTCGGTCCCAGCTTGGCTGCATAGTAGTAGCGCAGGTGACTGGGGTTCAGATGATCAAGATACGCGCGGCCGTTTATAAAAGTACCGCGCGCTTTCGACATCTTTTGGCCGTTGACGGTCAGGAATCCATGTGCGAACACGCTGCTTGGCGTGCGATACCCGGAGCCCTTCAACACGGCTGGCCAGAACAGCGTGTGAAAATACATGATGTCCTTGCCGATGAAGTGATAGATCTCGGCGTCGCTGTCAGCGTTCCAGTATTCCTCGAAATTGAGGTTTTCGTCCCTGTCGCAGAGATTCTTGAAACTGGCCATGTAGCCAACAGGTGCATCCAGCCACACGTAAAAATACTTATCGTCCGTTCCCGGTATCTGGAAGCCGAAGTACGGTGCGTCTCTGGATATATCCCAGTCCTGCAATCCTGACTCGAACCACTCCGCCAGCTTGGCCAGCATGTTGCGGTCGAGTGCGGCGCTGTTCATCCAGTCGCGAAGCCGGTCGGCGTATTCACTGAGCTTGAAGAAATAATGCTCCGACTCGCGCTTGACCGGGGTGGTGCCGGACAGGACAGACAGCGGATCGATCAGGTCCTCCGGCGAATAGGTCGCACCGCAGACTTCACAGGCGTCGCCGTACTGGTCGGCACTCTTGCAGATCGGGCAGGTGCCGCGTACGAATCGATCCGGGAGGAACATGCCTTCCTTTTCATCGTAAGACTGCTCTATCGTCCGCGTGTAGATATCGCCCGTCTGGCGCAGCCTCTCGTATATCTCGGTAACGAGTGCTTCGTTCTCGGGCGAATGCGTGGTGTAGTAGTTGTCGAACTCCACACCAAAGTCGGAAAAGTCGCGGACAAACTCGGCCGATATTTTTTGCGTCAGTTCGACAGGCGTTACACCGAGTTCACGTGCCTTGAGCATGATTGGCGTGCCGTGCGCATCGGAGGCACACACGTACGTGCACTGGTGTCCACGCAATTTCTGGAAACGCACCCAGATATCGGTCTGCAGATACTCAACCAGGTGACCCATATGGATGGACCCGTTGGCATAAGGCAGGGCGCTGGTGACGAGAATTTTTCTTGGCTTTTCAGGCATGCGTCAGGCATTCGCGTGGACAATGGGCGCGATTATGCCACGCTGGGCGGAAATTACTCGATGTCTTTGACTTTCTCGAACTTATGCTTGTTATTGGCCTGCTGATAGGCTTCTTTGCCTGATACCCATCCCTTGTCGACAAGTTCCATCAGGGCATTGTCCATCGTCTTCATGCCCATTCGACCGCCACTCTGGATCGCCGTTTCAAGCTGGTCGAGTTTCCCCTGGCGAATCAGGTTGGCAACAGCCGGTGTATTGATCATGATCTCCAGCGCCGCTGCTCGGCCGGGCCGGTGAATGGTCGGCAGCAGTTGCTGCGAAACCACTCCGCGTAACGATGTCGAGATCATCGTACGGATATGGCTTTGCTTGTCGGCCGGAAATGAATTGATGATGCGATCAACGGTTTGTCCGGCACCGTTGGTATGCAGCGTGCCCATGACGAGAATACCCATTTCGGCCGCAGTGACGGCGATACTGATGGTTTCGAGGTCACGCATTTCGCCGACCAGGATGACATCGGGGTCTTCGCGCAATGCGGAATGCAGCGCATCCGCAAAACTGGCGCTGTGCACGCCGACCTCGCGCTGACTGATCAGGCAGCTTTTGGCGCCGTGAACAAATTCGATCGGGTCCTCAATGGTCACAATGTGGCCTTTCAGGCGCCGGTTCATTTCATCGATCATGGCCGCCAGCGTCGTCGATTTGCCGGAGCCGGTTTTGCCGGTAACGAGAATCATGCCTTGCGTGTGACGACAGAGCTGGCGGACCACGTCCGGCATGTCCAGTTCATCGAGCGTCATCGCATTGGCCGGAATGGCGCGGAAAATCGCGCCAATGCCATTCAGGTGGCGAAACACATTAACGCGGAAACGCGATACGCCGGTGATTTCATAGGCGAAGTCTGCGGAATCTTCTTGCTCAAACGTGCGCTGCGTTGTGCCGTCCATGATTTCTTTCATGGCCTCGCTGACGACTTCTACGGTCAGGACTTCATCCATAATGGACTGCAGGCTGCCGTGAATGCGCGCACGCACCGGGTCGCCGGACACGAAATGCAAATCCGACGCGTTCTGCTTCAGTGCGGTTTGTAGATATTGGTCAATCTTGCTCATGGCGCTACAGCTTCGACTCGTCGCCGATGTCAATAATCGGTACGAGATCCGTGTCCGTTACAAAACGCTGGAACTTCTTTTTGTCATTCGCGAATCGAATCGCGTCGTCCGGATCGATTTCCTTTGCATTTATTGCGTCCAGCAGGGTCTGGTCCATCAACTGCATGCCAAGGTCTTTGCCGGTTTGCATTTGCGATGGAATCTGGTGCGTCTGGTCGGACGTAATCAGTTTGGCGATGGCACGGTTGTTAACGAGAATTTCGAGAATTGCTCGCCGGCCCCTGCCGTCGGGCGTCTTGACCAGTACCTGTGTCACCACGGCTTTCAGGCTCATCGCCAGGAAGCTTTTTGTCTGTTCGCGGAGTTCACCAGGCAAGGCATCGACAATTCGATCGAGCGTCTTGGTTGCGCTGGTTGTATGCAGCGTCCCCAATACGAGGTGTCCGGTTTCGGCCGCGGTCATGGCCATTGAAATTGTTTCGGCATCGCGCAGCTCGCCGACCAGGATGACATCGGGGTCCTCGCGCATCGCCGCGCGAACACCATCCGCGAAGCTCGCAACGTGGGTGCCCAGCTCGCGCTGAATGACCTGGCTTTGCTTGCTGGGGTGGACAAATTCGATCGGGTCTTCGAGGCTGATGATGTTTAACGATCGGGTGGAATTGAGATGGTCGATCATTGCGGCCAGCGTGGTCGACTTACCGGTACCCGTTGAGCCGGTCACCAACACCATGCCCTGGTGGTAGTCGCAGAACTTTTTCAGGATGGCCGGTACGTTCAACTGGTCGAGCGTGGGCACATCACCGGGAATAAAGCGAAATACGGCGCCGTAGCCCGTTGCTTTGCGGAACACGTTGACTCGAAAGCGGCCGCCTTCGTCGGCGACATAGGAGAAGTCGAGGTCGTGACCCGATTGCAACACATCTTTTTGCTTGCTGGTGAGAATTTCCTGAATGTAGGACTCGAGTTCATTGTCCGATAATTCACGAAACTTGATCGGCATCAGGTCGCCGTTCATGCGCAGCATCGGCGGTACACCAACCGCGAGGTGGATGTCTGAACACCCCTGCGCGAGTCCAAGTTTGAGAAAGGCGTCTATTCTTGCCATTACGTGCCTTAAAGGTTGATCTTGTCGAGCTCTTCTGTCAGTTCTTCCATCGACTGGTGGCGCTTGGTCTTGTCAACTGACATAGCCCTGATAATGAGGTTTGCGTAGTCGTCGGGCAAGTCCGGATTGATTTCCTGGCAGTTCTTGGCCTTACCCTGCACGTGTTGATACATCACGGACATGTGATCACCGCGACTGTACGGTGGAATCCCGGTGACCATTTCATACATGATGACACCGACGCTGTAGATGTCGGCGGTTTGGTCCACTTTCTTGCCAAGAATCTGCTCGGGTGCCATGTATTTGGGTGAGCCGATAACGTAGCCCGTCTTGGTGAGCTGGGTATCGCCGCTGCTGGCTGCTGCGGCCACACCGAAATCCACGATCTTCAACAGACCCTCGTCATTAACGAGAATATTGGCGGGTTTCAGATCGCGGTGAATAACGCCGGCAAGATGCGCAACCGTCATGCCCGTTGCCATGTCGCGTGAAAATTTGAGCGCCTTCTTCAGATCCATCGGTTTGCTGTCCGGAATTTCACCGGACAGGGTGTGCGACGGAAAGTATTCCATCGAAATGGCGTAACAACCCTGCAAGTGCAGGAAGTCATAGATTCGAATGACATTGCGGTGGGTAATTTTGCGCGAATAACGCAGCTCATGCACGAAGCGCTTCATCATCTCTTCGTCAGACGAAACATTCGGGTTCAAGAACTTAAGGATCAGCTGTTCGTCAACAACTTCGTCCTCCATCAGGAGCACGGTGCCGAACGCACCTTTGCCGATCTTTTCAATGTACTTGTAACGCCCGTCGATCACATCGCCCGGGTTCAGCTTGGCGATGTCCAGCACTGGCGGCGCCTCAGGGGCTTGCGGCGCATCCGGAGTCGGCGCTTCTTCCTGCTTCGCTGCCTGCGCACCCAGCAATTTGTCGAGATCCGAATTGTCCAGCAACAAAGTCTGCGTGTGTGCGCCGAGTTTTTCTGCCCGCACATTCTCTTCGATAACGGTTTCCGAATAACGGTCATCGAGACTCTTCAGCGCGGTATCAGCGGCATTGATGATCGTATGCTCATCGGATTGCTTGATCTTCTTCAACACCGTACGAATTGTTTCGGCATGAGATTCATCGGCCAGGTGAGACAGTGCTTTGATCGCCTCAACCTGCACGGCACGTTCCGTGCTCTGCAGCATCGGCACAATTTTTGAAATGTGTTTGGCATTGCCGATCATGCCCAGTGCGCGTACGACAACAGTATCGGTTTTCGGGTCGGCGCCGAGCATCTTCTCAAGTTTTGGCAACGCCTTGGGGCTGCCGATTTTCGACAGCGCATCAACAGCCCGTTCTCGGACCCACCAGTCGGTATCGTCGGTTGCATTGATCAAGCCATCGACCGCACGCTCGTCCTTGGTGTTGTTCAGAATTTCGATGGCGGAACGGCGAATTTCCTCGTCTTTCGAGGTCACCAGTTTCAGGACTGAATCCACGACACGCGGTCCGCCAATTTCCGCCAGCGCATCGCCGGCACGGGAACGGACCCACCAGTCATCGTCCTTGATGGCACCAAGCAATTCTTCGACGGAGGTTTCGTTACCGACCTCATTTAGCACCTCGACGGCGGCGCGTCGCGCGTACTCCGACTCGTCTTTCAGTGCCGGGATCAGATACTTGACCGTTTCCGGGTGATTGATCTTGATCAGGACATCGGCCGCCTTGCTCTGCACGTCCAGATCGGGGTCAGTCAGGATTTCTGCCACTTTGTCGATGCTGATCGCATCCTGCTTACGCGTCGCCAGTGCCGACAACGCGGCGGCGCGCACCATCTTGTTCGGATCCTTGAGCTGCATTTCGAGCGCATGGGTAATTTCGGTCTTGTCGAATTTTGACAGCAACTGCATCAGGTGAATTTTGATTACCGGGTCCTTGCCGCCCATTCGGGCAATCAGGTCCGGAATCATTTCGGGTTTTATGGTCTCGCGAATAATTTTGAAGATCGCGGCCTTCTCTTTGGGCTCGCATTCGTAGGCATGGCGTAGCAACTCGTGCACGCTCAGGTCCTGCTTGTGGACCCGCAGTACCTCGATCAGTGCGGGTTTGGAGACTTCCGGATCTTCAAAGAACTCGAGCAGGCCGTTGGCGTTATAGGAAGTACTGCTGGAGAGGGCCCAGGCGGTCCCGGATACAACGCGCTCGTTGCCGTCGGCGAGGCCTTCACGGTACATCGGCAGATTCTTGTCGTTGACCATGGCGCCGAGGATGTCCACCAGCACCATCGTGTGAGTCTTGTCCGACATCGCCAGGGCATCAATGATTTTCGGCACCACCTTGTTGCCGGCCGACTTCAGTTTGTCGACCAGCTTTTGTGCTGCTGGAGATGCTGGATCCGGTTCAGCGATGAGCTGTCCGATAATCTGGTCCGAGCGGAATGTAGCGAGAAAGCCCATTCAGCCAGCCCGATGTGATTTTGCGTTATGTAATACCAATGACTATTCGCTCATGCCCAAGCTGAACGGATCGACGCCAGGCCTGTTACGCCATGCGCCATTTCCGCGACTCCCAAACGCGGCATTATGCCACATCGGACCCCGCACATCGCCCGCCAATACTGGCTTTCAGCCATCGTCCAGCTCCGTTACAATGTGCACGCGAATTTCCGGCAAGCCGATCCTTCGCACGCAAATTTTACCTAATGCCAGCCAGCGAAGTGTGACGGTGTCAACAGAAACGGATGTGAATAAGTTCCTCAATTCCATTGAGTTAGAGGCGTTTGGTCAGAAATTGGGACAGGTCGCAAAGGTCCTTTCTGCGGAAGCCGACGACAATCGGGTTCGCGCGAAGATCGAGTTCGACCTTCCCTTGGCGTCAATGCGTGAGGCGCTGACTGCGCAAATTGCCGCTGACTTGAAGCATGTTGCCGGCGTCGATAGGGTCGATGTCGAGATTTCGAGTCGCGTCACGTCACATGCGGTGCAGGGAAATTTGAAGCCGGTACCCGGCATCAAAAACATCATCGCCGTTGCCTCCGGCAAGGGCGGCGTCGGCAAATCGACGGTGGCGGTCAATGTTGCCTTGGCACTGGCGGGCGAAGGGGCTGCGGTTGGCATCCTCGATGCCGATATTTACGGACCGAGTCAGCCGCACATGCTAGGGCTGACCGGCGAACAACCGGTCAGTGAAGACGGCAAGACCATGCTGCCGCTTCGGGGGCACGGATTGCAGGTCATGTCGATTGGTTTCCTGGTCGACCCGGATCAGCCGATGGTCTGGCGAGGTCCGATGGTGACATCGGCGCTAAACCAGTTGATGTACCAGACGCAATGGGACGCATTGGACTACCTGGTGGTCGACATGCCACCAGGAACGGGCGACATTCAGCTGACTTTGTCGCAGAAGATTCCGGTTTCGGGCACCGTCATTGTCACGACGCCGCAAGATATCGCAACGCTGGACGCGCGCAAGGGCCTGGCGATGTTTCGCAAGGTGTCCGTCGCGGTGCTGGGTGTGGTTGAGAACATGGCGATGCACGTCTGCACTGAATGCGGGCATGAAGACGCTATTTTTGGCAGCGGCGGGGCGGACAAGATGGTGCAGGACTTTGACATCCCGCTGCTTGGCCGGTTACCGCTCGCGGCAAGTATTCGTGAACAGACGGACAGCGGTGTGCCGACGATATTGTCAGACCCCGATTCGTCCGCGGCCGAAGCCTATCGTGCGGCGGCGCTTCGCATCGCAGCGGCGCAGGCAGCACAGCGTACAGACTACAGTTCGAAATTTGGCAGTATCGTGGTTGAGGAATCGAAATGAGCATCAAGTCGGATCGCTGGATTCGCCGGATGGCGAAAGAGCAGGGGATGATCGAGCCTTTCGAAGCCGGCCAGGTGCGTGAAAACGAAAGCGGCCGCATTGTCTCTTATGGTACGTCGAGCTACGGCTATGACGTACGGTGTGCGGACGAGTTCAAGGTTTTCACCAACATCAACTCGGCGGTGGTCGATCCGAAGGCATTCGATGAATCGAGTTTCGTCGATATCAAGAGTGATGTTTGCGTTATTCCGCCGAATTCATTCGCTTTGGCTCGTACCGTTGAGTTCTTCCGTATTCCGCGCACCGTGCTGACAATTTGCCTCGGTAAATCGACCTACGCGCGCTGCGGCATTATCGTCAATGTCACACCGCTGGAACCGGAGTGGGAAGGGCATGTGACGCTGGAGTTTTCCAATACAACCACGTTGCCGGCCAAGATCTATGCCAACGAGGGTGTCGCGCAGATGCTGTTCCTGGAATCCGACGAGCCCTGCGAAACGTCGTACCGTGATCGCGGCGGCAAGTACCAGGGGCAGACGGGCGTTACGTTACCCAAAGCCTAGTACGTCTGGATCACCGGTTCGTCGGCGAGCTTGCCGTCAATCCAGCACTCGCCGTCGCGAAACTCGACGGCACCCGAACCCACCCACGCGGCGGCCTGGGGATAAATCTGATGCTCAATTGCCTGGACACGCAGCGCGAGCTCTTCTGCTGATTCGCCTGAATTCACGGCGAGCCTGCCTTGCAGTATTCGCGGCCCAGCATCGAGTTTCTCGGTGACAAAGTGCACTGTGCTGCCATGCCAGTCGTCGCCCGCGTCGAGCACGCGCTGGTGCGTATTCAATCCGGGATAAAGTGGCAGAAGAGCCGGATGTATATTCAATATTCGGCCACTGTAGCGCGCAACGAACTCGGTACTCAGGATCCGCATGAACCCGGCCAGCACCAGCAAGTCCGGTGAGAAACGCTCCAGTTCTGCGATAACTGCCTTATCAAAGGAGGCCCGGTCAGGGTAGTCGCTGTGCTGAATGCAGGCCGTGGGTATGCCGGCTTTTTCCGCGCGTTGCAGTCCATAGGCATTCGGGTTGTTGCTGAATACGACGCACAGGTCGAGGTCCAGTTCACCATGATCGACAGCGTCGATGAAAGCTTGCAGGTTGGTACCTGATCCGGAAATCAGTATGGCTGTTTTACAGGCGCTGGACATCAGACGTAGTGCACGGCCCTGACGGAGTCGGATTTCCCGGTAACGATCTGGCCGATCTGCCACGCGGACTCGCCATGTTCATGCAACAGACGTATCGCGTCCTGCACCAGATGCGCCTCGAGCATGACAACCATGCCGACGCCACAATTAAATGTGCGGCGCATTTCAGCGATTTCGATCCCGCCGGTGTCCGCGAGCCAGTCAAATACCGGGCCCTGCGACCAGCTGGCAGTATCAATCTCGGCATCCAGTTTTCCGTGCAACACGCGCGGAACATTTTCGCTGATGCCGCCGCCGGTAATGTGAGCGAGACCTTTGACGTCCAGCGCCCGTAGCAACGACAGCACGGGTTTTACGTAAATTCGGGTGGGTTCCAGCAATGCCTCGCTCGCCGCTTTGCCCGCGATCGCGTCGTCGGGTGCGCGCTCCAGCACTTTTCTTATCAGCGAATAGCCGTTTGAGTGCGGCCCGCTCGACGCAATACCAATGATGGCATCGCCGGCTTCGATGCGACTGCCATCAATGAGTTCATCGCGTTCTACGGCACCCACGGTAAAGCCGGCAAGGTCGTATTCACCGTCGCCGTACATGTCCGGCATCTCGGCCGTCTCTCCGCCGATCAGTGCGGCTCCCGCTTGTTCGCAGCCAGCGGCGATTCCGGCAACAACGTCGACGGCAACCGCGTTGTCGAGTTTGCCGCAGGCAAAATAATCGAGAAAAAACAGCGGCTCGGCGCCCTGTACCAGGACATCATTGACGCACATCGCGACCAGGTCGATGCCAATGGTATTGTGCCGGCCAAGGTGCTGCGCCAGCATCAGTTTGGTGCCGACGCCGTCGGTACCGGATACCAGCACCGGTTCGCGGTAGCGGTCGGGCGGGAGCGCAAACATGCCGCCAAAGCCGCCCAGGCCGGCCAGCACCTCCGGGCGGTGCGTACGTTTCACCAGGGGCTTGATGCGCTCGACTAATTCGTTGCCGGCATCGATGTCGACGCCAGCGTCTTTGTAGGTAAGTGGTTTATTGCTCATTGGGGGGTGGCATACTGTGTGAGGGCGATATAATAGTGCTTGGCGATCAATGGGGAAACCACCCTTGCAAATTACTGCATTTTCGAAACCTGCTGCAGGGCGGCGGCATCATCTCACTTACGCGATTTTGTTGCTGGCCTGTGTGGCATTGCCAGTGCAAATCGCGCTTGCGGTTGATGTGCCGACCTTGTTCACCGCGCAGGTGGTGATCGACAAAGAAGCAAAGAATCCGCGCGATGACGCGTATCAACGGGCCCTGGCCGAGGTGCTCGCGCGCGTTTCCGGCTCCAGTCTGAGCAACAATTCTGCGGCGATTGAGGAAATGTTCCCGGTGCCGGCGGCCTATGTCACACAATTTCGGCCCGGTGAGGAAGACACCCTTTGGGTCTCGTTCGACGATGAGGCCATTGAGCGGGTGCTGCGCGCGTCAGGTCAGACGGTCTGGGGTCGCGAGCGGCCGCTGACACTGGTGTGGCTGGCTGTCGATTGGGGGCAGGGGCAGCGCGAAATTATTGCTGCCGGTGAGCCGGAGCAACCCGTGCAGCAGGGACGGTCGATCGATCGCAATCGCTTGTTGCGTGAGCGCGTCCTGGAAATCGCGCGCAAACGCGGCCTGCCGCTCGCATTTCCGTTGCTCGATACCGCCGATCTGCAAAAGGTCTCGTTCAGCGATATCTGGGGTGGATTCGATGAGCGTGTTGCGGCGGCCTCGGAGCGCTACGACGCCAATTCGATCCTGATCGGTCGCATTCGACCGTCGAGTAGCCAACGCAATCGCTGGACCTACGTCTTTGGTACCGAAACACTTACCTGGACCGGCGCACCTGAAACCGTCGTCAGCCAGATAGCGGATTTGTTGGCATCGGAATTTGCCGTTGGCGGCAATACCCCATTGGAGAAATTCGCGCTCAACGTCGCGGGCATTGAGAGCGTGGATGCCTATGGCTCGGTGCAGGCGATGCTGTCCGGAGTCAGCCTGATCGAAAAGGTCAGGATTTCGTCGGTGACCGGTGATGTCGTACGCTATGAAGTTGAGGTGCGAGGCGGCGAAGAACGATTGCGCCGTGCATTGCGATTTGCCGGATTGCTGGAAACTGAATCGAGACTGGACAGTATCGATTTTACCGGTACCGAACCCTTGCCGACGCTCGAATTCTTTTATGGCGCCGATGCCGCTGCCAGTTCACCGAATGAATTTTAGCTGGATACCCAATGCGATTTCGCTGCTGCGCATTGCGCTGGTGGCGCCGATACTCTGGTTGATTTTGCATGGCGGATTCGGCTGGGCACTCGTGTTGTTTTGTGTCGCGGGTTTTTCTGATGGTGTCGATGGCTATCTTGCGAAACGATTCGACTGGCGTACGCGGATCGGTGCGTTGCTGGATCCGATCGCCGACAAGTTGCTGGTGGCCGGTTGCTTCGTAGCGCTGGCGTATTTGCAACACATCCCGGTGTGGCTGGCAGCGGTCGTTATCCTTCGCGATGTTGTGATTGTCGCGGGTGCCACCGCCTACAATTTTATTGTGGGCCCGGTACAGGGTGAGCCAACGCGGATCAGCAAACTGAATACTGCACTGGAATTGCTGTACCTGGTTTTTGTCATGAGTCGTGCCGGCTTCGGATGGCCGGATGCAATCACGAATACCGTTCTGGGCGCGTCAATTCTGGTAACCGTAGTCATCAGCGGTGTTGACTACGTTTGGTCCTGGTCGCGCCGGGCAAAGTCAGGGGAGTAATTCATGCAGGCGAACTTGCGACTCAACTGGATGATCGCTATCGCGATCATGGGCTGGCTGATGTACCTGCTTGCGCCAGTGTTAACGCCATTCATTGCTGCGGGCTTGCTTGCCTATATGGGCGACCCGTTTGCGGACTGGCTGCAAAAACACAAAATATCCCGCACCCTGGCTGTCGTTATCGTGTTCCTCACGACCTTCCTCCTGCTCGGCCTCCTTATTTTGTTAGTCGGACCGCTGGTCAGTTCACAGATCGGGGCGCTGGTCGACGCACTGCCGGATATTGCGCACCAGGTTGAGCGAGTCTGGTTACCGAACGTACTTGGCTGGCTGAATATTGAGCCGGGCGACGATGTCGGGATCAAAGCCTTCCTGGCGCGCTACAGCGAAATGCTGGGCGCCTGGAGCGGCAAAGTCATTCTCGGCGTCAGTAAGTCGGGCGGTGCACTGGCTGCCGCTGTCCTGAGCCTGTTCCTCGTGCCCATCCTGACGTTTTACATGTTGCGTGACTGGGATGCGTTCATGAGCAATGTCGGGGCGCTGCTGCCACACAGCCAACGCGAAACAGTGTTCGCACTGGCGCGCGAAACCGACGACATGCTCGGCGCCTTTCTGCGCGGGCAATTGCTGGTGATGCTCGCACTCGCGGCGATTTATTCGCTCGGCCTGGCCTTGGTGGGTGTCAAGTTTGCAATCGCGATCGGAGTGGTCGCCGGCCTGGTCAGCTTCGTTCCCTATCTCGGTTTCGTTTTCGGTATTGGACTTGCCGGTCTGACTGTCGCACTGGAACCGAATCCGCTCTGGCATCTTGCAGGCGTCATCGCGACCTTCACTGTGGCCCAGCTCATAGAGGGCTCGTTGTTGACGCCGAAGTTGGTCGGCGATCGCATTGGCTTGCACCCGGTGCTGGTCATTTTCGCGGTGGCGGCGGGCGGGCAATTGTTTGGTTTTTTCGGCATCTTGCTTGCATTGCCGGCGGCGGCGGTATTGTCGGTGCTGGTGCGCTTTGCGTATCACCGTTACCTGATCGAACACCCGGATCTGGAACCCGTGGAAGGGCTTGAGCTCGATGAGCTGACGGATGGCGCTCTGCAACCGGAGTCGGACGCGGAGCTTGAATGAGTCAACTGGCACTTCCATTGCAGCTTGCAGACCATGCGGTGTTTGCAAGTTTCCTCGCCAGCGGCAATGAAGCACTGGTCGCCACGCTGCGCAACATCGCCGAGCTGCCGGTAAACGAACGCAAAGGCGAGGGCTGCTGGATCTGGGGCGCGGCTGCCAGTGGCAAAACGCACCTGATCCAGGCGATGTGCGAGGCGGCTGGCGATCGCTCTGCGTATGTGCCGATGACAATGGTCGCGGCCGCAGGACCGCAAATTCTGGATGGCCTGGCCAGTCGCGAGATCGTCTGCATCGATGACATCGATGAAGTGGCCGGCAAGCGTGACTGGGAGTCGGCACTGTTTGAACTCTGCAATCAACTCGTCGATGTCGGCGGCGACCTGATCATTGCCGCAAACTCGACGCCACGTGAAAGCGCGTTCCAGCTTGGCGACCTGAAAAGCCGATTCGCAAAGCTGCCGGTCTTTCAACTGCACGAACTCGACGATGACGAGCGAATACTGGCGTTGCAGTTGCGCTCGCGCCACCGCGGCCTTGAGCTGCCCGACGATACGGCGCAGTACCTGCTCCGTCGTAGTCGCCGTGACATGGCCAGTTTGTATGAGCTCCTGGATACGCTCGACAAGGCGGCATTGCGCGCCAAGCGCCGGTTAACTATCCCCTTTGTCAGGAATGTAATCGGCAACAGCGCCGAATAAGACTAGTCCTGCAGCCTGGCAGCCAACTCGGCGACGCGTCGGCCCAGCGCCGTTGCCAGGTATTTTTCGTCGTCACTCAGGTTGTCCGGCTTGCGGTTCCAGCTGACATGTGACGCGCCGTAGGGTGAGCCCCCGGTGGTTGTTGTGGACAGTCGCGCTTCGGTGTAGGGCAGCCCGACGTACAGCATGCCGTGGTGCAACAGGGGGATCGCCATCGACAATAATGTCGTCTCATTGCCTCCGTGCAACGAGCTGGTCGACGTAAATACCCCGGCAGGCTTGTCGACCAGCGTGCCTTTTAGCCAGTCCGTTCCGGTCGAATCGAGGAAGTACTTCAGCGCAGCGCTCATGTTGCCGAATCGCGTCGGACTGCCCATCACAATGCCGTGGCATTCGGCCAGGTCTGCAGTGGTCGCATAAGGCGGGCCCTGCGCCGGTATCGCATCCTCGGTCGACTCGCAGACGGCGGAGACTGCCGGGACAGTTCGCAGGCGAGCACTGCATCCGCGAACAGAATCGATGCCGCTGCACACTTCACGTGCCAGCAATTCCGTGGCGCCGTAGCGCGAGTAATACAGGACCAGTATTTCGATCATCAGGGCAGCAGCGCCAGAACGTTTTCCGGTGGTCGGCCAACAACCGCACGACCGGAATCCTCGTCGACGACAATTGGGCGTTCCAGCGCGATCGGATGCGCCGCGATCCAGTCGGCCAATGCGCGATCGTCGTCCAGGGGCGGCAGATCGGAGGCCTCCTTGAATACCGTTTCGCCCTTGCGAAGCAAGTCGGCGAGCGGTTTCTCCAGTTTTTTCGACAAGTCGAGCAAGGTGTCCGCATCCGGCGCGTCGGCAAGGTATTGCACGATATTGGGTTGAATGCCCGCGTTGTTGATGAGTTCGAGTGTTTGCCGCGACTTGCTGCAGCGCGGGTTGTGATAGATCGTGAGGGCCATATTGCTTCGCCTGATTCCTTAAGTAAATGAACAAAAGGCGCACTCTAGCAGGCAGTTTCGTCGCCGTCAGCGCCCAACTTGGCGCTTGACGAAGCGGCGGGGCTATTGGTAGCTTTGACCGCTTGCCGACACCCAAATAAAATAAAAAACTGTGGCTAATCAACTTTTAAAACCGATCTTCAAGAAACGCCTGCAAGTACTGGTAGTTGCTGCGATTTGTTGTCTTGCGGCCTGTGAGACGGCACCGCCTGTCCAGGAGATGAGCGATGCGCGACAGGCCATCGCGGTAGCCAAGGAGGCGGGCGCTGCAGATCTTGCGGCTTTTCATCTTCAGGCCGCCGAAAAGTACCTGGCCAGTGCGGAACAAAGCCTGGGCCGAAAGGCATACAACCAGGCCCGGCGCGATGCGAATCACGCAAAGATGAAGGCGCTCGACGCACTGAAAGCGGCCGAAAACGGACGGGAATCCGACAATAACTGACAGCAACGCGCAGCTTGCACGGCGCTTCGCCATCCGCGGTCGTGTGCAGGGCGTCTGGTTTCGAGACAGCACCCGGCGCGAAGCCGAAATGCTCGGTATTGCTGGGTACGCGAAAAACCTGCCTGACGGCAGCGTAGAAGTGTTGGCGGTGGGTACTGCTGAATCGCTGGATACTTTGCGGCGCTGGCTGGCGAAGGGCCCACCGCTGGCAAAGGTCACCGAGTTGACCGAGACCGAAGCCGAATACCGCGAACTGACGACCTTCGAGATTGGCTAGCCGCCGGCTAGCCCTGGAACCACTTCTTGCTCAATTTATCGATGACCTTGTTCGGGTATTTTCGGCGCCCCAGGCTACCGTTGTATCGGCCCAGTGCACGTCGCAGGTCGCCTTTTTCCTTGTCGAGGTAGAACTTGAGTATGGTGCAGCCGTAGCGCAGATTGGTATCGATGTGCAGCAGGTTGTCGTTCGGGCGACCGATTTCGTCGAGCCAGAAGGGCATGATTTGCATCAAACCGATGGCACCGGCAACTGAGATTGCATACTGATCAAAATTACTCTCTGTCTCAATGACGGCGAGAATCAGCTCCGGCGGCAGCTCGGCACGCGTTGCTTCCAGGTGCACCAGTTTCAGGATCCTGATGCGCAGCTCGTGGTCTTTGACCTGGCGCTCAAGCCGGCGCGACATGTCCGTGAGCCAGACTTCCGCATGAAAGCGGTCCGCGAAACTGGCGCTGTCACTGGCAGCAGCGCGCAGTGCCTCACGCAGTTCGGGGTCCGGCGCGGCCTGCGCACGCACGCTGGTTGACGTAAGCAGCGCGGCGAGCACAAGCCCGGCGGTGATAACAGAGAATGGCTTCATTGTGCCAATTATCCTAACAGGATTATCAGCTTACAGCTGATTCCTGTAGTAATTTGAGAGCCTCTTCACGTTTCACGTTGCGTGATTCAGCATCGCTTCGATGCCGGTATTCGAGTTCACCGGCCGCGAGGCTGCGCTCGCCGATGACCAGGCGGTGCGGGATGCCGATCAGTTCGGCGTCCGCAAATTTGACCCCGGGCCGCGCATCCCGATCATCGAGCAATACCTCGAGACCCGCTGACTTAAGTTCCTCATAGAGCGATTCCGCTGCTTCCCGTACCGCATCGGAGCGGTGTGCATTTATTGGCACCAGCACCACGTCAAAGGGTGCCAGCGGCTCGGGCCAGATGATGCCAGCGTCATCGTGGTTTTGCTCGATGGCAGCGCCGACGATGCGTGTGATTCCGATGCCATAGCAGCCCATCGACAGGACCCGGTTTTTACCATCGGGGTCCTGCACCGTAGCGTCCATCGCCTCGCTGTACTTTGTACCTAGCTGGAAAATGTGGCCGACCTCAATGCCGCGTGCGATGCTTAGCGTGCCATTGCCGCCCGGCGTCGGGTCGCCGGCGACAACATTACGCAGATCCTGCGTTTCCGGAATATCCAGATCGCGCCCGAAGTTGACGCCTACATAGTGCATATCTTTTTCATTGGCGCCGCAGACGAAATCGCTCATGCCCACCGTTGCATGGTCGAAATGCATCGGCATGTTCAGCCCGATCGGGCCAACGAAGCCGGGTCCGCATCCGCTTGCTTTTACTATCGCTTCCGGGCTGGCCATCGTCAGTGGAGACGCAACGCCAGGGAGTTTCTGTGCTTTCACGGCATTAAGCTCATGGTCGCCGCGCAGCAACAACGCCACAGGGCCGTCTTCGCCTTCGACAATGAGGGTTTTCAGGGTCTTCGTTGCATCGACATCCAAAGAATCGCACAGTGCTTCGATTGTCCGTACGCCGGGAGTAGACAGCTTTTCAAGCGTTTTCTTAGCTGCCGGGTAGCCATCGGCAACAGGTGATGTTGCCGCCGTCTCGACATTGGACGCGAAGCCGTCGGCGTCGCAATAGGCAATGGCATCTTCGCCGGAGTCCGCCAATACGTGAAATTCCTGTGAGCGATTGCCACCGATCTCACCAGAGTCTGCATCGACGACGCGAAATTTCAGGCCGAGTCGATTGAATATCGCGGTGTATGCGGCGTGCATTCGCGCATACGAGTCTTCCAGGCCCTGCTGGTCGAGATCGAACGAATACGCATCTTTCATAATGAATTCCCGCGAGCGCATCACCCCGAAGCGGGGCCGGATCTCGTCGCGAAACTTCGTCTGTATCTGGTAATAATTAACCGGCAACTGCTTGTAGCTGCGCAGTTCCCGGCGCGCGACGTCGGTAATGACCTCTTCGTGAGTCGGTCCGAAACAGTAATCTCGTGAATGCCGGTCGCTCATACGCAGCAGCAACGGACCGTACTGGTCCCAGCGGCCGGATTCCTGCCACAATTCGGCAGGCTGAACGGCGGGCATCAACAATTCCAGCGCACCCGCGCGATTCATTTCTTCGCGGACAACCGCCTCAACTTTGCGCAATACGCGCAGACCGAGCGGCATCCAGGTGAACAGGCCGGACGCCAGGCGCCGTATGAGGCCAGCGCGCAGCATCAGCTTGTGGCTGATGATCTCCGCATCTGACGGGACTTCCTTGAGTGTTGTCAGCCCGAATTCCGAGAAACGCATTACGAGAAAAACCTTCTGTGAACGAAGGCGCGCATTCTAACCGTATTGACAGATAAGCCAAAGCAAGAGAAGGTCCGGGGTCTTTTTTTTGCAGGTATGCCCATTGCGCGGTCGTCGAAATCCGTTTGTTGCCCATGAGGGGTTGCTGCCGTTGATCCTGCTGCTGGCGATCGCGGCGCTGTTGTTCCGGTATTCCGAACCGCTGCACGCGTTGGCGCCACTTGTCGTGTTCACATTGCTGCTCTTCATCTTTCGCGATCCGCATCGCGAGGTGTCGTCAGTTGCTCTCGGCGTTTTCAGCCCGGTCGACGGCAAGGTGCTTGAGGTGGATTCACTCGAGACAGGCGACACGGGCGAGCCTGTGTTACGCGTCGTACTCGCTATCAACAGCCTCGGCACTTACACCGCGCGCAGCCCGGTTGAAGGCTCGATCAAGGATCTCGGCAGCAACGCGTTGTGGTTGCAAACCGATGAAGGCGTTGACGTCACGTTAAAATTTCGCAATTACCGGCTGGGTCTCGCGCCGCACGCGTTTGCCCGCTACGGCGAGCGACTCGGGCAGGGCCAGCGCTGCGCCTATTTGCGTCTCGCCGGAATCGCCGAAGTGCAATGGCCCGTCAATGGCAAGGTGGCCGTTGAAGTGGGGCAAGTCGTCAAGGCCGGCACCGACTTGCTCGGCACAGTGCATAGCCCCCGCTGAACACCGGCGCTACGGTCGTTTCGTGAAAAGCACGGTGCGGCATGGCACTATTCGCTTTTTGAATGGCAAGACTCCGGCTGGCAAATGATCCACCCTGAACGACAACGGCGCGCCTATCTGCAGGCGATGGGCGTCGATGTGTGGCTGTCGCGCGATAGCGCGGATGTCGTTGCGGATGAAACCGAAGCGGCCATCGGTGCTGCAGCGCGCACCATGGACTGGGATGAGCTGCGAGTCTGCGTGGCCGAATGCAGCCAATGCCGACTGGCGCAAAGTCGTACACAGACCGTTTTCGGTGTCGGCAACCCCACAGCAGACTGGCTGATCGTTGGTGAAGCGCCTGGCGCGGAAGAAGACCGGCGCGGTGAACCGTTTGTGGGACGAGCCGGCAAGATGCTGGACGAGATGCTCAGGGCGATAGGCCTGCAGCGCGATGCCGTATTCATTGCCAATGTCCTGAAATGCCGGCCGCCCAACAACCGCGATCCAAAGCCCGATGAGGCCGCCGCTTGCCGCGCCTATCTCGAACGCCAGATCGAACTTGTCAAGCCGCGGGTGATTCTTGCCGTTGGCAAGATTGCGGCTCAAAACCTGTTGCAGACAGACGACCCGGTTGGGCGCATGCGCGGCCGCCAGCATGAACTTAACGGTGTACCCCTGGTGGTGACC
Source organism: uncultured Woeseiaceae bacterium (assembly GCA_963976215.1). Taxonomy (GTDB): domain Bacteria; phylum Pseudomonadota; class Gammaproteobacteria; order Steroidobacterales; family Woeseiaceae; genus UBA1847. The sequence continues at coordinate 200,221 of CAXBJV010000001.1, read as the reverse complement.
TATCACCCGGCGTACCTGTTGCGCCGCCCGTCGCAAAAACGCAAGAGCTGGAGCGATCTCTGCCTTGCGATGCGCCTGGCCGACGGGGCCGCGCCATGATTACGCCAATGGCCGAGCCGCCTGCCACCATACGCGACATGAACCACGACGATATTGCGATGGTGTCGGATATCGAGCGGCGCAGTTACGAGTTCCCCTGGAGCCACGGCGTATTTCGGGATTGTTTGCTGGCAGGTTATCAATGCCTGGTATTGATTCGCGAAGATCGCGTGGCCGGCTATGCAATTCTGTCCGTCGCTGCCGGCGAAGCTCACATCCTGAACCTGTGTATCGATCCGGAGGTGCGTGCGCTCGGCTACGGCCAAAAAGTGCTGGACGAGCTGCTGTATCGTGCCCGATCCGCATCGGTCCGGGAGATTTTCCTCGAAGTCCGGCCCTCGAATGCGACCGCTATTGCGCTGTATCGGAAAAAGGGCTTTCACCAGATTGCCGCGCGGCCGGCGTACTACCAGGCAAAGGACGGCCGCGAGGACGCAGCCGTTTTCTCCAAAAAGCTTAAAATCGACGATTAGTTTTCAGCGGGCGGTGATTCGGCTAGACTGCGCCGCCCCTGTCGACATCTGTAGCAATGCCAAACCTCGACCAACAAGTTAGCAAACGGCGCACCTTTGCGATTATTTCGCATCCGGACGCCGGCAAGACGACGCTGACCGAAAAGCTGCTGTTGTATGGCGGTGCGATCCAGCTTGCGGGCACCGTCAAAGGCCGCAAGGCGAACCGGCACGCGACCTCGGACTGGATGGCACTGGAGCAACAGCGCGGCATCTCCGTCACATCGTCGGTGATGCAGTTTCCGTACAACGATTGTGTCGTCAATCTGCTGGACACGCCGGGCCATGAGGACTTTTCCGAGGATACCTACAGAACGCTGACGGCGGTCGATTCGGCATTAATGGTTATTGACTGTGCGAAAGGCGTCGAAAACCGGACCATCAAACTAATGGATGTCTGTCGGCTGCGCGATACGCCGATCATGACGTTCATCAATAAGCTCGATCGGGACGGTCAGGAGCCGATCGACCTGCTCGACGAAATCGAGTCGGTGCTGAAAATTCAGTGCACTCCAGTCACGTGGCCGATTGGTATGGGCCGGTCACTGAAGGGCGTGTATCACTTGCTGCAGGACAAGATTTACCTGTACGACAAGGTCGGCAGGCAAAAGGCCTCCGGCCGTGAAATTATCGACGGGCTCGATTCGGATAAGGCGACCGTTGCGCTGGGCGAGCTGGCCGACGAATTTCGCGAGGAAATTGAACTTGTGAAAGGTGCTTGCCCACAGTTGTCCGTTGATGACTACCTGGCAGCGAAACAGACACCGGTCTTTTTTGGTTCGGCCATCGGCAACTTTGGCGTCAAGGAATTGCTGGACGAGTTTGTGAATTACGCACCGGCACCGCTGCAACGCGCAAGCGAACAACGAGAAGTTTTGCCGACCGAAGAACAGCTGACCGGCTTTGTTTTCAAGATTCAGGCGAACATGGATCCGGGACACCGTGACCGAATTGCATTCATGCGAATTTGTTCCGGAGAATATCGAAAGGGCATCCGGGCTTTGCATGTGCGCTCGGGAAAGGAAATGAAAATTCCCGAGGCCATTACGTTTATGGCTGCCGACCGTCAGCACGCCGATACTGCTTATGCGGGCGATATCATTGGCATACATAATCACGGCACCATAAATATCGGTGACAGTTTTTCGGAAGGCGAGGAAATTCGCTTCACCGGAATTCCGAACTTTGCACCGGAAATCTTCCGGCGCGCAGCTCTGAAAGACCCATTGCGTCTGAAGGCCTTACAAAAAGGTCTGGCGCAACTTTGCGAAGAAGGTGCGACACAGCTGTTCAAACCAATGCGCAACAACGACCTGATCCTGGGCGCTGTCGGACCGCTGCAATTCGAAGTGGTGGCGCACCGCCTGCAAGATGAATACAACGTGGAGTGCCAGTTCGAAGCAGTTAATGTCGCCACGGCGCGCTGGGTCGAATGCGATGACGAAAAAATGCTGCGCGACTTCGAACGCAAGGCACACGACAATCTTGCACTGGATCATGGCGGCAGCCTGGTCTACATTGCACCTACGAGAGTTAATCTCAACTTGACCGAGGAACGCTGGCCGGACATTGCTTTCCGAGCAACGCGGGAGCACTAGCGAACAATCCTTTGTCGGAGGCAAGCCTTTGCCGGCACCGCAAATTCTGAACAAGAAGGTCATTACCTGGGCGCTGTACGATTGGGCGAATTCTGCGTTTGCGCTAAGCGTCCTCGCCGTGTTGTTTCCACTGGTGCTCGGCCGCTTCTGGGCGGGTGACGGCAGCGGTGCAGACACGACAGTAAGGCTGAGCTCCATAACAACACTCGCCAGCATTATTGTTTTTCTCACCGCACCGATACTTGGCACGATCGCGGATGCCGGGGGCTATCGAAAGCGTTTTCTGCTCATCTTTGCTGTCGTCGGCGCACTCTCAACCTGCGCGCTGGGATTTGTTGCACAGGGGAAATGGCCGATGGCCCTGGCCCTGTACCTGTTCGCATCTATTGGTTACTACAGTTCCATCGTGTTTTACGATTCGCTGCTCATCGACGTCACCGAGCCACGCAACTACAGCCTGGTGTCGACGATGGGATTTGCCGCTGGTTACCTCGGTGGCGCGGTATTGCTTGCACTGCACTTGTGGATGCTCAAGTCGCCGCAAACATTCGGCCTGGCCAACGCCACCGAGGCATTCAGCGCGGCGTTTGTTTCAGTTGGCGTCTGGTGGCTGGTTTTCCTGCTGCCGTTGCTGCTGTTTGTACGCGAGCGACACAGTCCGATAGAAACCCGCAGCCATCCGATTCGTGCTGCCTATGCCGAACTGCGTTCGACACTTCGCGAAGTCAGTAAGTACCGCAATGTAACGATCTTTCTCGGCGGCTACTGGCTTTACGTCGGTGGTGTATTCACCGTCATTTTCATGGCCGTTAATTACGGTCAGCGACTGGGCTTCGATGACAGTGACCTGGTGTTCGCGTTGCTGATTTCGAATTTCGTCGGTTTCCCGGCAACGCTGCTCTACGGTGCGCTTGCACATCGTTTTGGCGCGAAGAAAGGTATCTATTTTGCATTGTTCGCGTATGTCGGCGCCTGCCTCTGGGCAATTCAGATGAACAGCATCCGCGAGTTCTACATCATGGCGATCATCATCGGCGCCGTGCAGGGCGGGGTGCAGGCGCTGAGTCGCTCGGTTTACGCGTCACTGATTCCTGCGCAACAGCCCGGTGAGTTTTTTGGTTTCTACAGTATGACGACGAAGCTGGCGCATGTACTCGGCCCGGCAACTGTCACCATTGCTGCCGTCTTGTCAGACGATCCGAAGTGGGTCTTGCTGGCACTTGTGCCGTTATTTCTTGCCGGAGCCCTGTTGCTGGCACTGGTTCGTGTGCCACCTGTCGAGCCCGGCGCTCAGGGCGTGAACGGGTAGTCCCAGATTGGAAATACACGTGCCAGGGTAATCAGGCCGTAAGGGTGTTTGAAGCTACCGTCGGCGACGAGTTCGCGAATGTCGTCCAGGGACTTGAGGTGCACGCGAATCGCTTCGCCACTGTCCAGCGCCTGGTCCTGTTGCTTCTTCACACCTTGCGCCAGCCACATATGGCAATCGTTGTTGTGGAATGCCGGGTTGGCATTGACGGCGCCAAGATAGTGCCACTCACCGCCACCGTAGCCGGTTTCTTCGAGCAACTCGCGTTTCGCGGCCTGTTCCGGACTTTCTCCAGGGTCGACGATGCCACCCACCGGTTCCAGGGACATATCGGCAATGCCGAATCGATACTGATCGACCATGACCAGTTGTTCGTCGTCGGTCACTGCGACCACATTGACCCAGTCGGGTGTGTCCAGCACAAGCCTTTCGAATTCGGCGCCGCTGCTTGGGTGTTGCAGTCGATCGTAACGAACGTTGAACAGCGGCAGTTCAGGGCCAGCCTTGCTGCCGAGTGTTTTCCACCACAGGTCTTTATCGGGCATTGTTGGATTCCGGTCATTGTGCGATGACCGGCAAGACTGTCACTTTTATCGCAGTGCGTCGACCGCCTGTTCGAAGCGGGCGACGGATTGCGATGAATCCGCTCCGTAGCGAGCATCCAGGTAAGTCTCGGTCACGGTACTGATGGAATCGATCGGGATCGCGTCGGTAGCGGCGACACGTGCGGCAAACTCCTGCGGCGTTTCGCCCACGCGGGGCTCTATTCCGGCTTTTTTAATAAATCGTTGGTAAAGAATCGACAGCCGATCTTTCCTGGGTGGGCGATAGCGCAACATCAGGAAACCACTGATCGCAACAATCAATGCGATGACCAGGAAGACCAGCGTCAGCAGCATCTTGCGCCAGCTCGGCTGCTTCATACCGAGCCATTCCATGAAGCTCATTTGTTTATCGGGACCGTAAGCGAGAATCCAGTCATTCCATCGCGCATTGAGCGCGTCCCAGGTCATTGTCAGTTTTTGCAACAGCTCGGATGGCGCGGAGAATCCCCATGACTCGCCGACGCCGCCAAACGTTGCATCGCGCGCACCGTACTCAATACGTTCGGGCGCTACAGCGGCGGTTGGATCGACCCTGCGCCAGCCAAGTTCGTCCAGCCAAACTTCGGTCCAGGCGTGCGCGTCTGACTGGCGCACAATGAGGTGTCCGCCCATGGGATTGATTTCGCCACCGTGATAGCCCAGCACGACTCGCGCCGGAATCCCTGCGCTGCGCATCAGTACCGCGAAGGCCGATGCGTAGTGTTCGCAGAAGCCCTGCCGCGATTCGAATAGAAATTCGTCAACCGGATTATTGCCCAGGGTCGGCGGCTGTAGCGTGTAGAAGTACTCTTCCTCGCGGAATTTTCGCAGTACCGCATCGATGAAGTCCATATCCGATGCGGCGGCGGCCCGCAATGCACGTGCGAGCTCCATGGTGCGCAGATTGCTGTCAGACGGAATGCGGGTATACCAGCTCTTCGGTGGTCGAAATGGCAGTGCAGGAACAAAGTAGTCCGAGTACGAAACCACGTTGTATGCGACACGTTGTTCGATCGGTGTGATGTGCGCAAGCTGTTGCTCAGGTTTCATGAACGTCCGGCTGAGGTCCCACTCGATTGGCATATCCATCGCGACGACCCATTGTTGTTGCGTCGCCTCCAACGTGATCTCGTAGGAATAGGCCTGGCCAGTGACCTCGATCTTTTCCTGCACGGCAGGCGCAATGCCGGATTGCGACCCGCGCCAGGTGCGGCCGTTAAAACTGGTCATGACAAGGCCGCGCCAGTAACGATCGCGTGCCTCCGGAATCGCACCGTCGAAACGCACACGAAAAGCAACCTCATCCGACTGCGACAGCGAACTGATATCCCCGGGGCTCATTTGGTCGCTGAGCCCGGTTGTGGCGCGACTGGTATCGATCGGCACCGCCCAGAATGGCGATGCCAGCCGCGGGAAGAATATCCACATGGCGATGGCCAGCGGAGCCGCATACAACATGAGACGTCCACTGGTCGCGAAACTCTGCTGCGCCGTTTCCAGCGGCCCCGCGGACATGCGCAGCCACGCAGACAGTATCGCCAGCGTGCTGAGGACCAGGTAGGGCAGCGACCACAGGTATTGCTCGCGGAGCAGTGACGACATGACCAGGAAAATGCTGATGAACAGCAACACGAACTGGTCGCGCCGCCGGCGGGTTTCCAGCAGTTTCAATGCGGCCATGATTGCGAGCAGTGCCGAGCCGGGGCCAACACCGCTGATCGATGAATAGGTACCCAGCACGCCGAGGAAACACACCAGTGCAAGTCCACCGCGAACCCACCGGGATGGCAGCATGCGACGTTGTCGCTCGATGATGTAGCGCCAGGCGGCACAGAATACGAAAGCGCCGGTTATCCAGAAGGCCAGGTAGGGAAGGTGTGGCAAAAGCGATATCGCCAATGCACCCAGTGTCCATGGCAGGCTCTCGAGCAGGGAACCGTCTGTGCCTCTTGGCTGTGCCTTGATCATGCCGCGCCCTCGAACAACGCCAGCGCCTCAAGGCATTGACGACGATGCGCATCGCCGTGTGCGGGCGGAAATTCGACGCCGGGCAGGCGCAAGCCGAAATCCTCTGCTGTCCGATCCGCGTCGATGATCCAGCGGGTCAGGATCGATAAACGTTCTTCGACACTGTCGGCGGCAACCTCGTCGAAATCGAACCACTGGCTGCTGGTATCGGCACCGGCGAACTGCTTGGACAACAATTGTCCATTGCGAGCGAAGGCCTTCCATGCAACGTGGCGTGGCGAGTCGCCCTCGTGATAGCGGCGTAACCCGGCAAAGTCTTCTTCGCCGCGCGCATCCTGCTGGCGGTGTCCATGTGCAACGTGCGTCGGTGGCGGTTCCGGCGCATCGTCGCTCGGTGTCGGGTACACCAGACCTCTGAGGTCCATATGCAGCCATGCCCAGGAGCGAAACAGCTCGAACGGAAATAACGTACGCACGCCGAAGCGCTCGAGGCGGCTCCAGCCGCGATGTTGCGTCGCGATGGGCAAGACAAAAATTTTTGACTCGCCGGGCAAAAGATCCTGCAAATCACTTTGTGTTTTTTCGTGATAAAGACGAATGCCGTAACGGGCCACTTTCGACTGGTTGCTGACTGCGATGCGGTAGCGGATGGTTTGCCCTGCAAATACCGGCTCAGTACCTGCAAAAGTGAGTTCGAGGCCTACCAGATTTCGTTGGCACTGGTGCATCGACACAAAGCCGATACTGGCGAGTAGAAACGTCAGGACAAACGACAAATTATTGTTGTAGTTCATCGAGCCCATCAGCATGGCGAATGCCATCAGCGCAAATACCAGGCCAACGCCGGTAGGCAAAATGTAAACGCGTCCAGGACGCAGTTGTATCGTTGTCGGGTCCTGGCCCTGGCGCTTGCGGGCCCAGCGGCGAACCCGAGTCGTCGCTTGCTCGCGTACGCGTCCGAAATAGGATCGCGGGCTAGGGAATTGCCACTGAATCGAGGACATGCTGGCAAAGCTCAATTGGGCTGCGGAAGCGAGTGCTGCCAGCCGGCTTCAGTCGATGTCCTGCAACGGACGGAAACACCGCCTGGATGTCGTCGGGATAAACGCCGGAATGTTTCTCGATGAATGAGCGCGCCCTGGCCGCCGCAACCAATGCCTGTGCGCCGCGCGGTGACAGGCCGATTTCGATATCCGCTGACTCGCGTGTAAAACGAACCAGTGCCTGGACATAATCAATTAACGGTTCGCTGACATGCTGACGACGTGCCGACGCTTGCAATGCCACCAGCATTTCGGGTCCTGCGACGGCGTCGATGTCGTCAATCATCGAGCGACGATCGTCACCTGCAATCAGTTCGCGTTCGCTGGCTTCGTTGGGATAACCGATTTCGACGCGCATCAGGAAGCGATCGAGTTGCGATTCCGGCAGCGGAAACGTCCCGATCTGATCGCCCGGATTCTGTGTCGCCACGACAAAGAAAGGCGAGGGCAGTGCCCGCGTTTCGCCATCAACCGATACCTGGTATTCCTCCATTGCCTCAAGCAACGCACTTTGAGCTTTCGGCGTCGCGCGGTTGACCTCGTCGGCCAGGATTAACTGCGAAAAAACCGGACCGGGTTGAAACTCGAATTCGCCACGCTCCTGTCGAAAAACAGAAACGCCGATAATATCGGCCGGCAACAAATCGCTGGTAAACTGGATGCGGCGAAAAGACAGCCCAAGCGTCCTCGCCAGCGACTGTGCCAGCATGGTTTTGCCGAGTCCCGGCAAGTCCTCGATCAGCAGGTGACCACGTGCCAGCATGCAGGACAGGGCAAGGTCGATCTGGTCGTCCTTGCCGAGAATAATCGTACCCAGGGTTTCGCGTGCGCGCTCAATCGCGGCGCGTTGTTCGCCAACGCTTGCCGGAACTTTCTCGAGCGTCGCTACTGCGATGTCATCCATAGTGTTGACAGGCCTTTATCACTCCAACCGCTATCGTCACCGATCCGGGATTCATTTGCACCCGATCCGCGCCAGAATGTGATGCAGTACTCAGAATGTGCGCGGATCAGGCGAGTTCGTCGAGTTTCTCGATTTGTTCGCCGAGTTGCGCCAGAGTCCTTTCAAACTCGGCAACACGATCTCGTTCCTGTGTGACAACGTCAAGCGGCGCATTGTTCACAAATTTATCATTGCCGAGCTTAGCATTACTGCGCTTTAGGTCAGCGCCGACTTTCTCAACCTGTTTCTGCAAGCGGGCACGCTCGGCATCAACATCGATCAGACCCTTCATTGGCACCAGCAAACGCATTTCACCGAGCAGTGCGGTTGCAACGGCCGATGGTGCCGCACCGTTGTCCAGTGTAGTGACCGATTCGACGCGTCCAACGCGCTGCAGCAGCATCGCCTGTTCATCGATACGTTGCCTGTCGCGTTCACTCGCACCTTGTAAAAGCACGGGCAGGGGTTTGCCTGGCGAGATGTCCATCTCGCCACGAATTTGACGAATGCCGAGTATGAATTGTTTGACCCACTCGATGTCGGCGATCGCGTCCTCATCGGACTCGTCCTTCAAGTCGGGAAATGGCCGCAACATTATCGTGTCGCCTGCGATGCCGGCACGCGGTGCCACCTGCTGCCAGATTTCTTCAGTCACGAACGGCATTAACGGGTGCAGCAGCCGCAATATCGATTCGAGCACATTGATAAGCGTTTGCCGCGTACCCCGTTGCAATGCAGACGATACGTTTTCCGACTGCAAGACCGGCTTCGACAGTTCCAGGTACCAGTCGCAGAACTCATGCCAGGTAAAGTCGTAAACGGATTGCACCGCAAGGTCGAGCCGGTAGGTCCTGAAATGCTGGTGCAGTTCGTTTGTTGTCTGTTGCAGCCGTGCATTTATCCAGCGATCGGCCGAGCTGAATTCGACGTCGCCGTCATCCAGCGTTTCAGTGTTCATCAAAACGTAGCGCGCCGCGTTCCACAGCTTGTTGCAGAAGTTCTTGTAGCCCTCAATACGACCGAGGTCGAAACGGATGTCGCGCCCGGTCGTCGCAAGTGCGGCAAACGTGAGGCGTAGTGCGTCGGTGCCGTACTGATCAATACCGTCGGGAAAATGTTTGCGTGTTGTTTTTTCGATCTTTGGGCCGAGGTGACTCTGCATCATGCCCCGGGTACGTTTCTCAACCAGCGATTCCAGGTCAATACCGTCAATCAAATCGATAGGGTCCAGTGTGTTGCCCTTCGATTTGGACATCTTCTGCCCATCCTGATCGCGAATAAGACCGTGTATGTAGACTTCATGGAACGGTACGTCGTCCATGAATTTCAGCCCAAACATGATCATTCGGGCGACCCAGAAGAAAATTATGTCGAAGCCTGTGACCAGCACATTGCCCGGATAAAATTCATCCAGCTCGTCTGTCTTGTCCGGCCAGCCCATCGTGCTGAACGGCCAAAGGGCTGACGAAAACCAGGTATCGAGAACGTCGTCATCCTGGCGCAGCGCGCGGTCGCCAAGCTCGTGTTTTTTGCGAACCTCATCTTCGCTATGACCAACATAGACATTGCCATCGTCGTCATACCAGGCTGGGATGCGGTGCCCCCACCATAGTTGCCGGCTGATACACCAGTCCTGGATGTTGTACATCCATTCGTAGTAGGTCTTGGACCAGTTCTCGGGTACAAATTTGATGCGTCCGGACTCAACCGCCTCGATAGCCGGTTTTGCCAACGGTTCGATTTTTACGTACCACTGATCGGTCAGGTACGGTTCGACGACAACGCCGCTGCGATCACCGCGCGGAATCTTCACGACATACTTCTCGATTTTTTCGAGCAGGTCCAGAGCTTCAAACTCGGCAACGATTGCCTTGCGCGCATCGAATCTATCCATACCGCGATAGGCTTCCGGTACGTCATCGTTCAAGGCCGCGTCATCGGTCAGGATGTTGTGCATCGGCAGGTCATGGCGCTTGCCGATTTCGTAGTCGTTAAAATCATGTGCCGGCGTAATCTTGACGCAGCCGGTGCCGAATTCCGGATCTACGTAGTCGTCCGCGATGATCGGAATACGCCGGCCGACGATCGGCAGGACAATCTCCTGGCCGACGAGGTGATTGTAGCGCTCGTCGTCCGGGTGCACGGCAACGGCACTATCACCGAGCATTGTCTCCGGGCGCGTGGTCGCAACGACGAGGTGGCCGTCCCCCGATGCAAGCGGGTAGCGGAAATTCCACAGGTGGCCGTCTTCGTCCGCCGAAAGTACTTCAAGATCCGACAACGCGGTGTGCAAAACCGGGTCCCAGTTGACGAGCCGCTTGCCGCGATAAATCAGGCCCTCGTCATGGAGCTGCACGAATACCTTGCGTACAGCTTCCGACAAGCCTTCATCCATCGTAAAGCGATCGCGACTCCAGTCTACTGATGCTCCCAGTCGTCGTGTCTGCTGCGCGATCTGGCCACCAGACTCTTCTTTCCACGACCAGACGCGTTCGACAAATTTGTCGCGGCCGAGATCGTGCTTCGTCTTACCCTCGGCATCGAGCAGCCGTTCGACGACCATCTGCGTTGCGATGCCGGCATGATCCATGCCGGGTTGCCACAACGTGCGATGCCCCTTCATGCGGTGGAAGCGGGTCAACGCATCCATGATTGTGTCCTGGAACGCATGCCCCATGTGCAACGTGCCGGTGACATTGGGTGGCGGGATAACAATGCAGTACGGGTCGCCATCGCCTTGCGGTGCAAAATAGCCGTGCTTTTCCCAGCGTTCGTAGATGCGCCGTTCGATGTCTTGAGGTTGGTAGGACTTGTCCATCAGATATTGTGTGTTTCGAGTGTGTGACCATTGTCACGGTAGGTGGCGTATCGCTTGCGGCTTTTTATCCGACAGCTTTCTTCGGAGGTTACAAGTTCCGCGATACGGGGAAAAGCTTCAGCGAACGGCGGGATGTCGTCGCACAAGGTGATCAACAAATCGCGCGGCTCTACGTCGGCATCACCGAAGCCGATGCTAATCGGTGCTTGCGTATCACCTCCGACGAGTTCATGCGGTACGAAGCTGCCGTCACGAAATGTCCACAGCAATTCATCCAGCCGCTCTGCATCGGATTGCGACATTGTGTGAATATGAATGCTGTTCTTCAGCCGCCACGCCTTCTCCGCCAGCTTGCAGGCGAAGGTCAGCCGCGCGTGCTCGTCGACGCGATCGGACACGTAAAAATCAACTTGAGCCACGGCCTGGTTCAGGGCAGTGCGCCGGCCTTCGCAAGCAGAAACTCCGACAACAGCGGCACCGGCCGGCCGGTAGCCCCTTTTTGTGCGCCGGATTTCCAGGCGACGCCTGCGATGTCAAGGTGTGCCCAGTTCATGCCGTCGGTGTATTTGCCCAGGAAACAGGCTGCGGTTACCGATCCTCCTCCGGGACCGCCGATATTGGCCATGTCTGCAAAGTTGCTTTTCAGCTGCGCAGCGTACTGGTCGCCCATCGGCATCGGCCAGCCGAGATCCTCAGAGCTGTTGCTGGCCGCGAACAGTTGTTCCTGCAGGTCGTCATTGTTGGCATAAATTGCACAGCGGTGATTACCGAGTGCAACAACGCACGCGCCCGTCAGTGTCGCCACATCGATAATCGCTTCGGGCTTGAAACGTTTCGAATAGGTCAGCGCATCGCAAAGGATCAGTCGGCCTTCGGCATCCGTGTTCAGTACTTCGATGGTCTGGCCGGACATGCTCTTGACGATGTCGCCCGGTCGGGTTGCATCTCCACTTGGCATGTTTTCTACGGCCGGGACTACCACATTGACGTTAATCGGCAGTTTCATGCGGACGATCGCCGCCATTGTGCCGATAACGCTGGCCGCGCCACACATGTCGTACTTCATTTCGTCCATGTTGGCGCCGGGCTTGAGCGAGATACCGCCAGTGTCGAAAGTGACGCCTTTGCCGACAAGTACATACGGTCGCGCGCTGCCGCCATTTTTGTACTTCATCACGATGAGTTTTGCCGGTTCGGTGGCGCCGGCGGTAACCGACAACAGCGAACCCATACCGAGCCGCTTCATGTCAGCTTCACTCAAGACCTGTGTCGTCAGTTTGCCGTTGCCGCTGGCGAGCTTTTTCGCAGTACGGGCAAGGTATGAAGGTGTGCAGACATTCGCCGGCAGGTTGCCAAGGTCTTTCGCAATTGCGACACCTTTTGCAATCGCGTCGCCATGTTCTGCACCACGCATTGTCGATTTGGCATCGCCGCGTTTGGCAATCGAAAGACCGATACTGCCAAGCGGCATCGCTGCTTTCTTGCGACCGCTCTTGAGTTGATCGAACTGATACAACACGTCACTGATGATCTCGGCAGAATGACGCGCCAGGTAATAGGCATTGCAGTCTTCTACCGGTTCCAGCGTGAGGTCATTCAAAATCGATTTGGTTTTCGTTTCGCGAAGCGCACGGGTCGCCGCGGCAACGGCTTTCCGAAAGCCGATGGCATCAAGGCCATCCGACTTGCCCAGTCCGACGATGGCGACGCGCGGCGCTTTTACACCCTGCACATCGGTCAGGACGGTGCACTGGCCCTGGTCACTGGAAATGTCACCCGACTTGACGAGTGAGCGAATCCGGCCTTTACTCGCGGTGTCGATATCGGTGGCACCGATACCCAACTTGCCGCGTTTGTAAACGCCGACTATGACGCAATCGACAGCACGTCGAGACGCCTTACTTGTAGTCGTAAAATATTTCATAAATCCCTTGTCTGGTTTGTTTTTGTTGCGGGGCTGTCACGGACAAAATAAAAGCGGTAGTCTAACCGTTTCAGCTACCTACAGCTACGCCAGACCCGGACTCGCATGACCCGCATCCTCGATCGCTACATCTTCCGCGAGATCGCCTCGAGCTGGCTCGGCGTCACGATGGTCCTGCTGCTGATTTTGCTGACGAACCAGTTTGCCCGCGTGCTTGGCGATGTTGCCAAGGGAAAATTGCCGAAAAACGCCGCATTCGATGTCATCGGCCTGTCCGCAGTGCAGTATTTGACGATATTAGTCCCGATTGGACTGTTTTTGGCCACTATGCTGGCACTGGGCCGCTTGTACCGCGACAGCGAAATGCCAGCGATGATGGCGTGCAGGGTCGGCCCGTCCGGCATTTACCGTCCATTGACCTGGCTGATGCTGCCGCTGGTCATCGCGGTTGCCTGGTTGTCGGTCTATGGTGGGCCATGGGCATTGACCACGGTCGACCGCATTGGCGCGGAGGCGCGCCGCGAAGCCGACCTGGCCAGTATCGAGCCCGGACAATTCACGACCTTCGGGCCTGACCGGGCGGTGGTATATGGCAATGCCGTCAATGCCGACGGCAGCATGGAAAAAGTCTTCATGCAACGTCGCGTCGCAAATGGCGAAGTCGAGGTCGTGATCTCCGAGCTCGGTGAAATGCGTGAATCGGACGACCCAAACGTGCGTTTGCTGGTGCTGCACAATGGCCGCCGCTATGAGGGGATTCCGGGGACGTCAGAGTTTCGCGTTATCGAGTTTGCGGAACACGGTGTGCCGTATCGCTTACCGAGCCTGGAGTCACCCGAGCAACGACCCCGCGTCATGCCGTTCATGGACCTGTTGCGATCCGACGACCTTGAACATATCGCGGAAATTCAATGGCGCATCAGTGTGCCGCTGGCGACGGTGATTCTTGCCATTCTGGCAGTGCCGCTCAGTCGCAGCCAGCCGCGAGCCGGCCGCTACGGCCGACTGGCCGTCGGCTTGCTGGTGTTCATTATTTACCTGAACATGATGAGTGCGGCCAAGGCATGGATTGAGCAGTCCAAGATCTCGCCGCTGCTGGGAATCTGGTGGGTGCACATCGCGGTCCTTGTGTTTGCACTGGGATTGCTCGCCGTACAGAACGGCATGCATAAAAGGCTCTTCCGGTGACCGGTATTCTCAGTCAGTACATGCTGCGCACGATCCTGAGCAGCACGGCATTGGTACTAATCGTACTGCTCGGCCTTGCCGGCCTGTTTGAGTTCATCGCCGAACTCGATGACACGCAAGGCGACTACCAGACGGCACAGGTGGTGCTGTATACATTTTTGCGATTGCCCAACCTGGCGTTCGAAATGCTGCCGGTCGCCGCGTTGATCGGCTCACTGCTCGGACTGGGTGCAATGGCCGGTAACAGTGAAATCATCGTCATGCGATCTGCCGGACTTTCGGTGAAAGAGCTGGCCGGTATGGTCGCGTTTTCGGGCGGTGTATTGCTCGTCGTGACGGCGCTGCTGGGTGAATTCATCGGGCCACCACTGGATTTCTTCGCCCGCAATATGCGCATGGAAGCGCGTTACGAGCAGGACGATGATCGGCTCGGTAACGAGGCCTGGGTCAAGGATGGCTCGACGTACCTGCATCTGCAGAAGGTCAGTCCGGAGTTCGAATTTGGCAGCCTGTACCTGTACAAGTTTGACGGCGACCGGCTCGAGTCAATTTCGGTCGCTGAGAATTCCGGTATCGATGAGAACGACAATTGGGTACTGGAAAATCTGCGCGAGACGCGATTCAGGCAGGACGGTGTGCAGGTGCTTGCAACATCGCGCGCGGTCGAGTCTTTTGAAGTGAACTCCGACTTGTTGGGCAGTTCGCTGGCGAAGCCCCTGAGTTTGTCGGCACGAGAGTTGTTAAGTTATATCGATTACCTGAAGCGCAATGATCTTGATGCGATCAAGTACGAAACGGAATTCTGGTTTCGTGTCGCAAGGACGTTCACTGTGCTGATCATGCCGGTCCTCGCGCTGGCGTTCGTGTTTGGTTCGTTGCGCAGCGGCGGTGCCGGGGCGCGCCTGATGATCGGCGTGGTCATCGGCCTGGCGTACTACCTTGCCAGTGAAACGCTGGCAAACTCCGGCCAGGTGTTTGGCCTGAATCCCGTTATCGTGACATGGATACCGTCAATGGCCCTCGCGGCTGTCACTGTTTTTGCATTGTCGAGAATTCGCTAGTCCGATTTCTTCGGGTAGTGGACGATTTTCGTCTTGCTGATGCGGTCGTGCCAGGTCAGCCGGTCCTTGTCCCAAAGTGACCAGAGAAAACCGAGTCCGGCCGGCGCCCAGGATAAGAATGATGCAAAAAATCGCAACGATGCCGCACCGATACTGACGTCGCCGCCGCTCAGTGTTTGCAGCTGCAGGCGCCATGATTGCATGCCGAGCGTACGACCGGATTTCGCCCAGAATCCGACGAAGAAAACATAAATCACCGCGAACATCGTCAGGCGGAAAAACAAGTCGGTTAACGGCGGTACCGCCTCGCCGCCGCGTGCAATGATGAACGGCGTGCCAGCCAGCATCAGTACCGCAAACAATAGCAGCAGGTCATATAGCATTGCGCCAAGGCGCCGTAGCAGGCTGGTATTTCGCATCGAATTACAAACTCTTGAAAAAGTCGGCCATGCGCTTACGCATTGCGGCATCAGGCAGATCTCCGATACCGGCACCGAGGTTGTCAATCATGTGGTGTGGCTTGCTGGTCGCCGGGATAACGCAGGTTACTGCCGGGTGACCCAGGATAAATTTGAGGAAGAACTGGCCCCAGCTGTTGGCGAAGGGTTTGGCCCAATCAGGAACCGTTAGCCCGGACACCGCATTGAACAGGCGACCGGCAACAAAAGGTCGATTGATCAATACTGCAATGCCGAGTTCTTCTGCGACCGGCAGAACTTCCTGTTCGGCGTCGAGCTCGCCCAGCGAGTAATTGATCTGGATAAAATCCGGCTTGTGTTGGCGCATTTCCCGAACCAGTGCCCTGTGTGCGCCGGCGGTATAGTGCGTGAGTCCGTTGTAGCGAATACGCCCGTTCCCCTGCAATTGGCGAATGGTGGCCATGTGCGCAGCGGTATCGCGAAGGTTATGTACCTGCATCAGATCTATGACATCAGTTTGCATCAGTTTCGCTGAGCGCTGCATTTGTTCGAGCCCCGCGTCTTTGCCATTGGTCCAGACCTTGGTGGCAAGAAACAGGTCGCTGCGGTTGTCGGCAGACCCGATCACATCGCCAATTACTTTTTCGGATCGGTTGTACATCGGGGAGGTGTCGAGCAATGAGCCGCCATGCGCCGTCAGCAGAGCGACAATTTCTTGCCGTAGCTGGATTGCCTGCTGCGAGCTGTTGACGTCAAAAACCTGGTAAGTACCAAGTCCTACCACCGGTAACGCTTCGCCGGTCGACGGGATAGCCTTGGTTTTCATTCGCTGCGGGCTATTACCCAATGCATTGTGCGGCAAAATTCCCAGCGCAGCCGCCGCTGCAATCAGTTCACGTCGATTCCATAATGCAGTCATGACACACCACTTTCTTTAAGCGCTTTCGCCTGTCGACGGTAGTCGCGGCCCAGCCAGAATGAAATCCCAGCCCACATCACCGCGAACGGCAGCATGATAAGTGAAACGCTGGAAATTCCAAGGGGAAGCAGGAACTTGATCGAAAACGAGCCGACGACGTCACCAAATCGATAGATCGCAGTATCGATGAAGTTCTTGGTCTTGTATTTCTCCTCAGGCGTGACGACTGAATACAACATGTCGGTCGACGGCTTACTGAAACTAAAACCGAGTCCGCGTCGCGCCCAGGTCAGGAATGCGACAACGGCAAGAACCGGATCAATTGCGAGCAGTATAAAGCCGGCGACAGAAACGAGCGGCAGCAGGGACAGCGATGCGCCAATGCCCATGCGGTGCACGACGTGACGCACAAGGAATATCTGGCCTATTAAAGCAAAGGTATTCGACAGTACATTGATGTTGGCATAGAACTTTGTTTGATAGTCCGGTTCGGGTATCGACGTTTCGACCATTTGCGCCGCAAACATATACAACGCAGTTCCCAGCAAGCTCGCGATCACCGACGACACCGCGATACCCATGAAATACTTCGATCCCTTGAGATGGGTTATACCGGCGAGGGCGCTGCCACCCAGCGGCTTGTCGCTTTCCACTGTCTGAATGCCAGTGCCTTCGTGTTCCGCAATGATCCATTTGCGTAACTGCCGGATGCAAAAAACAGCGATTGTCAGAAGACCGGCGGAAATAAGAAACAGGTTATGCGTGCCAATTCTGACGACGATGAGACTGGTTGCGACAGAGCCGAGAAGCGCACCGATACTGCCGCCCGCTGAAATAAAGCCAAACAGCCGCCGTCCCTGCTCGCGCGTAAAAATATCTGCCATGAAGCTCCAGAAGACGGAAACGACAGACAGGTTGAAAATGCTGAGCCAGACAACGAAAGCGCGTCCTATCCAGATATTGTTTCGTTGTTCTTCCAGCAAATAGCCAAACACTGTCCAGAAGATCAGGATGTTGGCGATAAAAAAAAGGTACACCCAGGGCAGAAACTGGCGCCGCGGGTAACGCGACGCGACCCAGCCGAAGACAGGTGTCGCAACCGTCATCATCACGATGAACGTGGCCAGGAACAGGTAGGGAATGGTGTCCGGCCCACTGACTACGGCAAACATGTCGCGCGCTGCACGCAGAATGTAGTACGAAGACAGCACGCAAAAGAAATAGGCAAACGACCAGGCGACGGCCACGTATTCGTATCGTTCGATGCCAAAAACCCGGCCGAATAGAAATGTGCGAAGATTGATCAACGGGTTACTGGTCATCCTGTGGCTCATCTTAAAGGCCACAGGCCAAAAGTTATACAAAAAGCGAAAAATAACCGAACGAGGGGAAGATCATGGAAGCAGTCATCATCATCACAGTGCTGGCACTGTTGCAATATGTCTATTTTGGCTACCAGGTCGGCGCAATGAGAGGACAAACAGGCGTCAAAGCGCCGGCAACGTCCGGCGACCCGATGTTTGAGCGCGTCAACCGGGTGCATCAGAATACGCTGGAACAGTTGGTGTTCGTC
Organism: uncultured Woeseiaceae bacterium; assembly: GCA_963976215.1. Lineage (GTDB taxonomy): Bacteria > Pseudomonadota > Gammaproteobacteria > Steroidobacterales > Woeseiaceae > UBA1847. Next base: position 182,263 of record CAXBJV010000001.1, on the reverse strand, counting down.
CTACCGGTCATGTGGATCTACGCAAACGCCGTCAGTCCAATCTGGGCGGCAGGTTTTGGTGCAATTTATATTATCGGCCGATTCATCTACAGCGCCGCTTATCGCAAGGACCCGGGCAGCCGTTCGATCGGATTCACAATGTCGTTGCTGCCGGGCGCGATTATGGCAGGCTGGGTACTCATCGTCGCCGTAAAAACCTACTTCTGAACTAAATAACGAGATTCAGCGCTGGCTGTTATGCGCCGATCGCCCGATGCTTTTCCTTCACCCAGAAAAGGAGAAGTACCATGGCGAAAAGGATATTTGCCGTATTTTCACTACTGCCACTGTGGCTGCTACTGCTGACGGCGGTTCAGGCGCAGGCGTCGCCGATCAGCGTTGACGGATGTGCCAAGCTTGCGCGCGTGGTGTATTCCGAGGTTGCCGCGGCGGCAATTTATGGCCCGACCCGCGCCGGTCCCTGGACGATAAATCCCGGGCACGGCGATGTGGAAATTTGTGAGCATACGGCACGAACGGTAAGCCGAGCTTTCACGTCGGCCATGGCGAGCGCCGGCATCACTGTGACGTGGGGACCCGACCGGGATCGGAGCGGCGACCACTGCCTGAGCGGCAAGATCGAGGAGTGTTATCCGCGCCGTGATCGACCCGGCATTTACGACGATGCTCACGCAGCGGCACTGGTACCCCGGACCTGGGTCATCGTCTCACAGGCGGTGATGCGTGAGATGTACAACCCGTACAGCAGCGATGAAATCCGCTTCCGCGACGATGACCTGAAATTGCGCATTGGCCTGGCACTGCGATCAGTCAGGAATACTGTCGATCACTAATCCGGCGCAGCGGCTTCCCAGTCCGCAATGACCTTGCGGGCTTCTTCCCAGTCCCGTTCGTCGACAACGACGCGCACGTTGCCGGCGGCGGGCAGTTCGCCGATGCCGCCTTGCAGGTATTCGCCATCAATGCGCGCCTCGATTCCGGCCTGTTGCAACTGGTGCAACGCCATGTGCGCGTCCAGGTTCGAACCCGCGTCATAGGCTGTCTTCATCGCGGTCATGCTTACTCGTGCGCGATTGCTTTTTCGGTGAACAGGTAATCTTTCAGTTCTTTGTCGAAGCGCGGGTCGCGGCGACGAATCCACTCCAGAACCATTGCCGCATGTTCTTTTTCTTCATCTCGATTGTGAGCGAGAATGGCTCGTAGCTCGTCATCCTTGCATGCATCGACGCGCTGGTTGTACCAGTCAACCGCCTCCAGTTCTTCCATCAATGACGTGATCGCCCGGTGCATGTCGCGAGTTGCGTCGGAAAGGTCTTCAATAGCTTCGTGGTAGCCCTCATTGGCCATGTGCATCTCCCAAATTTACGTTCACAGGACTGGCTAATAGCGTACCACGTGGCATGCTTATTGGCGTGGTATGTTAGCCGGCGGCGTAGAGTACTGAATTGAGGGTTGAGTATGGCGGAGAGCAAAAAACTAAGGGGGCGGTGTCTGTGCGGCACTGTAAAGATCAAAGCAAACAGCGCGGAGAGTCATGTGGGCGCATGTCACTGCAGATCGTGTCGACGTTGGGGTGGTGGCCCATTCATGGAAATAAATTGCGGCAGTGACGTCGAGTTTGAGGGGCAAGATCACATCGCTGTATACAATTCATCCGATTGGGCCGAACGGGGTTTTTGCCGGCAATGCGGTTCGCACCTTTTTTATCGATTGAAGGAGCCGCAGCAACACATGATGCCGGTCGGTTTGTTCGGAGAAGACGATGCACGTGAATTCAGGACGCAGGTTTTTATTGACGAGAAGCCGGGCTACTACAGCTTTGCGAACGAGACCGAGGATATGACCGGCGCAGAACTGTTCGCGAAGTACGCACCACCCGAATAGCGCGGCAGCGCGGCTTGAATATGCGCCACCCAGTCGGCTAATCTGTGGCCTCGAACTGGGTGCTTGATGCGCCCAGCTGCGTCGAGGGGCACTGCAGCGAAGCTCGTCTTCGTCACGCTCGATCGTAGTTCCATTTTTCGAAGGGTGCCTCTGTTCTGGAGGTAGCCAGGCAATGAGCAAAGTAGATGTAGCCGGCCGCGTAGTGAGCTTGTGGCGTTACCCTGTGAAGTCCATGGGTGCTGAGGCGCTCGACGAGATCGATGTTTCCTGGCACGGGCTGGCCGGAGACCGACGCTGGGCTTTCGTTCGTGATAATGCCGTACACAACGGTTTTCCGTGGATGACCATTCGTGACCGCAGCGATATGAGTCACTATGTACCGTCATTTACCAATCCGCGGCGCCCGGAAATTTCGCCAACCGTTGTTCGAACACCTGCAGGTGCTGAACTCGATGTATCCGACCCGGCGCTCGCGGCCGAAGTGTGCCCCGAGGGTGCGCATCTGATACGGCAGGCTCGAGGCGCGTTCGATACGTTTCCACTGTCCTTGATCACCACGCAGACAGTGGCCGAGCTTGGCAACATCGTCGGCGCTGCTCTGGACGTGCGCCGATTTCGGCCCAACATCCTGGTTGAGGCGACTGACGACACACCGTTCCAGGAAGATGCCTGGTTAGGCCGCGTGATTCGTATCGGCGACATGCAAATGAGAGTCGATAAGCGTGACGGTCGCTGTGCGGTGATCACGATCGATCCCGATACCGGGGAGCAGAACCCGGCGGTGCTGAAAGCCGTGGCAGACGAACGGCAGGGCTGTCTTGGCGTCTATGGCTCGACAGTTGAGCCGGGCAGGGTCGCAGTGGGCGATGAATTGATTCTTTCGACATGAGCTACGCTCTTTCAGCAATTCTCGTCCTGTTCCTGAGCATTGTTGGGCTGCTCATTCTTCGGCAGCAGGATGCGCGCAGTGAGGATGCAGCCTGGCAAACGCTCACAACACTTGCCGGCAAAGCCAGGGGCGTATTTGCTCCTGGGATGGTTGCGGACCTGCCGGAACCTGCCCGGCGTTACTTCCAGTTTTGTATCGCTCCCGGCACACCGTTGACTGCGGCAGCCGAAATTGAAATGCGTGGTGAACTCGGCCTTGGCTCTAAAGAAAAGCCGGGCTACAAACCGATGGTCGCGAGACAAATTCTGGCGCCGCCTTTTGGGTTCGTCTGGCGAGTGCACGTGGCAGCAATCAGCGGCTCGGACGGGGCAACCCCGGATGCTTCATGGACGAGGTTTCGCTTGTTCGGCGTTCTGACTGTCGTTCGCGTCAACGGCGATATCAATCACCGGCGTTCTGCCTTTGGCCGATTCATTGCCGAAGGTGTGTTCTGGACGCCAGCGGCGCTGTTGCCAAACGAATACGTACGATGGGAAGAAATCGACGACAATAGCGCGCGTGTCATCGTTTCATTTGGTGAGTTTGAACAAGCCGTCGAGCTGAGTGTTGCAGAGGACGGTGCACCGCAGCGTGTTGTGATGCAGCGTTGGAGCAATGAAAATCCGCAGAAAGAGTTTCGCTACCAGCCCTTTGGTGGAGTCCTGAGTGACTTCCGCCAGTTTGGCGGGTATACATTGCCGACGACGGTTGATGGCGGGAATCACATCGGGACCGATGAATATTTTCCGTTTTATAAGGCGCGGGTGAACGCGCTGCGTCCGTTGTAATATGCATGGCGCCGAATCGTGGTCGAAAGATTCGCAGGTGTAGCAACTGGATACTGGCGGCTAGCCACCGTTGCTCAACATGAATTTAAAAAACAATGGAGCCGTTATGGAATATGCAGCGTTTGTGTTTGGAATACTGGGACTGGTTGCTTTTGTACGTGTTGAAAAACTCGTAAAGACTCTGAAAGAGCAGGGGATTCTGGATAAGGATTACGTTGAGGAGTGACGGACGATTGTACGGGCGGATACTGAGCAATATGTCAGGGGTAAACCCGTCGTAGCTAGTTAAAGGTACAGTCAAGAGCTTCGCCAAGCGCCGTAGTTCCCGTTGGCACTACATCGACGTCAATCATTTTTATCGCATTGGCACCCATCTGAGCGGCCTTATTGCGCAAGTCGTTCATGGCGCTGTCTGTGTTGCTGTCCATGCTACCACCGCCCGTCTGAAAGCCAGTCACTGTTCCGAGAAAGTTACAGTTCGACTTATCGTCCACTAGTTGCACCGATGATCCTTCAACCGTTAATTCGGTTGCACAGCCCAGCATCACGATCATGAGAATTAGCAGGAAGAATATCTTCATGGCTGTTCCTAGCTCTGTGTACAGAGTCATTGGCTATCACTCAAAAGATACCACGCGAGCGGCTGCTTTCAAGAGCGCTTACCAGCCGCTCCAGTCGATAGACCAAACGGCAATAAGAAAAGTTATTGATGCCTATTCCGAAATTTCTGGCCATTTCGGCGAATTTCGCATAAATAACTTTTGTGCCCATTTCGCGTACGGTTTTCAGTACCGAAACGGAGCGCAATCCCATGCAGGAGCAAGTCGATAATGATATCCAAAACGAAACCCAAGAATGCGCCGCTCAGATTGCCACGGTTGGCGACTTGCTCACCAGGGTCGGCGAGATACCCAACCGAGACTGCTTCGAATGCTGGCTGGCTTGTGCGTGGCTTGGCGGAGCGGTTGGGGTTCCCGGCGTAGCCGTAAACTCCGAACTGAAGTATCACAATTTGGCTGATACTTAGGGGAGAGGTAGTAAACCAGTAACGTGTGATCGTGCCGATTGGCGGGCTGCCGAGTATCTGGTAATGTCAATCTCAGTGCCGCCGGAAGCTTTGGAAATCTCAAAATGAGTCGCGAGTACAAATTCAAGATTGATGCGTATTCGCCGGATACAATCCCTATGGCGCGTCTGGCCGAGTACCTCTCGGACCTAGCTAGTCTAATGGGCTTTCGAAGCGGTGTTCACTTTTCACACCTCGAAGAGGGGAGCGTGGTGGTCGTCCAGAAGGTCGACTACGAGAATATCCCGAAAGTGGAGCAGCGGATTCGGTCAGCCAATCGGGGTGACGGGCCGAAAGATGCTATGACCGCAATTAGGTCCCTCGACCGAAGGCTATCGGATGACAATGCGGTCGGACACCTATTAGGCGCCCGGGACGCCGAGATCATTCGATTCCCAGGCAGGGAGCGCCCGAAACCACTGGATTACGGAACGATTCGCGAGCGCGCCACGATTCAGGGCCAGTTGGTTCGGATCGGCGGCAAAGATGCTACTTCCCACGCCCTACTGCAGGACGGCGATGTGTATTACTCAAATTGCGAGTTGCCACGCGATATGGCTCGCGATTTATCCCACTATCTTTACGGCGCAACAATTCGGATGTTTGGAGTCGGTCGCTGGAAGAGGGATCTGGATGGCGAGTGGGGGCTTGAACATTTCAAGGTAGAGGGATACGACGTATTGGACGACAAGGCGCTGACCGAAACGGTTTCGGAGTTACGCTCGATACTTCCCGACAGAAAAACGGACGGCGACATTGAGGCGCTGCGGTTCCTCAGGGACGGCGATGTTGAGTCCGAAAATGAATAATGGTCGTTTTTGATACAACATTTCTCCGGCTCTTACTGCGTCCCGACGCAGACCCACCGGCAGACCCGAGTAGTGGTCGACTTGTCACATCCTGTCAAAGCCGGATCGAGTATCTAATCGAATCGCTCGAGTCCGACGGCGAGACAATCGTCGTACCGACTCCAGCTTTGGCGGAATTACTAGTAGTCGAAAACAAATTTGGCCCGGATCACATGACATTCATCGACAAGCATGGCGCGTTTAATATAGTCCCATTCGACCGAAGGGCTGCGGTCGAACATGCTGAACAGTCACGCTCTGCGATCACCTCGGGCGACAAGAAGGGCGGTAGTGATGAGTCCTGGACTAAGGTCAAATTTGACCGACAGATTTTGGCGATCGCCAAAGTCTGTAAGGCGAACACGATTTATTCAGACGACGACAAACTCCGTAAGGCAGCACGAAAGGCGGGCTTGGCCGCCATCGGTGTTCATGAACTACCTGTCAAGCCAGATCCGCCTCAGCACGAGATGGACTTGGATACAGAGACAGACTAGTCAGTCCTACTCCTTTTCGGTTGGAACCATTTGCGAAAACAAGAAAACGGGCCAGCGGAAAACCGATAGCCCGTTGATTTATTTGGTACTCCCTAGGGGATTGATTCGCCGCTTTGCGGCTCACCCTTCGGGCGCACTGCGTGCGTCCCGGTAGCTTCGCGACCGGTCGACCAGGATTCTCGTCCTCCCCAGGGGATTGACTCAAATCGGCTCAGGCCGATTTTCGCCCCTGCGGGGCGCGCTTCGCGCGTCCAAAACGCTGCCGCGTTTTGTCGAACCAGCTGTCCGAGTCCTCCATAGGGAAGACCCCACAAATAAATCGGCCCGCACGAGGCGGGCCAATTCATTTGTATGGTACTCCCTAGGGGACTCGAACCCCTGTTACCGCCGTGAGAGGGCAGCGTCCTAACCGCTAGACGAAGGGAGCAGGGTATTACCCCGGCTGTGCGGGGGCTGCTATTATACGGACGCATTCTCTTACCTCAAGCGAAAATCATTTGAATAACACCGGGAAACCCGGGACTCAGGCGCCGACAGTGATTCCGCGCCCCGATCACAATGTCTCGCGGAACGAAATCTCATCTGCAGCCCTAAAGGTGCTGTATCGATTGCATAAAGCCGGCTACCAGTCGTTCCTGGTTGGCGGCGGCGTCCGTGACGCCATGCTCGAACTGCACCCCAAGGATTTTGATATAGCGACCAACGCGACCCCGGACGAGGTCCGTTCGCTGTTCAATAACTGCCGCCTGATCGGCCGCCGTTTCCGGCTCGCACATATCCGCTACGGGCGCGAAATTATCGAAGTCGCCACCTTCCGGGCCGCCGCCAATCACGAGGATGACGATGAGGCGCACGACGTCGAGGGGCGGATCCTGCGCGACAACGTCTACGGCACCATTGACGAGGATGTCTGGCGGCGTGATTTCACCTGCAATGCCCTGTACTACAACATTGCCGATTTCAGCATCTGGGACTACGTCGGTGGTTTCGAGGACGTAAAAAACAAGCGCCTGGTGCTCATTGGCGATCCGGCGCAACGCCTGCGTGAAGATCCGGTTCGTATGCTGCGCGCGGTTCGCTTTGCCGGAAAACTCGGATTTACGATCGACACGTCGGTGGTCGATGCCATGCATGGGCACACCAACCTGTTGTCGAACGTGCCGGCCGCTCGCTTGTTCGATGAGTTTCTCAAACTCTTCCAGTCCGGATTTGCCGAACGTACCTTTGATTTGCTGCGTGAACACAATCTGTTCGGTGAGTTGTTCCCGGCGACTGAAGAAGAGTTGTCCAAAGACGACAGCTACCTCGCGTTTGTTCGTGCTGCATTACAAAACTCGGATAAGCGCGTTGCCTCAGGGAAATCGGTAACGCCGATGTTCCTGTTGGGCGTTTTCCTCTGGATGCCTGTCAGGAAATTGGCCGCGATTCGCCGCGAGGAAGAAAAGATGTCGGAGCCGCAGTCGTTGAGTCTTGCCTCCTATGAAATTGTCTCGCAACAGCAGCGGCGGATATCAATTCCGAAACGATTCACGATACCGATGCGCGAAATGCTGTCATTGCAGCCGCGTTTCCATGCGGTTAAGGGCAAGCGAGCCATGAAGCTGCTGGATCACAAGCGCTTCCGTGCGGCCTACGACTTCATGTTGCTGCAATCCGAAGTGGGCTTGTTCGACCCGGACCTGGCGAAATTCTGGACCGATGTACAGACCCAGTCGGCGGATGAACGTGCGAAGAGCTTCGAGTTGCAGTCGACCCCGGGCAAAAAAGGCCGCCCGCGACGCAGGCGGCGTCGCAAATCAACCAGGTCTTCGAACAAGTCCTCATGACGCCTGAGAAGAACCATTGGTTCCCGGCCTATGTCGGGCTTGGCAGCAATCTCGATAATCCGACGCAACAGCTCGACAGTGCATTCGACCTGCTGGCGACGATCAGCGCCACCCAATTGATCTGCCGATCGTCGCTGTATCGTTCCGCACCGTTTGGTGGCATTGAGCAACCGGACTTCGTCAATGCGGCAGCAGCCCTGCTGACGCGGCTCGAGCCAGCCGACTTGTTGCGCGAATTGCAGCGTATTGAGTCCGAACGCGGGCGTGAGCGAGGTGAAGTGCAATGGGGGCCGCGCGTCCTTGATCTGGATTTACTGGTGTATTCGGACCGGCTCGTTGACGGGGCTGAACTGAAAATTCCACACCCGGGCATCGCCGAGCGAAATTTTGTATTGTTGCCCCTGCAGGAGATCGCACCGGACCTGGTGGTTCCGGGGCTCGGTCGGGTAGCGTCCCTGCCGGTAGATTTCGCTGAGCCACAGATTTCACGAATTGGTTAAAGGGCAGTAGTGACCGTCAGTCATCTAAATACCAGGGACAATGCGCCCCGTTATATCGCAATCGAGGGTCCCATCGGCGTTGGCAAGACGGCGTTGGCCAAGCGCCTTGCCGACAGTTTGTCCGCAGATCTTGTGCTAGAGGAGGTGGACGAAAACCCGTTCCTGGAACGTTTCTATCGTGACGGCAAGTCGGCCGCGCTGCCGGCACAAATGTTTTTCCTGTTCGCACGCGCGCGGCAGATTGAACAGTTGCGGCAGCCAGACCTGTTTACTTCGGTACGTATCTCTGACTACCTGTTTACACGGGATCGCTTGTTTGCTGAACTGAACCTCGATATCGAGGAATTGAAGCTCTACGACCAGATTGCGGAGAACCTTGCGGTGGACGCACCGGTGCCAGACCTGGTTATCTACCTGCAGGCGTCTGTCGATGCACTTATGCAACGATTGGCACGACGCGATGCGAACTACGACCGCTACGTCGAACGCGCGTATCTGGAACAACTTACGGATGCGTACTCGCGCTTTTTCCACAACTACGACGATGGTCCGCTGCTGATTGTTAATGCGTCGCAAATCGATCCGGTGAATAATAACGCGGACTACGAACAGCTTTTTCAGCAAATTGAGCGCACCACCGGCGGGCGGCACTTTTTTAATCCAGTATCCGCTGCGCTCGCCTGATATTCTCAGCGGCTATGTACACACAACTCGAACAACGCGGCATGCCGGAGCCCCCGGTGAATGTTTCAAGCTTGCGCAAAATGAAGCAAGCCGGCGAACCGATTGCATGCCTGACCGCCTACGATGCCAGCTACGCAGTATTGGTCGATGCGGCTGGGACGGATCTGGTGCTCGTCGGCGATTCGCTGGGCATGGTAATTCAGGGGCACGACACCACGGTCCCGGTAACGGTCGACGACATCATTTATCACAGTCGCACTGTGGCTCGTGGTCTGCGCCGGCCGTTCCTGGTCGCTGACATGCCATTCATGAGTTACACAGAGCCCGGGCAAGCGCTCGATAACGCGGTGCGCCTGATGCAGGAAGGTGGCGCGATGATGGTGAAACTTGAGGGTGGTAATGATCAGGTGGAGATTGTCGAGCACCTGGCGCGTCATGACATCCCGGTTTGCGCACACCTTGGATTGAAGCCGCAATCCGTACACAAAATCGGTGGCTTCAAAGTGCAGGGCCGCGAGCCCGATCAGGCGAAGGACATGGCGGCTGCCGCCGTACGCTTGCAGAATGCGGGTGCGGATATTGTCTTGCTGGAATGCGTGCCAAACGAAGTGGGCAAGGCGATCACGGCAGCGCTGGAAGTGCCGGTGATTGGCATTGGCGCGGGCCCTGATGTCGACGGGCAAATCCTGGTGTTGTACGACATACTCGACATTACTCAGGGCCGCACACCAAGATTCGTGAAGAATTACCAGGCCAATTGCAATTCGCCGTTGGCTGCGATCGAGTCCTATGTTCGCGAGGTCAAAGAGCGCGCGTATCCGGCGCCAGAGCACTGCTTCTCCTAACCGACGGAATTCCACACACAGTGATAGTTGTTGAAACGAAACAAGAGCTCGAAGAGCAGCTCGCCGAATGGCGCCAGCAAGGTGACCACGTTGCGCTGGTACCCACGATGGGTAACCTGCATGCGGGCCACGTCTCTCTGGTCGAGCTGGCACGCGAGCACGCCGAAAGAGTGGTTGTCAGCGTGTTCGTCAACCCGACACAATTTGGCGACGATGAGGACTTCGAGGAATACCCGCGTACGCTGGAAAAAGATACGCGCCGTTTAAAGACGGTTTCGGCCGATCTCATATTCGCACCCAGCGTCGAAACCATGTATCCGTTTGGCCTGAAAGACGCGACGACCGTGTCCGTGCCGCGCATCACCGAAAAATTTTGCGGCAAAAGCCGACCCGGTCATTTCGATGGCGTGACCACGGTTGTGGCGCGATTGTTCGGTCTGATCCGACCGGATGTAGCTATTTTCGGGCAGAAGGACTTCCAGCAGCAGCTCGTCATCCGCCACATGTGTCTCGACCTGAGCCTGCCGATCAAGATCGTGACGGCCGAAACGGTGCGCGATACCGATGGTCTCGCACTCAGTTCACGCAACCTGTATCTGACACCTGAAGAACGCGCAACGGCGCCGATGCTGCACAAAATTCTTGACGTGGTCGGCGACGAATTGCAAAGCGGTAAGCGCAACTACGATGAACTGGAAACCGCCTCGATCGCCAGGCTTAGCGATGCGGGTTTCGACGTGGACTATTTTTCCATTCGACGTGCAGAGAATCTCGAAATGCCCGATCGCGATAGCGACGACCTTGTCATTCTCGTTGCAGCGCGTCTCGGTAATGCACGCCTTATCGACAATACGGTTGTAACGATCTAGAGCGGTCCGCCATATATCAGTCCGAAACCAGGTTGCGGCCGGCATTCTTGGCGCGGTAGAGCGCTGCATCCGCATCGCGTGTCAACGAATCGATATTGCCGCGCGGTGACAATTCCGCAACTCCCATCGATATTTTCAGTGGGATCTGGATCAAAGAATCACTGCCATCGCCGGTGCTGCCGCTGACAGCCATGCGCACGCGTTCACCGATCTCCAATGCCTGTTCCTTGTTTGCACCCGGCAGCAGTACGGCAAATTCGTCGCCGCCGTATCGAACCAGCAAGTCCCTGGGGCGGAACTGTGTTTGCAATACCTTGGACACGGCGGACAATGCACGATCACCGGCGATGTGGCCAAACATGTCATTGAACTGTTTGAAATTATCCACGTCGATCATCATCATCGTGACGGGTTTTTCGTTTTCAACGCAACGTTGAATTTCGCCCGGGAAAACTTCCTGCATTGTGTGCCGATTGGCGAGGCTGGTCAGAGCATCGGTTGTCGCGTGTCGCTCGAATTTTCTCAGTTCGCCGAAACTGTCGGCGATCACATGATTGTGGCTGCGCACGCGCTCGGAGAGCACCACCAGCAGGTTCTTCGCAAAGTCGTGCGATGCATCCACCATCTTCCAGAGAACCGTCTGGTGAATCAGCAACAGGTGAGTTTCCTCCGCACCGATCACGTAGGCGGACGGATCGCGATCCTCGATGATTGACATTTCGCCGACGCACTCGCCGGCTTCCATTGTTGCGATCGCGGGCGTATCCGGAGAGCCGACATGGATGTTGAGGCTGCCGGACAGAACGATAAAAACATTTTCGTTGCGTGCACCCGGCGACAATAACAACTCACCCGCGGACAGGTCACGGCGCTCGCATTTTTGCAGCAGGTCCTGAACGTCATCGGGCATCACGCCCTTGAACAGGTCGAGGCTGTCAAGCAGAGAACGCTTGTAGTCCGAATTGGTGGCGAACGAGTGTGGCAAGTCCAACTCCATGTGTTATCACGGAATTGTTACGATTTTCCCGCAGGATATACATCGACCAGAGCACAAAAACACCGTAACAGGACGGCGTAAAAGTGTGACAGGCGTCATATAAGCCGCTAGTCGTCCGCTGCAAGCTCCGCCCGGGCCGCGGCATGTTCTTCGCGGTCCCGCTCTGTCACCGTTGGGTATTTCAGTCCAATGCCCTGCAATGCACTGATAATGATTTCGGCGACGCGCGCTCGCATATACGGCTTGTCATCCGCGGGAATCGCATACCAGGGTGCCCACGGACGGGATGTTGCATTCAGAGCGTCCTGGTAGGCAGCCATGTATTGATCCCAGTAGCGCCGTTCCTTCACATCGCCAGCGTCAAATTTCCAGTTCTTGCTTGGGTCATCCAGCCGGGCGAGGAAGCGGCGCTTTTGTTCATCGCGCGAGACGTTTAACCAGAATTTCAGAATAACGGTGCCATTCTTTGCAAGATGTTCTTCCTGCTGGCGAATGGACTCAAGCCGTTCATCCCAAATCGTCTCCAGGTTCAATTCTCCGGGCAGGCGTTGATATTTGAGTATCTCCGGATGCACCCGAACCACCAGCACTTCTTCGTATTGGCTGCGATTGAAAATTCCGATGCGCCCGCGCTCAGGTAAGCGAACGGTCGTACGCCACAGGTAATCGTGATCCAGTTCCAGCGAGGAGGGCTTCTTGAAACTGAACACCTGGCAGCCCGATGGATCGACGCCGCGCATCACGGCGCGAATGGTGCTGTCCTTACCTGCGGCGTCCATGGCCTGAAACACCAACAGCACTGCTCGACGATCACCGGCCGCGAGAATGCGCTGCAATTCATTCAGTTTTTCTTTCGCTTTGCGCCGATGTTTGCCCTTGTGGCGCACGCCGTCTGTTTGTGGCGTCGTGTGACTCCTGGAGACATCGAAACTGCCATTGAATGGAACGAGGTATTCCGAATTTGGTGCCTCAAACATTTTCAATCTCCGTGCTACTTTCCTGATGTTGTTGCAGAGCCCACTCTACATGTTCTGCGACCAATGGCGAGTCGTCATGCTGCCGACTGGCCAGTGCCGCCATTATCTTGTCGGTCTTGCGTGCGTTCCCCAAAGCGACGGCCACATTGCGCAGCCAGCGCTCGTAACCGATTCTGCGAATCGCGCTGCCCTCGGTCCTGCTGAGCCAGGTGTCTTTATCCCACAGGAACAGGTCGGACAGTTCCGCGTCATCCAGGCCGTGTCGTGGGGCAAAATCATCTTCGCCGGTGGGCTTGGCAAACTTGTTCCAGGGACAAAACAGCTGGCAGTCGTCGCAGCCGTAAATTCGATTGCCGATACTCTTGCGGAACTCGAGGGGAATTGCCGCCTTGTTTTCGATAGTCAGATACGAGATGCAGCGACGGGCATCAAGCGAATACGGAGCAACGATGGCATCGGTGGGGCATACATCGATGCACGCGGTGCAGGTGCCGCAATGCGATACTTCTGCCGCATCGATTGGCAACGGCAAGTCGGTATAGAGTTCGCCGAGAAAAAACCAGGACCCGGTGTCGCGGTCAATGACATTGGTGTGTTTACCCACCCAGCCAAGGCCGGCTTTCTCCGCGACGGCTTTTTCGAGGACGGGCGCACTGTCGACAAAAACCCGGTAGCCGAATTTTCCAGCTTTTTCCTCGATACGCCGTGCGAGCGCACGCAAGCGGCCTTTCAGGACTTTGTGGTAGTCGCGTCCGAGCGCATAGCGTGAGATGTATGCACGTGAGTCATGGTCGAGCAAAGCCTTCGCGGTGTCTTGTGCTTCCGGCAGGTAATCCATGCGCACGGATATGATGCGAACGGTGCCGGGGACCAGTTCCTGCGGCCGGCTGCGTTTGCTGCCGTGGCGTGCCATGTAATCCATCGAGCCATGAAATTTCTGGCCGAGCCAGGCAGCCAGGCGGTCTTCGGCCTGACTCAGGTCAACATCGCTGATACCGCACTTCTGGAAGCCGAGTTCCTTGCTCCAGTCAACGACTGAGCTTTTCAGCTCAACCATTTGCTGCTGCTTGTCATCGCCTGGGTTCGTCACGGTTGGTTCCTTCACTGGCCACAGTATAATCGCCGCGATGCAAAGCTTTCCCGAAAACATCTACTCGGTCGCGTCTGTTCGCGAGATGGACCGTGTCGCTATCGAGGAGTTCGGAATTCCCGGATACACCTTGATGCAGCGTGCCGCGGCTGCGGCGCTTGAATTTGCTCGGGATCGATTTCCCACGCGGCGGCGCTGGCAAGTTATTTGCGGAAGCGGCAATAACGGCGGCGACGGCTATGTGCTCGCGCGCCTGGCCGCAAAAGAGGGCATCACGGCATCGGTTGTTAGCCTGGTGGACCCGGAATCGCTCAGTGGTGATGCGGCGACGGCTTACGACGACTTCGTTCATGGAGGAGGTGTCGTGCGGCCATGGGCGGGGTCGCTTGATGACGATGCGGAACTCCTTGTGGATGCGATTCTTGGCAGCGGACTGCAAAGAGAGGTCGATGGCGAGTTCGCGGCGGCGGTTGCAGCGATCAACAATCATGCGGCGCCTGTGCATGCACTGGATATTGCGACCGGCATACACGGCGACAGCGGCCATGTGATGGGCTGTGCGGTTGAGGCGCAGCTCACCACCACGTTTGTTGGACTAAAGCCGGGTTTGTTCCTGGCGAACGGCCCGGACTATTGCGGCGAAATCAGTTTCGACGGACTCAGTATCGATTCTGCCGTCAGCGATGGCCTGGCCGCGGTGTTCCGCTGTCTTGATGAAGAAACGCTTGCCCACTGGCTGCAGCCGCGGCGAAAAGCGGCGCATAAAGGGGATTTCGGTCACGTGCTGGTCATCGCTGGAGGGCCGGGCATGGCGGGTGCTGCGCATTTGTGCGGTGCAGCCGGCCTGCGCACGGGGGCCGGGCGCGTCAGTGTTGCCACTCATCCTGATCATGCAGCGACGATTTCCGGCAATTGTCCTGAATTGATGGCACGCGCGGTAGCCGGACACGATGACTTACAGCCGTTGCTGGAGACTGCGGATGTTATCGCTTTCGGGCCCGGGCTCGGCCAGACAGAATGGGCACGCGGGCTGGTCGCTGATGTAGCGGCGGCGGAGCAGCCGTCGGTCTGGGATGCCGATGCGCTGAACCTGTTGTCAGCGGCACCCGATCGCAACGCGCAACGCATTATTACGCCGCATCCTGGCGAGGCTGCGACGCTGCTGTCGCGCACCAGCGCTGAGGTACAGGGCGACCGAAAACAGGCGTTACTGGACTTGCAGGCACAATTTGGTGGCGTCGCAGTATTGAAAGGGGCCGGTACGCTGGTATCGGCGGCTTCCGGTGCGCCCTGGCTGTCGCGTTTCGGCAATCCCGGGATGGCGGCGCCGGGCATGGGCGACGTTCTGACCGGCATCGTGGCGGCCATGCTGGCGCAAGGCCTGCCGCTGGAGCTCGCCGCGGCAATCGGCGTCTATATTCACGCTCGTGCGGGCGATCGTGCGGCGACCGGCGGGCAGCGCGGCATGATCGCATCGGATCTCATCAACGCGCTGCGTGGCGTGGTTAACCCGTGATTCGGTCGTTGCCGAATGAGCAGGCAACGATCGATTTCGCCAGCAAATTGCTGGCGCTGATGCCGTCCGACCTCGCCGGCTGGACTTTGCTGCTAAGCGGGGAGCTCGGCGCTGGAAAATCCACGTTTGCAAGGGCCTTTATCCGAGCTGCCGGCCACAGCGGTGCGGTCCCGAGTCCGACCTATACGCTGGTCGAGCCCTACGACGTATCGCGCGGCGTAATCTATCACATTGATTTGTATAGGGTTTCAGATGAAGGTGAGCTGCGCTATCTCGGTTTTGGGGAAATGGACGATGGCTGCCGGCTCATCGAATGGCCGGAACGGGCGCCGGATCTCAAGCAGGCAGCAGACCTCCTTATCACGCTGAGCTACGACGGCGATGGCCGCCAGGCCGATATATCCGCCATCAGTGAACGCGGTGCCGCATTGATTCAGAAGATTAACTAAGGCCGGTATCCTCATAATTTTGAAGCGAAAACTCTTGGTTTTTGCGCGCAAGTTTGTATACTCGTCGAACATAATCCACGACATGCCATAACCTAGCTGATGATCCGATCGCGCCTGACACTGCTGCTGATAGCCACGCTCTTGAGTGGCGCCGCATTTGCCGGCAGTACCGTCAAAAATGTCCGTATATGGTCGGAAAGCGACAAAACACGCGTGGTATTGGATCTCAGCCGCTCGGTCGACCACAACATCTTCACGCTTCGCGCGCCTGACCGCCTCGTGATCGACCTCAAAGACAGTCGCCTGGCGCAATCGCTGACCAATCTGCCGAAAGGCGTCGGCAACGTACGTTCCATTCGCTCTGCAGTTCGAGCAAACGGGCAATTGCGCGTCGTCCTCGATCTGAGTCAAGGGGTTCGCTCGCGCAGTTTCACCGCCGCGCCCAATGGGCAATACGGCCATCGCCTGGTCGTCGACCTGCATCGCGCCGGCAACCTTGAACCCGTCAAGCGTGCATCGGAGGGCTATCGTCCCGGGCGCGATGTGGTCATTGCCATCGATGCCGGTCATGGCGGCCATGATCCGGGTGCACTGGGCCGCAAGTCCAAGGAGAAAAACGTCGTACTTGCAATCAGCAAGGAACTGGCGCGAATCATTAATGCTGAGCCGGGAATGAGCGCCGTGCTGATTCGCGACAATGACGTCTTTGTCGAACACCGCGACCGTATGGCGATCGCGACACGAGCGAAAGCGGATTTGTTCATTTCCATTCACGCCGATGGGTTTAAAGACCGTCGTGCCAACGGTGCATCGGTATTTGCGCTGAACCTGGTCGGTGCCAGTAAGGAAGCGGCCCGAACCATGCAGCAGCGAGCAAAAGCTCCGGTGACGGTGGGTGGTGTTTCGTTACACGACAAAGATGAAGTGCTGGCATCCGTCTTGTTCGACTTGTCACAAAACGCGGCGCTAAGCGCCAGTCTCGACATCGGCGAAAAGGTTAGTTCGCAGATGAGCCGGGTTGCGAATATGCATTCGAAGTCGGTCAAGCAAAAAGAATTGATCGTCCTGAAATCGGCCGATATGCCGTCTATCCTCGTCGAGACCGGGTTCATAACGAACACGTCCGAGGAACAGAAGCTGCGTGACCGCCGTCACCAGGGACGTCTTGCGAGCGCCATCCTCGCCGGAGTTCGCGACTACTACTATACGAATCCGCCGCCGGACACCCGCATTGCAATGGATTTGCGTCGCACGCCGACCAAGCAGGTGCGTTATGTCATCGCGCGCGGCGACACCATTTCCGAGATCGCGCAGCGCTATAACGTCAGTCCGGCCGCCATTCGCCGTGCCAACAAACTGTCAACCGACAAGATTCGCATTGGCCAGACGCTGAATATCCCGGTTTTCACCGGCGGTTAGGTAAACCGAAAAGGGGTCAGATTTATTTTCCCTTAATTTGTTTTTCCTGATGTGTTCTCTTGGATAAATAAATTAAGGGAAAATAAATCTGACCCTTTATTGTTTGTTAGTCTAATTGCATGCCCATTCAGCAACTCCCAGATCACCTGATCAACCAGATCGCGGCCGGCGAGGTCGTCGAGCGCCCGGCGTCTGTAATAAAAGAGCTGGTGGAGAATAGTCTCGATGCCGCAGCGCAAACGGTACAGATTGATGTCGTAGCCGGCGGGCAAAAACTGATTCGGATTCGCGACGACGGCAAAGGCATCGATAAGCAGGAGATGGCGCTGGCCCTGTCGAGGCATGCGACCAGCAAAATCTCGAGCCTCGACGATCTTGAGGCAGTTGCCTCGTTGGGCTTCCGCGGCGAAGCCTTGCCAAGCATTGCTTCGGTTGCACGCCTGAGCTTGTGTTCCCGAACTGCGGGTCAGGATTCTGCCTGGCAAATTGAAGCCGACGGTGGAGACTTGAGCGAGTTGATGCCGGCAGCGCACCCGATCGGGACGACGGTCGAAGTGCATGACCTGTTTTACAACACACCTGCTCGGCGTCGCTTCCTGCGCACCGAACGAACCGAATTCGGTCACATCGAAAAATGGGTCCGGCGGCTTGCGTTGTCGCGCCCGGAAATCGGTTTTACGTTGACGCACAACCAGCGCGTCGTCTTGCAAACGCCACCGGCAAAAACACTTGATGAACAACGGCAACGTATTGCGAAAATATGCGGCACTGCGTTTGCTGAGCAATGCGTGCCGATAGAGCGCCAGGTAGAGGGTATCGCGCTGTCCGGCTGGATCGGCTTGCCGACGTTCAATCGCAGCCAACCGGATATGCAGTACTGGTTTGTAAACGGCCGCAGTGTGTCCGACAAAACTCTGGCGCACGCTGTCCGTCATGCATATCGCGACGTGTTGTTTCACGGACGTTATCCCGCGTATGTCCTGAATCTCACGATGGACCCGGCCGGGGTCGATGCGAATGCGCACCCGGCCAAACATGAAATTCGTTTCAGGGATGGCCGGCGAGTGCACGGCGTCGTGTCGCAGTCCGTCGGCGTGGCCCTGGAAGACACGCGGCCAGGTGGCCACGACGTTGCACCTATTCCAATGACGCGTGAGTCCGTTTTTCACCAGGGTTCAATGCCGTTGCCATCGCGGCCAACGCCGGCCGGTGTGCGCGAGACACTGTCCAGTTATCGGGCAATGGCAACGGCGCCGTCGCTGGCTGATGTGCCAGAGAATGCCCAGCAGGTTCCGCCGCTGGGATTCGCGCTGGCACAACTCGCCGGCATCTATGTACTGGCCGAAAATAAAGACGGCCTGGTGTTGATCGATATGCACGCGGCACACGAGCGCATCACCTACGAGAAGCTCAAGAAAAATTTCGGCGACCGGAACATCGTGCGCCAACCGTTGCTGGTGCCGGAATCGATTTCAGTATCCGAAAGCGAGGCTGCAATCGTCGAGCAATCCCGGGATTTGCTCGCGGGTCTTGGCATGGTCGTCGACAGGACAAGTCCCGGCGGTGTTACCGTTCGCGAAGTTCCGGCACTCTTGAAGAATGCGGATGTTGAGGCACTGCTGCGCGATGTTCTGTCCGACTTGGCAGAAGCGGGGCAAAGCAACCGGATCGAAGATGCCGGCAACGATTTTCTTGCGACCATGGCCTGTCATCATTCGGTGCGCGCCAATCGACTCTTGAGTATCGATGAGATGAATGCGCTGTTGCGGGAGATGGAACGCACCGAACGCGCTGACCAGTGCAACCATGGTCGGCCGACCTGGACGACGATTACGATGTCGGAACTCGACCGTTTGTTCCTGCGCGGTCGCTAGCGGCACCATGCAGGCAAAAGCCATTCTCCTGATGGGGCCAACGGCGTCAGGCAAGACCGACCTGGCCGTTCGACTGTGCAAGCGTTTTCCCTGCGACATCATCAGCGTCGATTCGGCGCTGGTCTATCGAGGCATGGACATCGGCACAGCGAAACCGGATGCGGAAACGCTGCGCCGAGCGCCACATCAGCTTATCGATATTCGCGATCCGGAAGAATCCTATTCGGCCGGTGATTTTGTGCGCGATGCCAATGCGGCAATTCGAGCAAGTGTCCGCAGCGGCAGAATACCGCTGCTCGCCGGCGGGACTATGATGTATTTCCGCGCGCTAACCCGGGGCCTTGCGGATTTGCCGCCGGCGGACAAGGATATTCGTGCTGCAATCGACCGCGAGGCTGAGCAGCGTGGCTGGCCGGCAATGCACGACGAACTGGCAAAAGTCGATGCGGAAACGGCCGCGCGCTTGCAGCCAAATGACAGCCAGCGCATTCAGCGGGCGCTGGAAGTCTTTCGTGTCAGTGGCAAGACCATCAGTGCCTACCAGCGAGAGACCGCGGTCGGCGACGATACGCAATTCATCAAGATCGCATTGCAGGTCGAACCGCGCAGCGTGTTGCATGGCCGGATTGAGCAACGGCTTGACCAGATGATCGCGGACGGATTCGAAGACGAAGTGATCGGTCTGCGCTCGCGCGAGGGCTTGCACCGCGACAGTCCTGCGATGCGCGCGGTCGGCTACCGGCAGTTCTGGGCTGCTCTGGATGGCGATTATTCGCGCTCCGAGGCGCGTGACCGGGCGCTGTATGCCACGCGGCAACTGGCGAAGCGGCAGTTGACCTGGATTCGTTCAGAAAGCGAGGTTTATTCGCTCGATCCGCTTGAAGCCGGGGCAATTGACTCTATATCGTCGTATCTGGCGCAACATCTGGGCTGATTTCCTGCCCGGTATGCTAAACTTTTGCGACGCTTAGGCTGAATTCTGCGATGGGCAACCCGGCGCCACCGGATGGCGGGATTCAACAATAAGAAAGTAAAGAATAAGGAGACCCAATCATGGCTAAAGGGCAGACATTGCAGGACCCCTTTCTCAATATTTTACGAAAGGAAAAAGTCCCTGTTTCCATCTATCTCGTCAACGGTATCAAGTTGCAGGGGCAGGTGGATTCATTTGATCAGTTCGTTGTTTTATTGAAAAACAGCGTCAACCAGATGGTTTACAAGCATGCAATATCCACAGTCGTCCCCTCACGCAACGTCCGGCTTCCAATGCCGGATGACGAGCATGGAGACGACGACGATTAAGTTTGCCGCGATGCTGCCTTGGCGGGAGGTGGTATTTGTTTGAACGACCGCAAAGTGGCGAGCGAGCAATTCTTGTCCATGCGAGTCCCGACGGCCTACCTGAAGAGTCCGAACGCGAAGAATTCGCCGAACTGGCGGTCTCGGCGGGCGCTGTAATTGCGGGCGAAATATTGTCGACCCGGAAACGTCCCGATCCGCGTTTTTTTATTGGCAAAGGCAAACTCGAAGACTTAAAGACACTGCTTCGGCAGACGGATGCCGAGTTGGTGATTTCGGGTGCGTCACTGAGCCCCAGCCAGGAGCGCAATCTCGAACGCGAACTCAAGTGCCGCGTATTGGACCGGGCGGGACTGATCCTCGATATTTTCGCGCAACGTGCGCGCAGTTTCGAAGGCAAGTTGCAGGTCGAGCTGGCACAGCTCAAGCATCTGTCGACACGACTGGTGCGCGGCTGGACTCACCTTGAGCGGCAGAAAGGCGGTATCGGCCTGCGCGGTCCGGGCGAAACGCAGCTCGAGACTGACCGGCGCCTGATCAATAATCGCATCAAGGCTCTGAATGAGCGGCTTGAGACGGTAGATACGCGTCGCGCCATGAATCGACGCAACCGGGAACGGGCAGAGACGCCGACGGTGGCATTGGTTGGTTATACCAACGCGGGCAAGTCGACGCTGTTCAATGCGCTGACGGATGCCGGCGTGTACGTCAGGGATCAATTGTTCGCAACGCTTGATCCGACGGTACGACGACTGGATCTCGACGAAGGTGAGCACGTCGTGCTGGCGGATACCGTCGGATTTGTACGTGACCTGCCACACGAGCTGGTTGCGGCATTCAAGTCGACGCTGCAGGAGACTCGCGAGGCGGATCTGATCCTGAACCTGATTGATGCCAGCGACCCGAATCGATGGCAACGGGTACGGCAGGTCAATTCAGTCCTTAAGCAACTGGATGCGGATCAGGTGCCGCAGATCCGGGTGTACAATAAAATCGATAAGCTGGATCGTAAGCCGCGGGTGGCGAACAACCGGCAAGGTGCGGGCAGAGCAGTCTGGCTGTCGGCAGTGACTGGCGAGGGTTTGCCGTTGCTGAAAGCAGCGATCGCGGATCGCTTGCGCCAGGAGAAAACCGAAAAAACGATTTACCTGCCGCCGTCCGATGGCAGGCTGCGCGCCAAACTATTTGAGCTTGGTGCGGTCAGTAATGAGGCTGTCGATGATGACGGTGGCTGGACACTGGAGCTGTGCATGTCCGAAAAGGACTTGCGGCGCTTCCTAAAGCGTGAAAATCTCACGGAAGAACAACTGGAGCCCAAGCCTGAATCGGCAACGGCAGCAACTGCAGCAAACGAGTAGAAGCAAAGACACTATGGCTAACAACGAATCAGGCAATGGTCGCGACCCGTGGAAACGGGACGACAATGAGCCGAATGACCTCGATCAGATCGCGCGCTACTGGCAAGAGCGCCTCAACCGTATTTTAGGCGGCGGAGGCCGCGGCGGTGCGGGCGGCAACCGCGGTTCCGGTGCTTATGCACTGATCATCCTGCTAATCATTGCGTGGGGCCTGACCGGCTTTTACCGGGTCGATGAAGCCGAACGCGGTGTCGTACAGCGATTCGGTGCTCACGTTCCGGTATCGGAGGAGCAACCCTTCACGATGCCGGGCCTGCGCTGGCACTGGCCGTTTCCGATTGAGTCCGTCGATGTCGTCAACATCGAGAACGTCTACGATTTCAATTTCTCGAAGGAAATGCTGACGGCCGACGAATGGTACGTTTACATCGACATCGCCGTGCAATACCGCCGCACCGATCCGGTCAAGTACAGCTTTGAAGTCGAGGACCCGGACCAGACGCTCAACGACGTTACCGAAAGCGCGTTGCGCGGTGTGGTTGGCACCAGCACCCTGGCTTCATTAATTGGCGATCGCCGTGAAGAAATTCCCGCCAAAACAATGGTCGAATTGCAGGCAACGCTCGAGGCCTACGATGCCGGGCTGACCGTAACCTCGATCAGTATCAACACAGTAAACTACCCGTCCAGCGTGGAAGACGCAGTGGCCGATACGCAGCGCGCGCGCAACGATCGTGAACGTTATCAGCTTGAAGCTGAACGTTATGCCAACGATATCGTGCCGCGGGCACGTGGCCAGGCACAACGAATTTTGCAGGACGCGGAAGCATACCGGGAGCGCGTTATCGCCGGAGCGGAGGGTGATGCGTCGCGCTTTGAAGCGCTGTTGACCGAGTACCTCAAGGCCCCTCGTGTTACGCGAGACCGCCTGTATCTTGATGCGATTGAAGAAGTGTACGGTCGTTCGGCCAAGGTCATTCTGGACAGCGACGGCAGTGGCAACCTGCTGTACCTGCCGGTTGACCAGTTGTTGAAACGAGCGGGTAGCAACCAGACCGGCAGTTCCGGCATGGATTCGACAACGAATGAACCCTTTGAGGAGACTATCAACGATGGCAAAACCGATAGCCGCGACAGGAGGGTACGTCAATGAATAACAAGGGCTTTAACATCATTATTATCATTGGCCTGATCCTGATCGGATTCGGCCTGTCCGCATTCACGGTGAACGAACGCGAGACTGCGATCAAACTGCGTGTCGGCCAGATGGTCGGTTCGAACTACGAGCCGGGCTTGCACTTCAAGATTCCGGTTATCGAAACGGTGCTGAAGTTTCCCAGCCGAATCCTGAATATTGACGATGCGCCGCAGGAAGTCTTCACACTTGACAGGCAGGACATGACCGTCGACTTCTTTGTGAAGTGGCGTATCGTTGACACCGTCAAATTCTATACGTCGACCGGCGGCTCACAACAGGCTGCGGTTGATCGGCTGCGCGAGATCATTCGCAACTCGGTAGTGACGGAGTTTGGTAAACGATCGACGCGCGATGCGATCTCGGTCGAACGCCTTGAGTTGATGCGTGACATGCTGGCACTGGCGAAACCGACAGCCGAAGGCCTCGGTGTCGAATTGGTGGATTTTCGTGTCAAGCAGGTCGAGTTTGTGGCGCGTGTTCGCGAATCTGTGTACGACCAGATGCGTGCTGAGCGCGCCCAGCTTGCAACGGAAACCCGCGCGGAAGGGCAGGAAGCGGCCGAGTTGATTCGCTCAACGGCGGACAAGGATCGCACCGTTATCCTGGCGAACGCGAATCGTGAAAGTCAGATCATTCGCGGTGAAGGCGATGCACGAGCTGCCGAAATCTATGCAAATGCGTACAACAAGGACGCAGAGTTTTACGCGTTTTATCGCAGTATCGATGCATACAAGAATGCTGTGGGTAATGCAGGTGATTTGCTGGTGCTGGACCCTGACAACGAGTTCTTCAAATACCTGAACCAGTCGGGCGGACAACGATAGCTACAGAAATATTTACGGCACTTGCCCTGGTGCTCGTTATCGAGGGCATGTTGCCGTTTGTAGCGCCAAAAAAATACCGGCAGCTGGTGGCGGAAATCGCACAGCTGGGCGACAATCACATTCGCACTCTCGGGCTGGTTGTAATGATAGTGGGTCTGTTGACCCTGTTCCTGGTGCGCGGCTAGGCCGCGGCGCCGGGATAAAGTACGGGCGGGATTACCATGGGAAAAAATGTAGTTGTCATCGGCACCCAGTGGGGTGACGAAGGCAAGGGAAAGATTGTCGACCTGCTGACCGATCGGGCAGCAGCGGTGGTACGTTTTCAGGGCGGTCACAATGCCGGGCATACGCTCGTCATTGGCGGCGAGAAAACCGTGCTGCACCTCATTCCTTCCGGCATTCTGCGCGATGGGGTCAGCTGCCTGATCGGCAACGGCGTTGTGATAGCGCTCGATGCGCTGGTTAAAGAAGCCAATGCACTGATCGAGAGTGGTGTGCCGGTCTATGAACGCCTGAAGATCAGCCCCGGGTGTCCACTTATACTGCCGTCACATGTTGCATTGGATGTCGCCCGCGAAAATCGTCGTGGCAGCGGTGCAATCGGTACGACGGGCAGAGGCATCGGTCCTGCTTACGAAGACAAGATCGCGAGACGCGCGCTAAAAGTATCCGACCTGTTTGTCAGGGAGGTCTTTGCCGCCAAACTTGGCGAGGTGCTCGACTATCACAACTTCCTGCTGAAGAACTATTTTGGCGCGGCAACAGTGGACTTTGCGCAAACGCTTGACGAGGCACTGGGCTACGCGGAAATTTTGGCGCCGGTAACAGCCGACATCACACAAATCCTGATGGACCTTGCGGAGTCCGACAAAAGTATTCTGTTCGAAGGCGCGCAGGGCAGCTTCCTCGATATTGATCACGGCACCTATCCGTTTGTCACGTCATCAAATACTGTTGCAGCGGCGGCGAGCACCGGGACGGGTGTCGGACCGCGCAATCTCGACTACGTGCTGGGCATTGTCAAAGCGTATACAACGCGTGTCGGCGCTGGTCCATTTCCGACCGAATTGTTTGACGATCAGGGTGCGCATCTCGCCAGGGTCGGCGCTGAATTTGGAGCCACAACGGGACGACCGCGACGCTGTGGCTGGTTCGACGCCGTGGCACTGCGCCGTTCCATTATTAACAGCAGCGTGTCGGGCTTATGTGTGACTAAACTGGATGTGCTGGATGAGCTGGAGTCGATACAGATTTGTGTCGGCTATTCCATTGATGGCGAACCCATTTCCGGTTTGCCGGTTGTCGTCGATCGTTTCGCCGAATGCAAGCCGATTTATGAAGAGTGGTCGGGCTGGCAGGAGTCGACCGTGGGCATCACGAATTACGCGGATCTGCCACAAAAGGCGCGCGACTATTTGGCGCGTATCGAAGAACTCGCGGGTGTGCCCGTGGATATTATTTCCACCGGACCCGATCGCGAGCAGACGATCGTTAAGACGCACCCTTTCGAGTAAGCGCTCGCACCCCGAACAATGCGACCAGTAACCAAAGGCTGAGGCCACCACCGCCACCACCACCGGCGCTTGCGGTCGTCACGGTCACATTCACCGTCGACGTGTCAACGAGACCGCTGGTGTCGCTTACGGACAGTTCGAATCGCAACAGCGTATCCGATGTCACAGAAGGTGCCGTGAAACTCGCAGTCGCAGAATTTGCATTCGCCAGCGTTACGGCTGGGCCGCTAGTCTGTGACCACGTGTAGGTCAGCTGGTCGCCATCCGGATCATTGGACGCCGCTCCGTTGAGTGTGACGGTGGTTCCGATAGCAACTGTCTGGCTGCTTCCGGCAACGGCATTTGGTGCACTGTTGACACCCGTTCCATCGACGATGGTAATTCGCAAAACATCGTTGCTACCGATCACACCCGCCGAAACGTTACTCAACGCAAGCTCGAAGAACTCGTCGCTCTCGCCGGTGCCATCGTCAATGATTGAATACTCGAGCCACTTTGGCGTGGCATCGCCGTCTTCCCACGTCAAAGTGCCGGACGCGGCGCCGGTATAGTCGGCACCGCTGCTGGCGTCACCTGTGGTGATGCTGTAGTTCACCGAGACAGCGCCAACGGCGCTGCCACTGCGGTGGATAACGGCGACTGCAGTACCAAAGGATCGCTCGGGTATGTCGATGGCATCACTTGCAAAGGCGATAATACTGCTGGCACCCGGATCGCTGATGTAGGCATGTGAAATACTCGTAGAGCTCAGTGCGGCACCGCCCGTCGGCGCCAGTAGTTTCACCAGCAGATGCTCCATGCCTTCTGTTACGCCATCGTCAATCGGCGCGAGGTCGATAGTACGGTCACTGTTGTCGCCGCTTGCCCAGTTGAGCACTCCACTGCGATTACTGACATCGGCAGCAGTGCCATCCGCCTGCAATAATTCCCAGGAAATGCTGACCGCGCCCTGCGCACCGCCCGTTCGCTGGACGGTCAGTTGCAACGGCTGGGATTCTTCCGCACCAAATGAGCTTGTCGAAAAACCGAGCTGGCCCTGCAACACATCGCGTGTGTTGTCGGCGACCATATAGAAGCCGCTGTCGATGTCGCTTAGAGCGATATTGCCGCTCGGCAAGAATGGGTAGACCCCCCAGTTACCAGGAAATCCGGTGCTGTCCGAGGACGGGTAGGTATCGAAGCGCCCAACAGACTGTGGATCAGCGGCATTGCTGATGTCCAGGATTGTCAGGCCGCGGGTGTAATTCGACATGTAATAGCGATTGCCGCGTGCGAATCCGTTATGGTCGATTGCCCGGGTAGGACCAGACCATTCGTCGACGATGGCAGGGGCCCGCAGGTCGGCAATCGATACCACGCGCAGCGTAGTCAGCAGGCCGCGATCGCGTTCGTCGAGTTCATCCTGGATAAAAAGAAATTGTCGATCTTCGCTCGGCCAGCCGGAATGCGTATACCGTGAGTTGGTGTAGGGCAGTTGACTCAGTCGAACCGGATTCGCCGCTTGCGTGACATCCCAGATGTCCAGACTCGACTCGTTAAAGTCAAACAACACGTCACAGTGGTCGGCACTTGCGGCATTCACACACTGGGAGTCTTTGCGTGCACCGGTGACGATCATCGAGGCGGCGTCGTGCATGTACAGGCGATCGCCGCCCGGTTGATTGCCGGGAGTTGCGGGTGCCGCAATAAACGCCGGTGCGGAAGGGTCGGCAAGGCTGTAGCTGCGAAACCGGCCATCGCTGATGTTTGAACCGGCGAGCACCAGGTTAGGCGCATGATCCGGTGACAGCGAGAGACCGGTGCTGTAGTCCACATCGGTCAGGAAAACGTTGTGCGCGGCGAAGAAGTCACTGCTGTAGTTGAGCCGCGATATGCGGTGCGGAAGTTCGCTGAGATCAATAATAACCAGGCCATCGGACGCATTGTCAGCCGTTACGTAGGCGTGTGCATTCCAGCGACCGTCTGTCGCATTCCAGAACTGGTAAACCTTGATGTCGCGCCAGGTTGTGTTCTGGCCATTGACGAAACCGACTTCACGCGGATTTTCTGCGTCGCTGACATCAAACACGGCCGTACCGGAGCTGTAAGTGACGAGTGCGTACTCGCGGTGCGTATTGAGGTCCAGGTACCCCCAGATATCGGCGCCACGTCCGCCCGGAGTACGATCGGCAACATGCGACAGCAAGTCAACCTGATCGCAGGGATAAATGCCCGCTAGTCCGCCGGTGCAGGCGGTGGCCGCCGCATTCGTCATGCGGCTCGCTTGCGTCTGGACCGCAGCCTGGTGCAGCCCTTTGCTGTCGGTAATCACGTGGAAGCCTTTTGCCTGCAACTCGCCGGCGAACTCTGGCGGCACGCCGGTCAGCGTGGAACGTGAGCCCGGCATAAAGCTGCCGCGTACATCGATGGCGCCACTCAACAAATAGATGATGTCCGCTGAATCGGTCAGCGCATAGCTACCGTCGCCGATGCGGATCCGGCCATTCTTGCCAACACGCTGCAATGCATAGGCTATCGACTGGCAGGGTGCCTCCGCATCCCGGCAGTTACCCGAGTCAATACCACCTGCAGCAACGAACAAGGGTGGCTCCCTGTCATCGGCACGAGCCGAATCGACGAGTCCAAGCAGGCCGAGCGCGAGAATCAGTAGCGCAGCAATTCGCGTCATAATGGCAACCGCAGCATGGTCAAAGCTCCTATAATAGCCGCTGTCTATCGCAGCGACCCGCAGTCATTCGACATTTTGTGAAATCCCTTTCTTTGACCTTCAAGGCGGGTGCAGGTGCCCTCAAATCCGTAAAAACGCACGGATTCGACATTTCCTCCATCGGCACCATTGCCGGCGCGTCCGGTGGCGCCAAGTGGCTGGTCCTGAGCCAGCTTGACCGGGTGCTTCTCAGCCAGCTGGTGCCGCGTCTGACGGGCCCGGTACATCTACTGGGGTCATCCATCGGCGCCTGGCGATTTGCCTGCTACGCACAGCAAGACCCGCTGGCCGCTATCAATCGATTCGAAACGGCCTACATCAACCAATCGTATAGTGCCCGGCCTGATATCCACGAAATCACGGCCACAAGCCGCCAAATGATCGGCGCGGTACTGGGCAATGGTGGCGTGGACGAAATACTCAGTCATCCACAATTTCGGACGCACATCATGGCCGTTCGCAGCCGTCATGTACTGGCGACAGAAACACGCTGGCTCCTGGCGGCGGGTTTGCTGACAGCCGCCAGCATGAATGCGGTAAGCCGCCGTACACTTGGCCTGTTTTTCGAACGTGCACTGTTCTACGACGCCAGGGACTTGCCACCGTTTTTTGCGGCGCAGGGATTTCCAATGCGAACGACGCGCCTGACCCGCAATAATCTTGAAGATGCAATCGTTGCGACCGGCTCGATTCCGCTGGTGCTGTCCGGCGTTGCGAATATCGACGGTGCAGAACCTGGCGTGTATCGCGATGGCGGTGTTATCGACTATCACCATGACCTGCAGCACAGCGATGGAGAGCGCTTGACGCTCTATCCACATTTCTACGATCGAATCATTCCGGGCTGGTTCGATAAGAACCTCGGCTGGCGCCGACCACAGGCCGAACATGTCAGTCGCACGATCCTGGTCAGTCCGTCGCCGGAATTCGTGGCGCGCTTGCCTAATGGAAAGATTCCGGACCGCACGGATTTTGTAAATTACAGCGAGCAAGAGCGCATCGCCGCGTGGCAAAGCTGTGTGGACGCCTGCCAGGAAATGGCAGACGATTTTTGCGAAGTGCTGGAGAAAGACCAGCTGGCGGCACATCTCAATGCGCTGTGATAGGCTCGGCGGAAAATAAAAAAAGGGGCTGCTGTACATGAGTGATACCACGAAGTCTCGTCCGTATCCTGAGCTAACCTGGATCGCGTTAATTACCGGCTGGTTCATCGGCGTCATCCTGGCCGGTTCAATCGGGTATGCGGCGCTGGTACTCGGCTTTTCCATCGAAGGTTCGGAGCTTGCCGCTATACTCGGTTTCGGCATACTGCGCGGGTTGCTCGGGCGCAAGAGCATCGTCGAAAATAACATCGTGCAGACGATCGCGAGCGGCGTTAACGGCGCAGCGTCGGGCATGATGTTCTCGGTACCCGCGATTTTCCTGCTTGGCTTTGGCGATCGTTTTGATCCGGTGATCCTGACCTTTGGTTGTATTGCCGGCGCGTACCTTGGCATTGCTTTTATCATTCCGTTGCGCAAGCACATGATTGATTACGAACGCCTGACCTATCCGGGCGGCGTCGCGGTCGCAACGATCCTCAAGTCACCGGGTGCCGGGGTGCGCAAAGCGCTGGTCCTGCTGATTGCCGCGGCTGTCAGCGCAGGCGTTCATATCGCCACGATTCAGACCGGTGTCGCCAACTGGAATATTGGTGCGATTATCAATATGCCGGAATACATGAACGGCATCTGGTACCTGTCGTTGATGACCATTGGTGTCGGTTTCATCGCCGGGCGCGGCGGTGTTGCGTTCATCATCGGCGGCTTCGTCGCGTACTGGTTTATTTCGCCCCTGCTTTCGGTGACCGGCGGTTTCCCGCTGGATGCGAGCGGCGCAGCCATCGACACGCCGGGACCGCTGCGGGCTATGTTGTACCGGCCGCTCGGTATCGGCATGTTGATCGGTGGCGCGATTATGGGTGTCATCCTTGCCTTCCCGCTGATCACCAGCGCCGTTCGCTCGATGCAAAAGGCCTCGAAAGTCGCATCCAGTGCATCGAATGACGAGATGCCTATCAAGCTTCTGTATTTCGCGATTGGCGGCGCCGTCATACTACTCGCGTTCATGGCGGTGACGTCGGTTGAAACCGTTAGTCTGGGTCGCGGTATCCTGATGGCGCTAATGGGTACCCTGTGGATCTGGATGTCGGGCATTATTCTGTCCGAAGCTATCGGCCGCACCAACTGGTCGCCGTTATCGGGCATGACGCTGGTCGGAATTACTTTGTTGATCATTGTTACGCATGGCATGGAACGCGGCGATTCGATTATCGCTGCCATCATGGTCGGCGCAGCGACTTGCGTGGCAATGTCGCAGGCAACCGACCTGATGCTGGACCTCAAGACAGGCTATCTCGTCGGTGCGACGCCGAGAATGCAGCAGATCGGCCAGTTCGCCGGCGCATGGCTTGGGCCGATTGTTGTGATCGGTGTCATTTTTGTGCTGCAAAACGCGGAAGGTTACGGACTGGGTAGCGAGAAGCTGCCGGCACCGCAAGCGCAGGCGCTGGCGAGTACCATTGACGGCATCATGGGCGGCGACGTGCCGACACAAAAATACGCAGCAGGCGCGATTCTTGGCGGAATTTTGTCTGCGCTAATGGGTGGTTTGGGCATTACCGTCGGGTTGGGCTTCTACCTGCCGTTTAATATTGTACTGACGTACTCACTGGGTACGCTGGGGCGCGAGCTGAGTGACCGCATTAAAGGCAAGACCTGGAGCGAGGAGGTCGGGATACCGATTGCGGCCGGCCTCATCGTCGGCGAGGCGTTGGTCGGTGTGGGTAACGCCGCAAGAATAGTCGCGACCTCGTAGGAGGAGAATGAAGGATGAAGAATTTTGCTTATTTCCTGGTCGTCGCCGGTTTCTTAGGGGGAGCGTTTGCGACAGCTCGCGATGTACAGAATGTTGACTGGACGCTGTTTGTCGTGGCGGCATTGGCCGCTCTGATTGGATTGGTCGTTTACAAGCGCCAGCTAAATGCCCATGCCCGGTCGGCGTCGGTCCTCGAATTAAATCGCAATGAGTTGCGCGAATCGATTGCAAATATTGTCAGCGACCTCGGTGAACTTAATAGCGATGGCCTGACCAAGGGTGCCGTACTTCGCGATCGTATCGATCTGAAACTGCGTGAAGATCTGCGCCGCTTTGCTGATGCGCGCGAAAGTATGGTGCACCTGTTTGGCCTGCAGACCTACGCCGATATCATGAGTAGCTTTGCAGCGGGGGAGCGCTACATCAATCGCGTCTGGTCAGCTTCGGCGGACGGCTATGACGACGAGGCAGACGCCTATCTAAAGCGCGCTGCAGCACAATTTGATGCAGCCAAGGAACAGTTGCTGAGGGCAGCAGAGCAGGTAGGCTAGTTTTGCCCGCAGCGTGAGATTAAATCCTGCTGGATCAGCTCGACGTCTTCATTCATCAGGTAATCGCTGTTGTCGTTCCAGCCACTGAGCATTGCAATGGTTCGCTCGTTGACCAGCAGGTGCTTATCATTTGTTTGCTCGCCAATTTCCCAGCCGGGAACCGCAATAACGGAGCGCACGCGCACCTTGTGTCCGAGCAGCGCCCGAAATTCTTTTTGTAGTCGCGCGGTCTTGGCCGCGAGATCCACGATGGAAAAGTCCTGCTTGCCATTTGCGAACTCGATAGAGTTTTCTCGCAGTCTGGCGAATGTGCGTTTTCGCGAGCGGCGGGCTACGACATTTATTGCGTAGATACCTTTCTGTCCGAGGATGACGTGATCCACGATGCCTGCCGTGGTCGCGACATCGTGAAAGACGCGTATACCGCTGGCCGATAAGGTCTGCAGCTGATGGCCGACTGCGACGTTTGCATCGCGCAGAAACCTGACCTGGCGCTGGGCCAAAACGGTTTTCACAAGGTGATAGATTGCAAATGCTGCGACCAGCGTG
Source organism: uncultured Woeseiaceae bacterium (assembly GCA_963976215.1). GTDB lineage: Bacteria > Pseudomonadota > Gammaproteobacteria > Steroidobacterales > Woeseiaceae > UBA1847. The sequence continues at coordinate 150,350 of CAXBJV010000001.1, read as the reverse complement.
AGGAACGCCAATTGCCCGTAGAGCTGCCATGACGGGTAGCCCTTGAAAAGTGATTGTGCCTGTAACAGATAAGCGGCAACGAACAGAACAAGAAACACTAACGTGCCGCTGAGATAAACGGCCTGTGACTGAGAGAGCCGTTCAAATTCATCACGAAACCGCTGCGCGGATTCGTGCATGATGCGGTCGGAAAAGCTGGGTGCTGAGTTGATAGTGCGACTAACGGCATTCCAAGTCTTGGCAATCAGCAGAAATACGATCGTGCTCGTCAACGCGACGGTTGCCGCACCGCTGATCGCTTCAAGATCCATCTTTTGAACTCCGCCATTTTCTGATTGCTCTCCGAGCGTAGCCCTGTGCCAGTTCTGGCACTGTGACGCAGGTCACAATGAGCCGCAGCGATGCCGTACCTGCTTCTGATTTTTAAGCGTCCGTTCAGCTGTGCCCCTGTATTTATGGGAGCATCTTTGCAAATACAATGTACGGAGTAGGTCATGAACAAGCGTATCAGTCTGGTCATCACGGCTATTGCCACGGCAGGCTTGAGTGGCTGTACCGGCATGAGCCCGGAAGAATGTATTGCCACTGACTGGACAGCAATCGGTTACGAAGACGGTGCCCGAGGCTATACCAGCGATCGTTTCAGCGGCCATCGCAAGGCCTGCGCGAAGCATGGCATTACGGCGGACTTTTCGGACTACCAGCAGGGTCGCAATCAGGGCCTGGTGGAGTATTGCCAACCGGGACGGGGCTTTAATATCGGCGTCAACGGCGGGCGTTACTATGGCGTTTGCAGTGCCGAACTCGAGGGCGATTTCCTCGACGCTTTCAATACCGGTCACCACCTGTACGCGCTACGCTCGGAAGTCAATTCAGCGACCTCTGCGATCAACTCAAAGCAATACGAGCTGGACCAAATCGACGAAAAGCTTATTGCACATGGCGTGGCGATCGTAGCGCCCGAGACGACTTCGGAAGAACGCGTTTTCCTGCTAAATGATATGCGCCAACTTGCCGAGCGAACGGGCCAGCTGGAAGCAGAAATTGAAGAATTACAGGTGACGCGGGCGCATGCGCAAGCGGAGCTGGAGAACTTTCAGCTTGTTGTAGCCGATATGGGTTACTAGCCGCGGGGTTTAGTCTTCATCCGCTGACTTGCGGCGGTCACGCTTTTGTCGCCGGTCCTTTTGGTACGACCCTGAGTTGCCGGTCGGGCCCGCCGGCGCAAACGGGCTGCGCCGGTCGCGTTTGCTGCGGCGGTCATCGTAATGCGCGAACTGACAGCGACAATCCGTGTAGTCACATTCGGGTAGCGGTAGTCGCGGTGCCGCACTGGCAAGAAAGCGACGGCCTGTCATCGCCTTCGCGGCGTCGCAGGCATTCTCGGAATACTTGATTGCAACCGCGTGATACGCACCGCATGTCTTCGTGTCGGGCTTGTTGGGTTTCTTTGCTACAGTCGGCTTGTTTCCCCGAATCCTGATGATCAGCCAGGCGATCGCAAGGATGAGTAATATACCGAGCAATACCTCGTACATCTCTGGTGCTCCCCAATATCCAATCACACCCCGGGAGCTACTCTAGTCTTATCTACAGCGTCTCGTCTACCGCAATCTCTGCTGGAATCGCATCCAGCAGCAATATTAATGGCATTTTGACATTTTGCAGACGCCGCTGATCCGGACCAAAAGCCTGTTCCCGCACCACCCCGCCAGCGTCCAGGCCAATGCTTGCGATCACAAGGTCGTGTTGGACCGAAGCCTCAAATTATCGAAATTTTCTGACGTGAGGCCGGCCCAGCCAGCGAGAATTGCGGCTGCGATGGAAGAACTTGCTCTTGGAGCGCTATACTCATCCACGGTGAAATAGACTTGGAGAGTGACGCCGGTGGCAACTAAGACGGACGGAAAATTAATGGACATGCTGACGGGCTACGCGGCGTCACATCAGCATCCGTTCAATGTTTTCGTGCACATGATCGGTATCCCCACGATCATGCTGGGTGTATTGATTCCGCTTGGATGGGTTAGCGTCACTGTTGGCGGAATAGAAGTAACGCTCGCGCACCTGGTATTGGTGGCTTTTGTATTGTTCTACCTGACACTCGATGCCATATTCGCGCTCGTATTTGCGCTTGCTGCTTACCTTTTGTTGCTGCTCGCTGCGCATCTCGGGTCGTATCCGGGCAATACGGGATGGCTGATAGCCGGTGCCTGTTTCTTTGGCGGTTACATAGCGCAGTTCATCGGACATGCGGTTGAGAAGTCCATGCCAGTGTTGGTTAAGCATCCGATCCAGGCGAATCTCGCCGCGCCATTTTTTACGGTTGTTGAATTATTCAAACTCGCGGGCTTGCGAGAGGAATTGTTCGACGCAGTACAACAGCGGATTGCAAAAGAACGTTCGCTCGCCTAGTCGTTCGTTGCGATGCGAATGTCCGGTCCATGCTCGTCAAAGTTCACGCGTGCGCGAACACCGTAGATTTCGTGCATTGTCGCTGCTGTCAGGGTGTGTTCCGGACTCCCTTCTGAAATGATTGCGCCAGATTTCATCCAAACCAGTCGATCTGCGTAGGTCGCGGCCAGCGCGACATCATGCAGGACCACTAGCGCGCCACCGCCATTGTCGACATAACGGCGAATCAGGTCGGCAATCCGCAACTGGTGGCGTGGATCGAGTGCCGCGACCGGTTCATCGGCCACGAGCAGCGGCGTCTTTGCCGCCATTGCGCGTGCAAAATGCACGCGCGCCAGTTCACCGCCGGAAAGACTGTCGGCATTGCGATGACGAAGGTCTTCAAGGTCGCAGGATCGAATGGCATTGTTAACAGCGGCAGCATCGTCGGCACCCAGGCGCCCCAGCGCCGCACCGTGTGCAAATCGTCCCAGGGACACAATATCAATGACCGTATTGGGCCACGCCAGCGGTCGGCGTTGCGGCAAATAGGAGACTTTCCTCGCGCGGGCTTTTGCTGGTAGAGACGAGCAAGCGATCCCCCCGAGTCGTGCACGACCTGCACTGATTGATTGCAATCCCAGCATTGCCCGCAACAAGGTTGTTTTACCGGCACCGTTGGCACCGAGGATCGCGACCAGTTCGCCAGGTCGCAGTGCCAGGGACGTATTGTCGATGAGGTCATTGCCATCGACGGTGACGGAAATATTTTCTGCGACAAGCTCAGTCATAGGTAACGCGCCGTTGCATGGCAATCCAGATAAACGCAGGAGCGCCGATCAATGCAGCGACGACGCCGAGCTTGAGCTCGGTGGTTGTCGGCAGCAAGCGTACGGCAATATCGGCGAGCACCAGTATCAGGCCGGCGAGTAAGCCACTGGGCAAGAGGCTGCGTGCCGGATCATGGTCGACGAATGGGCGAACGATATGCGGAGCAACAATTCCAACGAATCCGATTGCGCCGGCGAGTGCCACCGCGGCGCCAGTGGCGAGGCCGGCGCCGAGCACCACGGCGATGCGCTGTTTGTGCAAGTCGAGGCCAATGCCGCTGGCCGCCTCATCACCCAGTGTGAGCGCCGCTAGTCCCCGGCGTGACATGAGCAGGACAGCCAGGCCGACCACGATGAACGGCAGTGTTGTGCGCAGGTCTTCGAAACTTCGATTGGCAACGGATCCGAGGAGCCAGTTCATCATGTCGGACAATGAAAAAGGATTGGGAGCGAGATTCAACAGCAATGACATGACAGAAGCAGAGAAACTCGACAGACCAACGCCGATCAATATTAGTGTAACGACCGATTTAATGCGGATGGCCGCAACGGCCAGAAGGGCGGTAGCGAGCAGTGCACCGACGATCGCAAACACCGGCAACAGAAATGCAGAACTGGCGGCGAGCCCATAGTACAACGCAAACGTCGCCGACAGGGATGCGGTGGCTGTCACCCCCAGGACGCCGGGTTCAGCGAGTGGATTGCGCAACAACCCCTGCAGTGCCGCACCACTGCAGCCGAGTGCAGCGCCAACAACAAAAGCGGCCAACGCCCGGGGCAGGCGTATCTCCCAGATAACCACACTGTCCGCCGTTACTGATTGGCCGGCAAATGCGGCAAAAGCCTGACCCAGCCCCATGGGCGTCGTGCCGAGCAGGCATGCGCCAAGTATGGCCAGTACGCTCGCTACGATCAGAAGCAGGTTGAATTGACGCGACGTCATCGGGCTGCCAGCGCCTCAACCGCATCGAGTAGAAACCATGCGCCACAGGCGGTCCATGCTCCCTGCAACATGACTGTTGGCCGGTCCTGCAGTTGCCGTTTCGCAACCGGGTGACGCATGGGGCTCCAGAGTTCCGGGCGAATTGTGTCAATATCAAAAAATGCCGCAACCACCAGGTCCGGTTGCCGGTAAGCAAGCTGTTCCAGCGGTATCGAACGCCAACCCGGGTTTTCTTCAAAATTCTCCAGGCCTGCTGTGAGCAGCATTTCGTGCACCAGCGTTCCTGGCCCGCTGGTGACGCCGGTCGGGGTCATGTAGAGCGCTTTGCGCGTCGGTTTTTCGGCGGCTTGCTTTTGAATAGTCGCGAGCCGGGCATCGAATTCCGCGACCAGTGCGGCACCGCGATCGGGCACGCCCAGTTCGTTGGCAATGGCGAGGGTTGCACGACGAATGTCAGCGAAACTCCCGGCATAGGGAATTTGCACGACTTCAATGCCAGCGCGCTGCAGGAAGGCACTTGCCCGGGGACCACCACCGTAGGAGCGCAGAACGAGATCCGGTCCGATACCGAGGATATCCTCGGCGCGCGGCCGTACGGTGGGCAGATTCGCGGCGTGCTCACGCATGTAGGAAAAGTGCTTGGGCGCATCCGGCGACAGTGCAAGGATCCGGGATCGCGGCAGCAGCTTCAAAAGGTACTGGTCCGCACAGTAGTCGAGGCTCGCGACTTGTGTTTCGCGCGGTGCCGCCATTGCGCCTGTCGCTGTTAGCGCAAGGAGGGCGGCGATGGCGAGAGTCTGCTGCATACGTCAAAAACTGAAGCGGGCACCGAGGTAGCCGGACAAATCCGGTGTGCCGTAGCCGATCACCTGTTGATACTGCCGATCCAGCAGGTTCTCGATACGCGCGTACAGCTCGACGGATTCAGTCATTGCATAGCGCCCGGCAACGTCAACGCGCGTCCACGATCCAACAACCCCGTTTGGATCCTGTTCTTCGCCGTTGTAATGCAACGAAATATTGCTGGTCAGACGGCCGTCAGGATTAATGATAAGACGCAAATCACCACTGCGCTTCGGCACCCGAACCAGTGCAGTACCATTGCCATCCTTCGCATCGATATACGAGTAGCTGAAGGAGATGCCATACCGATCGTTGAAACGGAAGTCACCGTTCAGTTCAATGCCGCTGGAGGTCGCCGACGCGATATTCTCGTACGCGCCGATAGGGAATGAAAAATCGATAAGATTGCGAGTCTTTTGATCGAAATACGTCAACCCGATCTCACTTTGGCCGGTCGCGCTGCGTACGGTAAAGCCAACATCAAATGCGCTAGAGGTTTCCGGTTGCAAATCGGCGTTGGCCGTACTTGCACCGCAACAAAAGTATGTGGTTTGAAACAGGGTAGGTGCCTTGAAACCCTCGCCCCAACTTGCGCGCAACGTCAGCTGATCGTGTGGGTTGAATGCGGCGGCAATGCGTCCTGTGGTCTCGTTGCCGTACTGCTCATGATCGTCGTTGCGTATGCCGGCTGTGAGCGTCAATGATTCAGTTGGCCGAACTTCGTACAGGGCAAACAGCCCATTGATCGATGCGTCCAGACTACCGGCTTCAATTTCCTCCCGTTCGGCACCGAACGCCACCCGGTTAGCGTCACCGACACTCAACGTGCCCTGGTAACGCAGGATCATACGATTGCCGTCGCTCGCAAAGCCGGGCTGGCCGCCACTGAAACTCTGTCGGTCAATATCGGAATATCCGGCTAGCAGCAAGTTGCTGAATTTGCCATCGAACAGCGGTAGCGTAAGCGATAGATTGGCCGCAAGTTCCTTTGTTTCACTCACCTCGTCGCCGTCAGCGACGTTGCCCGGCGCGCCGAACGAAAAGCTGTCAAATTCCGCTATGGCATCGGTCCACAGCAACGTTGCCTGCACCCTGGCCTCCCCCAGGCGAGCACCCGCAGACGCATTCACGCTGTTTGATTCGTAGGCGTCATCTTCATTGTTGCCATTCGCCCGATCTGCTTTTGAAATACCGTCGGTCGTGCTGCGAACGGCGGCAAGACGAAAGTCATAACGTTCGCCAGTACCGCTGAACGTCGCGCCGCCGCGCATACTTCCAAAGGATCCGCCTTGTGCAAATGCGCTCCCTGACATGCCGTCAGCCGGCCGCTTCGTGATGATATTCACGACGCCACCCATCGCATCAGTACCCCAAAGGGTCGATTGCGGACCTTTCAGTATTTCAATGCGCTCCACATTGGCAGGATCGATGCGTGCAAAATCGAAGCCACCCGACGGCGCACTTGGATCATTAACAACGACACCGTCGATGATCACGAGTGTCTGCGCGCTGGCGGCACCGCGAATCCGGATGGATGCGGCGCCACCCTGGCTGCCGTTCTGATTAACGGTAACACCCGGTGCAGTGGCGATGGCGTCGAGCACGTAGTCAACACCCAGCGCATCGATATCGTCTGCACTAAGGACATAGACGCTGCTACCGGTTTCAGTTTCCGGCTGTTCGAGCCGGACGCCGTGCACAACCAGGTTGTCCTCAGGCTCTGCCTGTTCCTGCGCACATAAAGGTGATGCCACCAGCGATGCAATGATCACGCCGCTGAAGAGATTCTTGCTCATTAATTTTCCCCAAAAGTTCGAACGTCGAATGCGAACTCGTATAACGACTGAATGCAGCTTCACTGCGATGACAGTGCAACGAGCCCCTGGCATGTCGTTTCACGGGAAAGTGAGTTTCCGGCCCTGCAGGTTAACCCGACCTTGGACGAACGACGCGATGGCAGGTTTCCTGGCTTGTTGATCGCGGATGTTGGCCGCCTTCCCAGGAACTTAATGTCCTAGTGGCGAGCTGGCCAGCATCTCCCAACTTACAGTTGCGGGTACAGCCCCGGAATTTCTCCGGATTCCCTCTTAGCTCCGTTGTAGGAGCACCATCTGGTTGCAGAAATTAGAGCACGGCCTGCGCGCTGTCAATCGAATTGCGTTTCCGAGGTTTCATATCGAATCGAAACAATGTTCAGTGTCGCAGTTTTGTCGGGCGTCTCGATGAGTATTTCATCGCCAGTCTGCTTGCCCAGCAATGCCTTGGCCAGCGGCGAATCCATGCTGATCGCACCGCTTGAGGTATCTGCTTCGTCCGGCCCGACGATGCGATAGGTCAGGGTCTCATCAGCGCTATTGCGCAGTTCTACAAATGCGCCGAAATAGATCGCGTCACCCGCAGGTGCCGCGCGCACGATATTGAGGACCGGCAAGCGCTTCTGCAGGTAGTGGATGCGCCGATCAAGGCCGGCCAGTTCTTTTTTACGATAGATATACTCGGCGTTCTCGGAGCGATCTCCCTCCGCGGCGGCGGCTGCCAGTGCTTTGACAACTTCACGCCGGCGCCGCCAGGTATCATCGAGTTCTTTTTGCAATGCCTCGAATCCGGCGGGCGTTATGTACGCCGAAGCGGCTGGGGCGGGTGGTCGCCAGCGCCCCATCGCTAGTGTCCAGCCTCTCGCTCTTTGGGTTTCATGTGCTGTGCCGTAGCGTCGCTAAAACCGTTCAACAGTTTCTTCAGATCCTGCAACAGGTGGCGCATTGTACCGCTGACCAGCACGAACTCTGTATCCAGACGTCCTAGCGGGTCGAGTTCATCCCCCTCGTCGCCGTCTGCACCGATGAACTTTACCTTGCTGATCACCGCATCTTCGCTGACGACGCAACTCATGATGTTGTCATAGTCGACCGCGAGGTGAGTCAGGCGCATTCCTTCGACGACGTGATTCCGTATGCTCTTGTCGCTCAGATCGAAATGCATCCAGCGGACATTGGAGCCTGTGTCGAGTGCATCCTGCATGCGACATTCACGCCCGACCGAAAACTGCCCCGGCGCATCGCCGAGAAAAATGCCTGTCAGCAATTCACTGACCGGTTTATTGAAGTCCAGCGGCCGGACGTTGCTAATGGGGACGGCCGCACCGAGACGACGCAGGAATCGCTCTGCTGTCGATGCCTGTAGCGCATCAATGGCGATCAACTTTTCTTTTGCGTCTATGTAACCCCATATGCGATCCGATTTAAGCAGCGCTTTGGGCATCAGTTCGTCGCGCGCTTCATTCTTAAGACGTTTTTTCTCGCGTGGGCTCGGCGCTTCCTGCATGCGATTGCGATAGTCCTCGATGCGTGCGTCGAGTTCTTCGTTTACAGCAGAATGCGGCAGCACTCGCGACTGGCTGCGCATGCGGATGAGGTCAAAACCGTTGACGCGCCGCGCCAGTGACTCTCCGGCGTCCGGATATACGGGTACCCACCCGGAACTGCGTTCAGTTAACGGACCGCAAGGCGAAAACTCGGCTTGCTGCAGCGCCTCGGAAAGCGATTCTTCTGTATCGGGCCAGGTACCGTCAAAACGAAAACAGCGGAGATTGCGAAACATCATGTAGTAAGGGCCATCAGCAGGGCGGCGCAGTATCTACATTTCGCATTAAATTGTCGAGCCATAGTGCCAACTGGGTCGGGGCAGCAGGCATCCTGACTCTGGCAAGATTCAGGGATGAGAAACCTGCTCAATGTTTTTATCGTTGTCAGCTTTGCCGTGTTACTGCTGTCGGTCTGGAATCGAAACAGCTTGCCGGGTGCAATTGACTACGTTGCCAGTATTGCCAACGAGCCGGAGCAGAGCGCCAGCGAGTCTGCTCCATTCGACGTCGAGTGGGACGGTATCCAGTATCGTATATCGCCGGAATACGACTATGATCTCACCGGTATGGTCGTCTCGTTTCGACACCATGACGACAACAGCCGCATGCATCGATTGGCCGGCGATCATCTCAATATGCTGGACGTCTGCGTAGTCTGGGGCGATAACACCTCGGGCGCACAGCTCGACAAGATCGATTTCTGGAACGGAATATTTACCTGCAATGTAAAGACTCGCGATCAGGCCGCCTGGGAATCATTCGACATGCAGCAGTTATCGAACAATCACCTGTTGTCGGATGACGAGTATGTGCGAGATCGTGTAAGAGACCTTCAGGTCGGCGACCAGATTCGGGTTCGGGGATACCTCGCCAGCTACGAAAGCCCCGGTGGTCGGCGCGGTACCAGCACAACCCGGACCGATACAGGCGATGGTGCCTGCGAGACGATTTATGTTCAGCAATTCGAGTTACTGGCACGCACCACGAATGCCTGGCGAATCTCCGCATACCTGTCTGCGATCGCATTGGTCGGCGCTTTGCTGATGTACTTTCGCCGGCCGTTCAAGTCGCACCTGAGCTGATGGCTCATGGTTCGAATTGGAAAACTACGTATAGGCTCAGTATTGTAGAGTATGGGAGCATCCAGAGGTTCTGGAAACGTCGAGACGGGGGCAGCAATGGGATCAGAAACGGACAAGATATCGAGCGACGCAGTGCAGGACAGTGGCGATAATCCGGCGCATCTGCTGTCGGAGATCCGCCATAGTCCCGAGCAGATTCGCGATTTGTTTCGTCGCGGCGTTTACCCGTATAAAACCAAAATCAAGAAATCGGTGTACGAGGAACACAAGCGGGAGCTGCAGGTCGAATTGCTGAAAGCGCAAAAATGGGCCAAACGTACGGGGCAACGGATTGTTGCACTGTTTGAGGGCCGCGATGCGGCTGGCAAGGGCGGCACTATCAAGCGTTTTACGGAACATTTAAATCCACGAACCACCCGGGTTGTGGCGCTCGAAAAGCCAACCGAAAGTGAACGCTCGCAATGGTACTTTCAGCGCTATGTCAGTCATTTGCCGTCGGCTGGTGAGTTCGTTCTTTACGATCGCTCCTGGTACAACCGTGCCGGTGTCGAGCGCGTCATGGGTTTTTGCACATCTCTCGAGTACCTCGAGTTCATGCGCCAGGTGCCGGATTTCGAACGCATGCTGACCCGTTCCGGGATCCGTCTGTTCAAGTTCTGGTTCTCGGTCACCGAAGAAGAACAGAAACGGCGCTTCGATTCGCGCCAGACCGATCCGCTCAAGCAATGGAAGCTGAGTCCGATTGACGAAGAATCGCGTAGCAAATGGATCGAGTACACCCAGGCCAAAGAGGCAATGTTCTTCTACACGGATACGGCCGATGCACCGTGGACGGTGATCAAGTCGGATGACAAGCGTCGTGCGCGACTGAATTGCCTGCAATACTTTTTGAGCCAGCTCGATTATCCGGACAAGAATGAACAGGTCGTCAAGGGACCCGATCCGTTGATCGTCGGCCACCCGTCACAGGTCATCGAAAAAGACCGGCACCTGTGGGGCTGATTCGAAACGACAACGGCCCCGTTTCCGGGGCCGTTAGGTTGTTTGGTGCCGAGAAGAGGACTTGAACCCAGTTAAATCACGCTCCCGCTGGAGAACGTCCTGTTTGGCTATTCAAACGACAACGGCCCCGTTTCCGGGGCCGTTAGGTTGTTTGGTGCCGAGAACGCGTTGCCAGCGTTATACCTGGAGCCGATTAGGCTTAAATAGCGGGCGGGCGGGGTGTTTGCGCACCCCATCCGCCCTAGCCACGCCAACGAAGGCGGGCTTTTTGTTGCTGCGGGGGCGGCAGCGATTCAGATTCTGATCTAGTAGCTGAGAGATTGCACCAAGCATATATGTGTGTTTTGCGTAGATTCTGTGTGCTTGTAGGCCTGCAAACTCGGGCCCACTAGGCCGATCAGCGCCTTCTAGCGCGATATTTTCAACCTTTTTCTTGGTTTTCTCGTCGTTTCGGTAGAAATCGTGCTGGTATTTGTCGATCAATCGGTTACCTTTGGCCGCTATATCTGGTCGGGGAGTACATTATTTTGGATGAGGATGCTGAAAAGCTTTACGAAACGATACTTAAAGCGGCGAACTACTTTCTGCACAATTGCAAGACATATCCTATCGAGATTCTTGCCGATGAGGATCCGAGCTATGAGGATATTGCTCGTTTCTCTGAGCAAATACGCAAGATATTGCACGCACTGATGGATGATATTGACCCATCTATTACCATGCAGGCTGCTGAGTATTGTCAGATTATGGAGGATATGGCGAACGCAATAGTCCAGAAGGACGATGCTAGCCTTGAGGGGTTGGTGGAAACATTGGAGAAGAAGCCTTTCGCCCTACAATAGAAAACGCGACACACCCAAGTGAGTGTGTCGCGTCATATTTGCGAAATTCTCTAAGCGGCTTCGCGCTTCTTTGCTAGGGCCATTTCGTGGTTTTCACGACATCGCAATAATATATCGCAGATGCGTTCAGCCAGCATTTGTCCCTCTTTAATCAGCCCCGTCCGCTCCATCTCGCTCGATGTGGTGCTCATGGCTGTTCTCCTTTCCCAATGTGGACTGTCCATCCACATGAATATGATAAGGGTTGTGTTGCTCAAATCAACTAAAAGTAGTGGTATTTTGTCTAGAATCCCATACCTATGCCGATCCAGAGGCGCGCCAACTGTGACCTATGTCACACAATTTCGTTTCTAGGCGGTGCCCCCGCAAGACCCCGGGATACCGCACTTAACCTCGAAACGTCCAGAATCTACTGAATGAAAGCGACTTACCGCATGTGACCTTGGATTGTTAGAATGCCGACGACCGCAGAGCTATAGCTAGGGGCGGAACGTTATGGATACCTCATCAGAAGGAAATAAGTTCTTGCTGCGGACTGACCTAACGGACGCAGAGAATCGAGAAATCGCCGCATACCATGAGGCGGGACACGCAGTCAGCGCATGGATCTTGGAATTTGGTATTGGTGAAGTTGCGATTCGTCGAAAGGGTGGTGGCCATACTTGTATTGGCACGACACTGGATGAATTGAGGTCCAGGATCGAAGAACTACAACTGCAACGACGATCGGCGATTCATTCACTAGCTGGCATTTGCGCAGAGAAGCAATTTCGGCCAGATGTCTTGCCCGACGGCGGGATTGATGACTTGGCAAGAGTGAATCGCGCAATAGATAAGATAGTGAGGCTTTCAGATGTGGGCGACTACGACGAGACCAGGACAGAAATACAAGAAGCGACTAGACAACTGGTGAATCAGCATTGGGCTCGAATAAGCGCGCTAGCGGGGGAACTCTTGGTTACTCCAATTCTCGCCGGGCCAGATGCTGTCCGTATTATCAAGTCTGCGGACGCTCCGATGTAGTTTCGCTGTCAATTGTGCTGGATAACTAGAATGTCGCGGTACCCCAAAATGATACCGAAGGAGTACAAATCGCAATGCGACCAATGCTTTAGTGATCTGAAAAAGGTCGTTAAAATTGCAAATGGGTTCCTTAATTCGATAACGTTAAAAACAAGTTCGCCGACCGCAAAAAAACTGAAACTCGTGTTACTTCATGGCATGTGTAGAAAAGCGGCAAGCCTAATTGTGCTCTACGGATCAAAACAGTTTGAGGGTATTGAGGAAATAGCCCGCGCAATATTCGAGGGTTACATTGATTTAGAAAACCTGCAGAACGATCCTGATAATTATGCCGATTTCATTTTGGCTTCTTCCAATGCACAGAAGATCACATTTTTGCGCGGGCACTTGCAGAGGCCCGAGGACGCTCATAGCCAAAAAGTGATTACAGAGCTTGAGAAAAATCTTGGGGTGCCAGTTGCGAAATATATTTCGGACCGGAAAACTTTAATAAGGACGATATGCGAGCGGCTTCCTAAAAAATACGTACAAATCTCTAAACAAGGGAAACCACTGAAGCCTTGCACACGCTTGGAGGATAAAGCACGCTGGGCTGGATTGGATTCAGATTACAACGGATTTTATCGTTTAATGTCGCCCTATAGCCACAATGACGTTTCATCTCTAATTCTCTACGTAATGGAGCCATTATCTCAGGAATTCGAATGGCCGCCTATGAAAGGAAAGGTCCCATCTTTCGCCGCTCTGTACGTTACATTTACATCTATCCGAACCTCGACGATTAGAATTGCGAAGAGCCTTAGAAAGTTCAACGGTCCGTTAAGAACACAGCTCTTGAATATTGATCCGAAGTTCGAATGACAGAGGTGTTGCCGAGTGTCGATTGATCTGTGTACTACGGGTAGCGGTGTTATCATCCGACTTTGGAATACTGCCAACATTGCGGGGTGCTGGCCTGAAGCGACAGTTCGAGTGGTTTAGTTCGCGCGACTGCCGTTGAGCGGGATTTTGCCTAAATCTCCGGTAGCGCGACCATGAAGCAAGCGGCAATCTTGTTACGATGGTGTAGCAAAAGGGACGCCAAGGTTGGATATTCCCAGCAGTCGTCTTAAACCCCATTACATTCGGAAACTGTAGAAGTAAAGTACTACGCAATTGAATATCGACTATTATTTGCAACTCGCTTCTTTCACCCTGGGGCTCATCGGGCTATCACTAGTTTTCGTCTCGATTTATCAACCAAATCTTTCTAGCAAGATTGAGCGTTACCTTTCGAGCGTTGCCCGTGCTGGCAAGGTCGGGGGTGACGGTGCTTACGAAGCATTTATGAAATTTTTCTTGCTTTCGCAGTGTGGTTTGTTCGGGGGCTATCATATGCTTGATGAAGTCTTCGCGCGTTCCGACGAAAATGGTTTTTGGTTTTCCACTCTATTCGCCGCCGGTATATCTGTTGGACTCTATATGTTTTTATCAGCCTCTCTGCGGCAGCTAGTGGTATTTTTTCAGAATATTGGGAATGCACACGTGCTTTCTAGTGCTGGTCTTGTTGTTGCAGTACTTGGCTTTATCTTGGGAGCAATTCAATTAATTCGAATACTTGTATTGTAGACCTCGTATATTTTGAATGGTCGCGTTTCGCGGACAAGGACATGCTCGCGTACTAGTCTAGGCGACCGCTTTCAATAAAAGCAGCCAGTGCCGCCGACAGACCCAGCTAGGTTAAGGCGACGACACCGACCACAAAGCCCCTACAGACCGGCAAGCCGGGAGACGTTGCAGGGGTTGCCAGCGCACGGGGCGGAGAACCCCGCCGCTGGCGTGACCGCGTTTTGCTAACCTGGGGTGCGGCAACCCCATCCGCCTACAACGCGGGCGGCCCGCTAATCCCTTAAGAGTCGGAGTACTTGAGAACGCGCAAGGCTTCGTCGTTCAAGACGATTCCGCCTACCCGCTTACGGGCATAGAATTTAATCTGACCTGGTGTCGTTATATTGTCGTCAACGGTCAGCGCGATATTGCTGCGATCCGCAATCAGATAACCGCGATTCCAGTTACCAAAGGCAATCGGGTGATTGTCTGCGGAGTAAGCAGGCATTGCGTCCGTCGTGTAGACCGGGAAGCCCAGCAGCATATTCGGCGTGCCAGCTTGGAGACTCGGTTGGAGCAGGTAAGCCCCGTAGTTGTCTTTAAGCTTGCGAATCACCGTCAACGTGCTTTGACGCATTACCCAGGCAACTGAGCGTTCGTCGAACAGGTAACCGTCCTTGAAGCTCCCCGCCAGGTCATACAGGTCATCCGCGTGCAATGCCTGCGGTGAACTGGAGTCCATCGGTAGGTATCGCAGGGTGCCTGCTGTGCGTTCCGGTGAAGCATCGTCAGCAGTCGTCACCGGGGCGGCATTTAAAAAGCCTGTCGGCTTGTTCGTGCCGTTACCAGTTACAAAAGCTGTTGCCTCTGCCGCCGCGAAACCGTCTGAGATTTCATTGATCAGCCAGCCTTCAACATCAAAGAAAATATCCTGGAAGGATTCCTCGGATGCTTTCGGGTAGGCGTAGACGGTGCCGAATGTCGGCTTGCGCTCAAGCAATTCGGAGGTATCCGTTTCGCTTCGTGAATCGCCTTCGCCGACCCAACCACTGCCAGCCTGGTTTTTGCTAACCAGGTGCGCATAGTCCGAAGACCCAACGCGGTTAACACGGCAAATCTGCCGGAAGGGGTTTAGCGTCGTGACGCGTTCCTCAACCTGGTTGGCAATGATTGCGGGCAAGGCGTATCCGCCAGCAGATTCAGTGCCAATGGTCACGGCCTTTTTCTCAATCATTTCCTGTTGCGCGTCGTCCAGTCGGCGTTTCGTCGAACCGTTGTGCGGGTCGCGTATCCACTCAAGGAAAACGTCTTTGTGTTCAACCGCATTTTGGTCTGCACCAGCACCAGGGTTTCCCGGTCGGTCGCTTGCAACTTCAAGTTGTTCAATACGGCCCTTAAGACCGTCCGTGGTTGCGCTGAAATCCTCAGCGACTTTTTTTACTGCTTCTAAAATGGTGTTCATTAGAGTCCCTTGGCACGTTGAAAAACAACGCACCTGAATTCGTTAAAAATGAATCCGGACCCCTAACGTCCCGTTAGGCCTAGCCTCGGTTTGGAGGGCATCGCCCCGCGCAGTACGTCCCGTACTGTCGGCCTCCAGAATGACGGCTTAACTGCTTTCTCTTGTGGCCTGCGAACGTCGCGTTCGCCTGCTAGTCAACATCCCGTTGATGTCGCGACCACTCGATAGAGCAATCAATCGTCCTGCTTAATTTGGTTTTCTCTTTCCTGTCTCGATATCGCTCGCCAGTTCCCTTAGGGTTTCTACTGTTCGAGCGTCGCCAAGCTCAGTGAACATGACACTCAGCGCGCCTGCCAAAAGCAGTCGCCATGCGTCATCTGCACTCAACTTGATTGATAGAATCTCGGCCCATTTTCGGACGCTAGCTCCCGCTTTCAGTCGTAGGTCTAGGTCATTCTGCATTGGCTAAAGCCTCCAGTTCGCGGCGTAGCTTTAGTGCGTCCGGCCACGATTGCGCGCCACCCGTACCAGCCCCGTATGGGCAGGCTTCGTCATCGACATCGAGCGGGCTAACCTGCCATGGCTTGATACCCAATTCCCGGTCTAGCTCTCGGCTTAACTCCAAGAAACGTAGGCAGTCGTCGCAGTGCTTGGTTTTTGATCCTTCCGGGCATTTGCTGCTGGTCAAACAATCTTCGTACTTACCGCGCAGTTTTTCGGCGTCGCTGTATATGGCGACGACCTCTGCCGTTAGCCTTCGTCCAATCAGTCTATTTTTTCGTTTTCGTTTCGTTGGCATTAGACGCTCCTTATTCCAAATCCGCGCGCCGGTGCGCCTCTCTGGTCGCGTAGCGGTTCAAGGTCTAGATTCAATTGCTTCAGTGCGGCCATGAGGCCGTTTCTGGCGTCCTTCTCAATCTGCACAGAAGGGTGCGCCTTTAATCCACCGTATCTGTCAGTGACTACGGCCCCATGCTTATCAATCGACTCTTGAGCGGCCCGTAAGCGGTCTAGACATTCGGCGGCAACGGTCAACAAAGCCAACCCCCCGGCGTCGTCAATTCCGTATTCCTCGCGGATACCCTCGAAAAGCTGGCGTCCTGGGTCGCGCAGGTGTCCTGGTGGTTTCAACGGCATTTCAAACACTCAATTGCGGCAAAGCGAATGCCTGTGTGACGGTGTTCAGGTAAAGCGGGGACCTTAAGGGGTTCCCCTTGGGGGGTCGCCCTCATATGTCGGACTTCTCCAGTTCGTCCGCCAGATGTCGTAACTGTTGTGCAGTCGTCGCTGAATACGTAACTCATTGTTTTTAAACAAAGTGGGCAAACGGGCACAGGATACCTATCCTGTGAGCCTGCCCGTTGCCTCCCGGATTCTTTCTGCTTCCCATGCTTGGTCGTCGGCACGCCGTGCCGCGTTGACCTCTCGCACCCAATTCTTGACCGTGCGCTCACCAATCCCGAATTGCTCGGCTGTCTCTCTAACCGTGTGATTGGTTCGATAGTTCGCTACGGCTTGCTTCATTGATACGTCGGTGAACTGATGCCATTTGTCGCCGTCGAACTCGAAGTAACATTCTTCGCCGATATTGTCCCGGTCCTTGCTCATCTCTATGTGAAAGCACAGGTCCGATGTGCCCTTGTCAGAGTCTTTCAGGGTGATTACGGCGTCCGCATCGTCTTCAATCGCCTTGGTGTCCTTCACTTCGCCCGCGTTGTTCAGGTGGTCCAGAAACACGACACACACACCAGCGTCGGCCAGAGCGTGTCTGACAGGGGCTGAGGCTATCCAGTACGATGGATGCCACATGTTCGACGCCGCACCTTGCCCAGGTGGTTGAATCGCTCGCCGAGTGTCGAATATCACCATCCGATAAGCGGATAGGGCGTTTACAATCAGGTTGTGATGTTCGGGGTCGCCGATGTCGGGCGTAGGCATTCCGGCACGTTGAAAGTGCCAGCGCGTGATGTAGTGTAGATCGGTGTGCCATTCACGGCGCATCGCTCTTTTTTGGACTGCCTGGATTGGCATATCTAATTGTATGAAAGCGACCTTGCCTTGCTGCTCACAGGTCCAATCGCAGAACTTTTCACCAGACGAAACACTTTGTGCGATTTCGGTCATGAACATTGTTTTGCCGCTACCGCGTGTCGCCGCTACGACATTCACAGAGGCAGAGTTAAATGGGCCGATTACGGGCGTCCTGGGTGGCAGGTCCAGTTTCTTGATACTTTCAAGGGACTGGAAGGGCCAGCGACCGTCGGCGTCAACGTCGATAATTCGGATATCCGGCGTCATGACTCTGCCCGATCGAAAAAGATTCGCGGATCAGCGCCCCGGACATTCTGGAGTGAATGCCGAAGGGCTACGACCGACCTATTGCCAGCCCTCAGCAATGCGGCGGCGACCTTGTGTAGGCGAACGTCATTTGCGGGGCCTGTTTCATGAACCAGCGCGCCATACTCACTCGACGGCCATATAACCGTCGCCGGATCGCAGTTGTCGCGAAGAACGATTATGGGCTTGTGCCAATTTTTGGCGACTTGCCTTGCGAATGGGCCGATGGCTACGGTGACATCGCGGGTCATGACGCGTTTCGCAATGCAAGCTGGATAAACTCTATTTGCTTCGCGATCTGCGCCCAGGTCTCACATTTCTTGCAGACTTTTGCCACCCTCGAAATACGGATGCCACAATGCGGGCATTTTTCCTTGGTCGTTTTCTCATGTGCTATCATTTCTTTGTTCCACAGTTTTAGCCCGTATCCGATTGCCGTCGGTGCGGGCTTTTTCATTCCCGCTACGAGCGTCCATTAGTTCCCGCGCAGCAATACCCGCCAATAGCTTGGCAAGTGATTGCAGTTGCGGGGCTAGATTCATTTCGAGGCAAGCTCCCCAAATACATAACGCCCCTCTAGTGGGGTGAGAATGGTTCGGCCTGTCGGAGTCGGCGGCGTTTTAACCAATCCAGCGGCCCGGAGTTTGTTAATCACGGGATTACCCTTGGTTGGGGAAACCCTCGCGGCCCTGAATAAAGCAGGAGCAGGAATTAGTGGTGAATCCTCAAAGTCCATCTTTGCAACCTCTGAAACTGAAATTGCATTATAGATTAATGTCATGGTATGATGGCGCCAAAGTGGGACACCTTGGGGTGAAAAACCAAGGTTCATGACGGGACATTAGGGGCAAATGGGCAATAAAGCAGGCATTAATCAGATGGTGCAGCTTGCACTCGCACAACAAGGCGCAGTCGCAAAGCTGGAAGCGCTTTGTGTTTTCACCAACAAGTTTCCAGACGAATCGTGGGCCGAGTGGGTATCTCAGTTAGCCAAAGATGCTGAGCAGCTACTGCAACGGATTGAGACTACTCGACAAAAAGAAAAAGACGCGGGTGCTACTAAGGCTGAGCATGATGAGGTTGTTCGATTCATGCGTGAATCGGCGAAGCCATCTAAAAAGCTCCGCGATGAACTGGCTAGTGCATTAGGTCATTACAAGCTTAGTCGTACTCTTAGTTTTGATCCGAAGACTTGCAAGGTGACTGAGACTGAGTCGCACCCTCGCTCAGCAAGCACCGACACACTAATATCATTTGCACTTTGTCTCGCCATCCGGGACGGATACTGGCAAGCGTTTCGACGCTGTCAGGAACCAAAGTGTGGCAAGTATTTTTTCGATTACATGGATCGCGGGCGACCACCGCAGAGATATTGCTGCAAGCGGCATCGCGACGCGCACCGGAAGCGTCTACAAAGGGGTTCAGCATGAAAGTAGCTATATATAGTCGTTTCTCGACGGACCAGCAGGACAAAACCTCTATTGCCGGTCAGGTTGCTAACTGTGAGGCTCTGGCAGCGAGGGAGAACCTAAAGGTCATCGCTTGCTATAAGGATGAGGGCATAAGCGGCAATGATGATAGTCGGCCCGGCTATCAGTCTCTTTTGGCTGATCTGCAGTCGGGCAAATTCTCAGGGATTGTCTGCGATGAAACGTCGCGTATTACTCGCAATCAATCTGAGTTGCACCGGCTGGTCGCCGAATTGAATTTTCGCGACCAATTTCTGATTTCCGGTGACGGTATCGACACGCGGTCTGAATCATCCGAGCTGCTGCTGTCCGTCAAGGCCGCCGTCGATGCAATGGAGGGGCGCAAGATTGGCTATCGGACATACAGAAGCCTCAGGGAGCGCCACAAGGGTGGCCACAGTGCCGGAGGGCGAATCTACGGCTATTCCTCTGTTCAGGATGGCGAGTACCGAAAGCGCGTGATTGACGCGGACCAGGCCGAGGTCGTCAAAGAGATATTCGAACGGTATGTTAATGGCGAAAGTGCCAAGACAATCGCGCGATGCCTGAATGAACGTGGTATTCCGTCGCCGGGATCGTTCTACAAGAAACCACGGTCGAAGGGCTGGCCGCACACGACAATTCTCGGATCAGCGACTAAGGGCGGCGGCATCCTTCGCAATCCAATCTACAAGGGCACCGTGACCTGGAACAAGCGGGCTGGAAAAAAGCGACCCGGAACGGGCAAGCGAGTACAGAAGCTGCGGCCCGAATCCGAGTGGGTGCAATATCAAGATAGCGATCTACGGATTGTCAGTGATGAACTGTGGCACAAAGCACAGCAACGCCTAAAAGCTGCGACGACTCGTGCCAATGGTGCAATTGTTCGAGGGCGACCGCCACGCTACCTGCTAACCGGACTACTCAAGTGCGAATCATGCGGCAGTAGTTACGTAGTACGAAACGGTCGGAGCTATTGCTGCTCAAGTCAGGCGAATGGTCGGGACACATTTTGCGACCAACCCGGATACATCAAGCGCGAGATTGTCGAGGACAAGTTGCTTGGCGGCATCAAAGAGCAGCTACTTGATCCAAAAGTGACCAAGGCAATGGCGAAGGAAATTCGCAAACAGGCGAGGGCACCGAAGCGCGACTACAAAGCCGAGCTGTCCAAGATCGACCGCCAGATCGACAATGTTGTTGAGTCGCTGGTATCGGTCGGCAAGTCAGAAGCACTCACTGGAAGGCTTCGCGAGCTTGAGTCCAAAAGGGCTGAGCTGGAAATATCAGCAGCGGCCAAACCTGTGCCGATTCAAGCGGGGGCAGCCGACAAATGGGCGGAGGTAGTCGGTGATCTCGAAAACCTCAGGAACCGTGCCACAGCGGGCGAGATTGAGACTGCACGCGGGTTGCTGCGTGAGATTATCGGCGAGGTATCCATAACTGAAAAACCCGATGGCATCTTTGCCTATACAAGGCTCAATGCCACCGGGTATAAAGCTGGTGCCGAGAAGAGGACTTGAACCTCCACGACCATACGGTCACTAGCACCTGAAGCTAGCGCGTCTACCAATTCCGCCACCTCGGCAGGTACGAAAACCGCGTACAATTGCAGTACGGCGGGGTGGCGCACTGTACTCAAAGCGGCCTCCGTCTGTCAATCGTCAAAAATCACTATTACGCCATGGAGTTGCATCACTTGCCAGCCACACCCCGCAGAACAAAGAAGAAAGCCGGTCAGAAGGCCCGCTCGACATCCAAAAAGAAGAGCACGAAGAAGTCCGGCAAGAAGCCGTACAAGCACCCGATCCCCAGCCAGAATGAGCTGATCGAATTCCTCACCGATGTGGGTAAGCCGCTCAAGGCAGAGCCGATCCTGAATGCGTTCGATCTGAAAGGACAGCGCATGCGATCAATGCTGGTGGATCGCCTGCAGGCTATGGTCCGCAGTGGCCAGGTGCTGGAAAACCGGCGCGGTGAATATTGCCTGACGCGTAAACTCAACCTGATTACCGGCACGGTGAGCGGGCATCGCGATGGGTTTGGTTTTGTCGCAAGGGATGACGGTGAGCCCGACGACATATTTCTATCGGCACGTGAAATGCGGCCGCTGTTTGATGGTGATCGGGTGGCGGTACGGATCAAGGGCAATGACCGTCGCGGCCGTGCCGAGGGTGAGCTGGTTGACATACTTGATCGCGGTACCCGGGAAATTGCCGGCCAGTTCATTCGCGAACGTGGCATCGGCCTCGTTATCCCCGATGACTCTCGCCTGGCGCACCGAATCCTGATTCCGAAAGGCGAGGCCGCGAAGGCACGGCATGGCGACATGGTGGTTGCAGAAATAATCGACTTTCCCACCCACGTTGAGCAGGCAACCGGTCGAATCACTACCGTAATCGGCAAACCGGGAAACAAGGGTATTGCAACTGACATCGCGATTCATTCGCATGCTATCCCTTTTCAATGGCCAGCCGCGGTGGACAAGGAAGCTGCCTCGTTTGGCAGCCGGGTTGCTGCAACAGCACGCGATGGTCGCACGGACCTCAGAGGTGTCGATCTCATTACCATCGACGGTGCCGATGCGCGCGATTTTGACGATGCAGTCTATTGCAAAAAAAGCGGCAGCGGCTGGCAGTTGCTGGTAGCCATCGCCGATGTCGCGCACTACGTTGCTGTCGGTTCCGCGCTGGATAAGGAAGCGACACTCCGCGGTACCTCGGTCTACTTTCCGGATCGGGTTGTACCGATGCTGCCGGAGGCCTTGTCCAACGGACTGTGCTCGCTAAATCCGAAAGTCGATCGCCTGTGCATGGTTTGTGACATGCGTGTCAACAAGGACGGCAAAGTGACACGCGCCGAATTTTTCGAAGGTGTCATGAAATCGAAAGCGCGCTTGACCTACAGCCAGGTTGGCGACTTTCTGAACGGTCAGTCCAAGTCGTCAGTGCCCAGGGATCTGCAGGACAGCGTTCGGGAGCTGCACAAGCTCTATAAAGCCTTCGCCAGAGCACGCGGGCGCCGCGGTGCGATTGAAATCGATTTACCGCAAACCAAATTCAAACTTAATAAAGATGGCGAGATCGATCGGATTGAGGTTGTGCCGCGAAACGATGCGCACCGCCTGATTGAAGAGTGCATGATCGCAGCCAATGTTGAGGCGGCGAAATTCCTCAAGAAACACCGGATACCGGGCCTGTATCGCGTGCATCCGAAACCCGACCCGGACCGGTTCGACGAGCTGCGTTCATACCTTGTCTCGCTCGGCCTCAAGGTGGCGCATCCGGATCATGTCAAACCCGCCGATTTCACGCGGATTATCGAACAGGTGCGCGAGCGACCGGATAGCGCGGCAATCACCATGGCGATGTTGCGCTCCCTGACGCACGCGGAGTATTCGCCGAGCAATATTGGTCACTTTGGCCTGGCACTGCAGTCCTACGCGCACTTTACGTCGCCGATTCGCCGTTACCCGGATTTGCTGGTCCACCGCGCAATTCGGCACATCGTGCGCGGTGGCAAGCCCGGCAAATACACCTACGGCGCGAAAGAAATGGAGCGTCTCGGTGCCATTACTTCCGCACATGAAAAGCGGGCCGAAGAGGCGACTCGAGATGTCGAAGCCTGGCTGAAATGCCAGTACATGGAAGGGCATGTGGGCGATGAATTCGACGGCGTGATCACCGGTGTCACCAATTTCGGCCTGTTCGTGCAGATCACAGACCTGATGACGGATGGGCTGGTACACGTCACGAGTCTCGCTAACGATTACTACAATTACGACGCGGCGTCCCAACGGCTTATCGGTGAACGGAGCGGGCAGGTTTATTCGCTCGGCGAAAAAATGCGCGTGCGCGTGCACAAGGTGGACATGGAGACCCGAAAAATCGATTTTCGCCCGGTGTCTGACGATCGTGGCCGATCCGAGCAACGCTCAGGGAAAAGCGGGAAACGGCGTCGGCGATGAGCAAATCGCACTACATCACCGGTTTGCGCGCGGTCGAACAATTGCTGGCGACCGCTGAGACAGGCATTAAACGCCTGTTCGCGGAATACCAGACGGCCAACCCGCGCGTGCAGGCGATCATCAATGCGGCGAAACAGGCCGGAATCGACGTACAGCCAGCCAATCGCGCGCGGCTGGCGCAAATGAGTGGTGAAGCCAGGCACCAGGGCGTCATCGCCGAGGTGCAGCGCAGTTCGTTGCTCGATGAGGCCGGGTTGCGAACGATGGTCGAACAGCGTTTGCAGGTCGAAGGCGGCGATCCCTTGCTGTTGTTGGTTCTGGATGGCGTTCAGGACCCGCACAACCTCGGTGCGTGTATGCGCACAGCGGATGCGGCCAGCGTCGATGCACTGATCGTCCCGCGGCACGGTGCAGCGGGTCTCGGACCCACGGTCAGTAAGGTTGCCGCTGGCGCCGCTGAGCAGCTGCCGTTTGCCCAGGTTGGCAATCTGAACCGGGTTCTGGGCTGGCTGGCCGACTATGGGGTGCGAATCGCAGGGACCAGCGATAAAGCCGAGCACGGCCTGTTTGAGTCGGATCTGGGTGGCCCAATCGCGCTGGTCATGGGCCGCGAGCAGACGGGTTTGAGCGCAGGTATCACCAAGCGTTGCGATCTGCTGGTGAGCCTGCCAATGCACGGGGTGGTTTCAAGCCTGAATGTCTCGGTCGCGACCGGTATTTGCCTGTACGAAATAGCGCGCCAAAGGGCCTTGCGTCCGGCCTGAGCCTGTCGTAGGATGCGCCTCCCGCAGAATTTGGCGGGTTTTAACCTCTTGCTACACCGGATTCGCCGGGTAGCTCTAATCCGAAAGGGGCAACAATGAGGCATTATGAAATCGTGTTTCTGGTTCATCCGGACCAGAGCGAGCAGGTTCCTGCCATGGTTGAAAAGTACCAGGGCATGGTGACCGAATCCGGCGGTACGGTACACCGCAGTGAAGATTGGGGCCGTCGCCAGCTGGCACACCCGATCAACAAGATCCACAAAGCCCACTACGCACTGTTAAACATCGAGTGTGGCTATTCCGTGGTCGAAGAAATCAAGACAGCATTCAAGTTTAACGATGCCGTTCTGCGGCACCTCGTAATGTCACGGGACGATGCCGTTACCGAGGCATCGCCGATGGCTGTCGCAGTCGCTGAAGAAAAAGCGAAAGAGAAAGAAGCACAGCAACGGCGTGACGCGAAAGCGGTAGCCGAGGCTGCCATGCGAAACGAAGCCGCTGAAGAAGCAAAGGCTGCCGAGACAGCAGAGAAGCCCGCAGCAGACGACACAGCGGCAGATGCCGCCGATGAACCTGCAGCAGAAGAGGCCGTCGCGGAAGCGCCTGCGGCGGACGATGCGGCGGATTCTGAAGCTGAAGCCAAGAGCGCCTGAGGAGATTTGATATGAGTCGTTATTCACGCCGACGAAAATATTGTCGTTTTACGGCCGAAGGCATCACTGAGATCGATTACAAGGATCTCAACCTGCTCAAGGCATACGTTACCGAGACTGGAAAAATCGTTCCCAGCCGCATTACCGGTACCAAGGCGCACTACCAGCGGCAGCTGGCATCGGCAGTCAAGCGGGCACGATTCCTCGCATTGCTGCCGTACACTGACCGCCACTAGGCGCTCGAGAGAAAGCTTAAGTGCAGGCGATAGCCAGGTGGCTGCTCGCACGCCCGTACAACGCTGTCCTGGGACTGGCAATCGCATTGATGTTGCCCGGGTCTCAAATCACCAGTTGCGCGATCATTGTGTTGCTGGTGTTGGCGAAAGGCTTCAGGCCTGTACTTAACAATGCCGTGCTCGTCGCCGTTGTTCTGGCGGTGACAACACTGATTCTCGGCGGCACCGTTTCTTCGGTCGCGGTCATGGTTGCAGGGAATTTTGTTCCGGCATTCCTGTTGGCAAAATTGCTGACAGTTACGCGATCACTGACCCTGAGCATGCAGGTGTCACTGATCGCAGCAATAGCGGTAATGCTGGTGTTTCAGCTTGCCGTTCCGGATGAAGCTGCTTTTTGGCAGCCGTATCTGGACAGGATGGTCGCAGTTTTTGCGGAGCTCGGCGTGCAGATGGATACGACGCCGTTGACCGCGAACGTGATCACGCTCTCGGTTATTTTGAGCAACCTGTTGCTCTTTTGTGCCGGAATGTTGATTGGCTACTGGTGGTATCGCCAGCAGCCGGGTGAACCCACCAGTTTTGGTGAGTTTCGCAACATGACATTTGGACGCGTTATTGCGTTCACTATGGGGCTGGCATTTTTGCTGGCTTTTGCGACCGATGCGACCTGGTTGCAGAACATTGCGTTCATTATGTTCGTAATGTTCATGATGCAGGGGCTGGCGATAGTGCACTGGTTGCACGCCGCGGAGATCCTGCCGGGTTTTGCAGTTGTCTCGGTGTATGTAATGCTGCCGATTCTGCATGTTGTGCCGGTAACGTTGCTGGCATTATTGGGATACACCGACGCCTGGGTTGAATTCCGGCGTCGCATGACTAAAGCGTAAAGGTTCGAAAATATGAACGTTATATTGTTGGAAAGCGTAGAAAATGTTGGCGGAATCGGCGATCTCGTCACGGTGAAGCCGGGCTTTGGCCGCAACTACCTGTTGCCACAGGGCAAAGCAGCTCTCGCCACGCCCGAAAACATGAAAAAAATCGAAGCGCGCCGCGCCGAGCTCGAAAAAGCCGCGGCGGAAGAACTTGCGAAGGCGAAGGCCCGCGCCAAGAGCATCAACGGTGTTGAGCTCGTCATTCCAGCCAATGCCGGCAGCGAAGACAAGCTGTTCGGTTCAGTGGGTCCGATCGATATTGCTGATGCATTTGCGGCAATTCAGATCGAAGTTGAGCGCAGCGAAATTCGCATGTCGGATGGTCCGATCCACGAGCTGGGCGAATTTCCGATTGGTGTTCACTTGCACCCGGAAGTCGATGCTGAAGTTACAGTACGCGTCGTCGCAGCCGAATAAAACGCTGTCCAGTCGCCGGCGGCAGCCGGCGGTATGTTACCTTTGAGTCAGAGTTAATGCTGGCAAGGGATTAGTGGGAATGGTCCGAGCACTGGACGATGGCATGGACGGGGGCGCTGAGCAGCGCCTCAAAGTTCCGCCTAACTCCATCGAAGCGGAACAATCCCTGCTCGGCGGGCTGATGCTGGATGCGTTGGCCTGGGACAAAGTCGCCGACGTCATTATCAGCGACGATTTCTACCGCAAAGATCACCAGAAAATTTTTACAGCGATTGCCAATCTCATCGAGGGCGGCAATCCGTGCGACGTTGTTACCGTATCCGAACATCTCGATGCCCGTGGAGAGCTTGACGCCGCCGGTGGCCTCGAATACCTGGCAACGCTCGCGAATGAAACGGCGGGTGCAGCGAATGCGCGTGCCTACGCAAAAATTCTCCGCGAACGATCCACACTACGCGCACTGATTAGTGCGGGAAATGAAATAGCCGGCAGTGCATTTTCGACGGAAGGACGATCTGCCTCCGAGGTGCTTGAGAACGCCGAAAAAATGGTGTTCGACATCGCCGAGAAGGGCAATCGGGGACGCAAGGGATTCAAGTCCCTGAAAGACATCCTGCCAGAGGCCGTCGATCGTATCGACCTGTTGCACCAGTCCGATGGCGACATCACCGGCATATCGACCGGCTACACCGAGTTTGACAAGATGACCGCGGGCCTGCAGCCGGGCGACCTGATTATCGTCGCTGGCCGGCCGTCGATGGGTAAGACCACGCTCGCGGTCAATATTGCCGAGAATGCAGCCATCGGGTCAAAAGTCCCGACCGCCGTGTTTTCCATGGAAATGCCGGCGCAGCAATTGGCGTTTCGCATGATTTCTTCGCTGGGCCGCGTGGACCAGACACATCTGCGCACAGGCAAATTTCCGGACGAGGACTGGTCACGAATCAACACCGCCGTGCAGCTGATGTCGGAGGCACCCATTTACATCGATGACACCCCCGGGCTTGCGCCCAGCGAAATTCGCGCGCGTGCACGGCGGCTGCAGCGTGAGCACGGGCTGGGGCTTATTGTTGTCGATTATCTGCAGTTAATGCAGGTACATGGCAATACCGAGAATCGTGCGACGGAAATTTCCGAAATTTCGCGCGGCCTGAAAGCACTGGCAAAAGAGCTGGAATGCCCCGTGATTGCGTTGTCGCAGCTAAATCGAAGTGTTGAGCAACGCACGGACAAACGTCCGGTCATGTCGGACCTGCGTGAATCCGGTGCAATTGAGCAGGATGCTGACCTGATCGTCTTTATCTATCGCGAAGAGGTTTATAACCAGGACACGCCGCGCAAGGGTGTCGCTGATATCGCCATTGCGAAACAGCGAAACGGTCCTATCGGGGATTTTCCACTGACATTCGTCGGTCGATACACGAAGTTCGAGAACTGGGTACCGGATACCTACAATGATTTTCCCGATGGGGATTATCAATAGATGCCGGCTTCGGGCGCCAGCCCGAGCATCCGTTCAGGACAGGAAGAATCCCATTTTGACGCCGGCCAGCTGCAAGACGTCGTTATCGAGCAGCTTGCGCGCCTGGGCACCAATCGGTTGCCCATTGACCAACGGATAGTCGCCTTCCGTACCCGATTCCACGTGCACGATGTAGTAGCCCTCGGCACGTCGGGTAATCGCTGCAACCTGGACGCCGGGGCGCCCCAGCGTTGTTAGTGCCTTGGTCAGCTCCAGTTCGCGACCCGCGAATGCGCCACTCAAAACCTGCAGTTTTGCCAGGGGCAGGGCGCTCGGCGCATTGGCCGGATCAATGCCGTGCGACGTTTCAGTATGCGCAACCGGTTCCGGCTTGGGCTCCGGCTCGGGTTCAGGTTCGGGTTCAGGGGCGGCCTGCGGCTGCTGCGGCGCTTCGTCCAGCGCAGCAGCTTCTTCGGGATCGAGTTTTACTGCGGCGGCGGCGTCGGAATTGTCTTCCGGCAGCTCGCTGTCTTCTTTGCTGGCCGCCTCAGCTGCCGCTTTTTCGGCTGCGGCTTCTGCCTTGGCCAACTGGTCAGCATTTTGCTGTCCGGCCGGAATGACCATGGTCTTTTCGAATTCGTCCTGCTCGGTTTCATTCGTCTGTTGATCCGAGAAGCGTAGCTGGTGGTGTCCGATCGTGATCACATCGCCGTGCTGCAGCGCGTGCTTCTTGATCAACTTGCCGTTGACGTAAGTACCGTTGGTGCTGTTCAGATCCTCGAGAAAGGAATCATTCAATATGTTGATAATCAGCGAGTGGTGTCCACTGACGGCAGGGTTGTCAATCCGGACATCGTTATCAGGTAGGCGACCAATGGTGTACCGCTCCTTGGTCATGTTGTATTCAGCCAAGACCTGGTTGTCGAGACTTAGAATTAACCTTGCCATGATTTCTCGCTCTTAATTTGTTGCATCCCGGCTGACAGCCTAGGACCGAAATAGGCCGGCAATCATTGCAAACAAGCCCTTCTTCGCCGGGAACGCTTCCTTTACCTGAGCAAGCATTACCGACACATTGTCACGTCCACCATGGTCATTCGCCAAGTCCACCAGCTGTTGACCAACGACGTCAAGACTATCATTAAAAGTACTGATAGTTAAGTGAATATCGTCATCCTCGACCATGTCAGGAAGGCCGTCGGAGCACAGTAAATAGATGTCGTCCGGCAGCACTTCATACTCGTGAACTTCGACTTCGACAGTGGGTTCGACGCCCAGTGCGCGCGTCACATAATTGCGATTTGTCGAACGCTGCGCTTCCTCGGCAGAATAGAAGCCGCGATCCACCAGTTCCTGCAACAACGAGTGATCCAGCGTGACCTGGTCCAGCTTGCCGCCGCGCAGGCGGTAGGCGCGTGAGTCGCCGACATGCGCAATTGAGACCTTGTTGTCGTAGAACATGCAGGCGACGATGGTCGTCCCCATGCCTTCGCAATTGGTCTGACTTTGTGCAGTCTGGTAAATAATCTTGTTGGCCCGATACACGGCATCGCGCAGCACGATTGACTGGCGCATCATGCCGCTGTGCGGGTCGATATCACCACGCTGCTCACGATTGGCACCTTCGGCGGCAAGGTCTGACACAATCTGCACGGCGATGCCGCTGGCGACTTCTCCGGCGTTATAGCCACCCATGCCGTCTGCAAGCACCATCAATCCGATATCGGCGTTCGAGCCAATGGCGTCTTCATTGTGCTCACGAACGCGACCGGTGTCCGTCAGTTCGGCAAAATTGATTTTTCCACGCAGTGTCGTAGACATGATCGGTTACGACACGCGTGCGCAGTTTCGCAATGCGATTGCCATTTCGGCACCGCAGGAGAAGCGATCTTGCGGTCGTTTGGCCATTGCTTTGAGCAGCACCGCGTCGACGCTGGGGGGGATACCAGCACGGCGGCTCGAAACCGGCGATGGGTCTTCAGTCGTTATTTTTGTCATTAATACCGCGATGTTCGTTGCTTTGAACGGAACCTCACCCACCAAGAGCTCGTATAGAGTAACACCAAGTGAAAATAAGTCCGAGAGTCCTGTTAAATCTTCTGCACCGAGCTGCTCCGGTGACATATACATGGGCGTGCCGAGCACGATGCCGGTTTTCGTCTTGTTATTGTCTGTCATGCGAGCAACGCCAAAATCGCTGATTTTCATCGAGCCGTCTTTCGGGTTGTAGAGCAGGTTTGCCGGTTTGATGTCGCGGTGAATAACGCCCTGGTTATGCGCATAGTCCAGGCCTTCGGCACAGGCAGCCGCCAGTTCGAGGGCTCGCTTGGGTGCCAGCAGCTTGCGCGGGTCGGTGAAATTGCGCAGCGGAATACCCGGCACGTATTCCATGGCGATGTAGGCGAGGCCTTTGTCTTCGCCCGCGTCGAATACGGTAATGATATTCGGGTGTGTCAGTCGTCCGGCGGACTCGGCTTCGCGATAGAAACGCAATCGGGCTTCTTTCAATTCCTCGTCTTCAAATTCTTTTTCGATGGGTATCGCCTTGACCGCTACCGCTCGATTGATGCGCGGATCTTTGGCCAGGTAAACCGCACCCATCGCGCCGCGACCGATCCGCCGCTCGATCACATAACGCCCCAGTCGTTCCGGGGCACCTTTCGCAATTTTTCCCTGGTTGTCCGGGGCGGTCAGAGCGCCTTGCGTGCGCTTCATCCACTCCAGTACTGCCTCGGCACGTTCCGGTTTGGCCTGTTGTTCGAATGCCAGCGACAGCTTGTACATCACCGCCGCAATGGTTTCGGAAGGATTGCAGCGCCGGAATTCGGCGAATGCCGGCTCGAGTCGTCCTGCTGCGAGAAAGGCGCTGCCCTTGCGAAAGGCGTCTCCGGACACTTTCTTGACGTCCACTGCAAGCGAGGCACTGAGTATCGCGATACCGATAAAAATAATCATGGGCCGGCCGGCGTCAATTCGCACGTGGAGAGTAAATAGCAGTATCGCTTCAAGTAACAGCAGAATAGCGACAATGGTTGCCGTCAGCACCGCGATATCGCGTCGATTGCGGTCCGGCAGGAATAGCACTGCGACAACCGCAAGTATCGCAGGAATAAGATATTCAAGCGCCTGGATACTGGAGGGTGTGGCGATGATGCGATTATTCTCGAGGTCGGCCAATAGCGCCGCCATTACCTCCGAGATGGTGACGAACTGCCCGGACGGCAGCACGGCTTCGGCTCCGACAATGGGCTTATCAGAATCAACGAATACCGTGGCGCCCTGCAGTCGGGTTTCCTGGCCACGCTGCAACAGGCTTTCTGTGTCGATGCGCGGCAATTCGACATAGCTCGACAGGAATACCTGGTCGTCGGCACTCGAAATAATGCCACTCGATCCCGTCTGCGTTGCCTCGAAATTAATCGCCAGCGGCAAAGCGGGGGACATCACACCTTTATTCAAATGCCAGAGCTGTGACTGGCGCAGGACATTGTCCACGTCGGCGCGGACTGAAACAAAGCCATTACCCGAGGCGATCTCAGCCAGTCGGTGTCGGGTTGGTACAAAGACAACGTTTGGCGCAGCGAGCAGGGCACTCCAGGCTGGCAGTTCCTCGGTCTCGGAAAGCGGCGGCGGATTGGCCAGTACGATTCTTTCGGCGCCCGAATTCTGCAGTGCCGCTATGACGTCGCCGTAGCGCCCGATTAATTCCGGCGTCGACAGCCGCGTCGCATCAATGCTTGCAATATAAGTATTCTCGGACGCCTGGTTGGGCATGCCACCCGCCAGCTGGTCATAGATCATTCGATCGGCGGCCGCGAACCACTGCGCCAGCGGACCGTACACCAGCAACAGCAGAACGCAGGCGAAGCTCAGCGCGATAAAGCGATTGCGTTTTTGTTGTGCAGCAGCGTCCAAAGTACGTCATGTCCCTGTATTTAAGGGCAAAAGTATAGGCAAATGTCACCTGGCGTAATGAGATAGGGTTGGCACTTTTTATGTAATACCGATTCTGGAAGCGGTGCTATCATTGGCTTTCACCCGATGACGGCTATTTAACAATAATCGCCGGCTGGTTCGCGAAATTAGCACGGGTGATTTCAGAAATCATTTATATAACAGAGAGTTACAAACTCATCGCTTAAGCAATTCATGTTGTTACGCGCGATTTTGTTTGGCTCGCCTGCTCTGACGAGGTCGAGAACCTTTGGCGAAAGCGAAGATTGCCTATCTGTGTACTGAATGCGGCGCTCACAGCCTGAAATGGGCCGGGCAGTGCCCGGATTGCTCGGCCTGGAACACCTTGACCGAAACCAGCATTGCCGCGACGAAGACGGGCGGTACGGCGGCGGCGGCAACTACGCTCGAAGCCCTGCCGGACGATATTGAGTACCGGCATACGACGGGCTTCGCCGAATTTGATCGGGTGCTCGGCGGCGGTCTGGTACCCGGAGCGGTGGTATTGCTCGGTGGCGATCCGGGCGTTGGAAAATCAACCTTGCTGCAGCAGGTATCTGCACACCTGACGCAGGAGTTGCCGGTTTGCTACGCAACGGGTGAGGAATCGCTCCGGCAAATCGGACAGCGTTCGTTGCGGCTCGGTCTTGATGCGTCGAAAATGAATTTGCTGGCGGATGTTTCGATCGAAAATGTGCTGGCAACCGCCAGCAAGTGCAAGGCAAAAGTTCTGGTCATCGATTCGATGCAAACCATGGTCAGTACCGATGTGCCATCGGCACCCGGTTCGGTCGCACAATTACGAGACGGTGTTGGCAAGATCGTGCAATTTGCCAAACAAAATGATGTCGCGGTTTTCATCATCGGGCACGTCACCAAGGAAGGTGCGATCGCAGGACCGCGTGTCGTTGAACATATGGTCGATACCGTGTTGTATTTTGAAAGTGATCCGGCGAGTCGTTACTCGATGATCCGTTCCGTTAAGAATCGCTTCGGTGCCAGCGGCGAAATGGGTGTCTTTGCGATGACCGAAACGGGGTTTCTCGAGGTCAACAATCCGTCGGCAATTTTCCTGTCCAGAGAATCGGTCGACGAGCCGGGTAGTGTCGTTTCCGTCACCTGGGAGGGCAGCCGGCCTTTATTGGTCGAGATCCAGGCATTGGTCGCGGACAGTAACAGCAACTATGCGAAACGCCTGGCACAGGGCGTTGATCAAAATCGTCTCGCACTGTTGCTCGCGGTACTGCAACGGCACGGATCCCTGTCGATCACCGATGAGGACGTATTTGTCAACGTCGTCGGTGGGCTGCGCATCAGCGAGACGGCGGTCGACCTGCCATCCTTGCTGGCGATTGTGTCCAGCTTTCGCAACATGGCTGCGCCGGAACGAATGATCTGTTTCGGTGAGATCGGACTGGCTGGTGAGATTCGGCCGGTCAAGTTCGGCGCGGAGAGAATTTCAGCGGCGGCCAAGCAGGGCTTCACGCTGGCACTGGTGCCAAAAGGGAATGTGCCCAAATCCGTGCCCGACGGCATCAGGGTGGTTGGTGTGCGCAGACTGACCGAAGCGCTGGACGAAGTATTCTAGGCGTCCTGGTTTTCGTCAGTCTCGATGCCTTCCCTGGCGCCGACCCGAACCGTGCGGATGCGATTCTCATCCGTCTCGACAATCTCGATGGGGTATCCGTCGATTTTCAGGCAGGTCGCAGGCGCCGGAATGGTTTCCAGGTTTTCAACGATCAGGCCGTTCAGGGTTTTCGGACCATCCGTGGAAAAGTCCCAGTCCTGTGAACGGTTCAACTCACGAATGTTCGCAGTTGCGTCGACAATGTAAGCATCGGCACCATCCTTGATAACGTCATTGTCGTCGTCGGCCGGATCTGTCGTAAACTCACCGACGATTTCCTCAAGGATATCTTCCAGCGTCACAACGCCCTGGATGTCGCCGTACTCATCGACAACCATCGCAATGCGCTCCCGTCGCCGCTGGAATTGCACCAGTTGTTTGCTGAGCGGCGTGCCTTCGGGCACAAAATAAGGCTTGGACAACAGTGCCTGCAGTTGCTGTTTGTCGAATTGCTTGTCGGCGAGATTTGCCAGTCGGCGCAAATGCAGTATACCGATTACCTTGTCAACGTCATTGCGGTAAACCGGCAGTCGCGTGTGCTGGCTCTCGGCAATAATTTTCATGATTTCGTCGTCGTCGTCGTCGAGATCGATACCGACAATTTCGTTGTGCGGCACCATGACATCGTCAATAGTGACTTTTTCCAGGTCCAGTATGCTCAGCAACATTTGCTGGTATCGCGACGAGATACGCGCACCTGCTTCGAAGACTACGGTGCGCAATTCCTCTCGCGTCAGCGATTGCAATTCGTTGCCTTTGCTGCGTACGCCGCAGAGATACAACACACCGTTCGACGCAACATTGGTGACCCAGACAAACGGGTAGAGGATTTTCAGGAGCGGCGTGTAAATCAGTGAAGCTGGAAACGCAACGCGCTCCGGATGCAATGCGGCCAGCGTCTTCGGGGCTGCTTCGGCAAAGATGACGACGACCAGTGTCAAAATGAGCGTGCCGAGCGCGATTGCCGGCTCGCCGCCGACACGAATGGCGATCAGCGTAACCAGCGATGCAGCGGAAAAATTGACCAGGTTGTTGCCGAGCAGGATCAGACCAATCAATCGGTCCGGTCTTTGCAACAGCGCTTCGGCGAGCTTGGCGCCGCGATGGCCTTCCTGTGCCTTATGGCGCAACTGGTAGCGATTGAGGCTCATCAGCGCTGTTTCCGAGCCTGAGAAAAACGCGGACAGAATCAGCAGCACAGCAAGCAAACCGAGCAGGCCTGCTAGTGGAATGTCGTCGCCCAAAAGCAGGGCACCTCCAGATCAATCGATACCGCCCAGTTCAACAGCACACCCGGGGACTGTCAAGAACTCGCGTCTCAGCTCCAGCTTCGGTCGAGCTGCTCCAGGATCATTCGGGTCCCGAAATAAGCAACACAGAGCAGCAGGAATCCGCCGAGATACAACTTGACGGCGCGCGTGCCGCGCCACCCGGCAAAGAATCGTCCGGCCAGTAAGGCGCCAAACACCAACAGCGCGAGAAGCGAAAATACCGTCTTGTGGGCGAGGTGCTGTGCAAACAAATTGTCCACGAATGTCAGGCCGGAAAGAATCGCGATTGCAAGACCGGCAAATCCGGCTGCGGCAATACCAAACAACAGACGCTCGGTTGTTTCCAGGGGCGCAAACAGATGGTTGCTGGGCGTCAGTTTTCGCGCATGCAGCCGACGTTCCTGCACCATCGCGTAGATCGCAACTATCGCGCCAACGGTCAGTAGCCCGTACGACAACAGTGAAATCAGTACGTGCGCCTGAATCTGCCAGGGAAGCGCCGCACTGGCGATTGCCGCATCGCCAAATCCCGTTACCGCGGCGGCAAGCGCACCGAGCAATAGCAAGCCCGCACTGATACCGCGCAGTGCGGGTTCGAATGCTGCGAGCAAGGCAACCAGCGCGAGTTCCAGTCCCACGAGTGAAGCGGTATTTGCCAGCGACAGGTTAAATCCGCCATCGATCAGGATCAGTGCGTACAGCTGTTGCGCATGCAACAGCATGCCGGCAACAAGCGCCACGAATGCAAACGTTACAAGGAGCGAGGATTTTGCTGCAAGCCGCGGCAGGCGCGAGCCACCGAACATGACGGCAGCACTGGCGTAGAGCAGGAAAATTGTGATTTCAGACACAGAAACCCGGTAGGCACTAACCTAACTTTGAACTCTCTCAATCATCCCATATGGCGCAGATCAAGAGAACCCTCCTCAATGAGAATTCGTGTACTGGGCTGTAGCGGTGGAATCGGCGCAGGGTCGCTGACCTCGGCTCTGCTAATAGACAATGACGTCCTTATCGACGCTGGAACCGGTATCGGTGACCTCGAACTGGAGGACATCGATTCGATCAGGCATGTGTTCCTGACGCACTCGCACCTGGATCATATTGCGGGTTTGCCGATGCTGGTCGACCGATTGTTCGACGAAAACTTCACGACACCGCTGACAGTCTACGCACGCGAAGAAACGCTGCGTGCGGTTCAGGATCACCTGTTCAATGGTGTCATCTGGCCGGATTTCTCCAAGTTGCCGTCGGCCGAAAAGCCAATGCTGAGATACCAGGTTTGCAGTCCCGGTGACACGGTGCAGGTTGGTCATCGGGACTTTTACGCAGTTGATGTGATGCACAGCGTCCCATCGCTGGGTTATACGGTACAAAATTCAGGTGGCGTGTTTGCGGTCAGCGGCGACACCAAGACCAATGAAACCTTGTGGCCGGTACTGAATGCCTGCGATGAGCTGAAGGTGCTCGTTATCGAAGTTTCATTTCCGGATGAAATGCAGGAACTGGCCAACGTCGCCGGACACTATACGCCGACGACATTGACCGCGGATCTTCGTCGCCTGCAGCACAACCCGGAGATTTGGGTAACGGGAATGAAACCCGGTGAAGAAGAGCGCATCCTTGAGCAGGTGACTGTGGCTGCGCCTGACAAAAATATTCGAATGCTCTCGCGCGGGACCGTGCTGACAGTTTAGAATCCCGGCATGTTCGAAAACTTAAGTGGCCGCCTGTCGGACGCTGCCCGGAGCCTCACTGGCAAGGGCCGCCTGAGCGAGGCCAACATAAAAGACACTTTGCGCCAGGTGCGCCTCGCATTGCTTGAGGCGGACGTAGCGCTGCCGGTGGTCAAGTCGTTCATCGAGCGAATTCGAGAGCGGGCTATTGGCGAAGAAGTCGGCAAGAGCCTTACGCCTGGCCAGGAACTGGTCAAGATCATACATGCGGAACTGGTGCGCATACTTGGCTCGGAAACTGCGCCGCTTGACCTGCGTGCGCAGCCGCCGGTTGTCATTATGCTCGCTGGACTGCAGGGCGCCGGCAAAACGACGACCGCTGCCAAACTCGCAAAACGCTTGATCGAGACCGAAAAAAAGAAGGTGATGCTGGTCAGCGTGGATGTTCATCGGCCGGCCGCCATACTGCAATTGCAAACCCTCGCCGGTGAAGTCGGTGCGCTGCATTGCGCCAGTGACGCAAGCGAGAAGCCGGAAAAAATTGTAGCGCGTGCGCTTGATGAGGCGCAGAAGTCCTTTGCCGACGTCCTGATCCTCGATACCGCGGGCCGGTTACACGTTGACGGCGACATGATGCAGGAAGTCGTCGCGGTGCACGCGAAGGCCAGTCCGCAGGAAACGCTTTTTGTGGTCGACAGTATGGCTGGCCAGGATGCGGTCAACGCCGCGACCGCGTTTGACCAGAGCCTGCCGCTGACTGGCGTCATTCTGACGAAAGCGGATGGCGATGCGAAGGGCGGCGTCGCATTGTCGGTACGCGAGGTCACGGGCAAACCGATTCGCTTCATGGGCGTCGGCGAAAAACTCGATGCACTGGAAGCGTTTCATCCGGACCGAATGGCGTCGCGAATTCTCGGCATGGGTGATGTGTTGACACTGGTCGAGGAAATCGAGCAAAAAGTCAACAAGGACAAAACCGAGAAACTCGCGAAGAAATTGAAGAAGGGCCGGGGATTTGATCTTGCGGACCTTCGTGATCAGCTCGAACAAATGATGAACATGGGTGGGCTGGCATCGATGCTCGAGAAATTGCCGATTCCGGGCAAGGTGAATGCCGCCGCACTGCAGGATGCGGGCAATGAACAAAAGATCCGCCGCCAGATTGCGATTATCAATTCGATGACACCGCACGAGCGGCGTTTTCCCAAGACAATCAACGGCTCGCGGAAAAAACGTATCGCCTTTGGTGCCGGGCAGCAAATCCAGGACGTCAACCGCCTGCTCAAGCAGCATTTGCAGATGGAAAAAATGATGAAAAAAATGTCCAAAGGCGGCATGAAAAAAATGATGCGGGGCATGCCGGGCGGCGGTATGCCACCGGGATTTGGCTAAAATTTCGGCCGAAATCAGCCACTGCCAGCAGATAAAGCGGTACGGTGCTTGTAAGGCATGGAAAATATTAGGAATTTTCGCCGCCGAAACGCTTCACATTTAGCTCAAAACCCGTACAATGCGCCGTCTACTCGGGTCCGCTCGAGCGCAGGCATGCCTGCCTCTCTTTAGAACAAACACGGAATTGCAATGGTAAGTATTCGACTTTCGCGCGCTGGCGCGAAAAAACGGCCTTTTTATCACCTGGTTGTCACTGACTCGCGAAATCGTCGGGACGGCAGGTACATCGAACGTCTCGGTTTCTTCAACCCTGTCGGCAAAGAGAACGAAGAGAATCTTCGTATCGATCTTGAACGCGTCGACTACTGGGTTGGCCAGGGCGCACAACCGTCTGAACGAGTTGCTTCGCTGCTGAAGAAACATCGCAAGGCGGCAGCCAGCGCTTAAGTCTTGGCCACGGCACCGCTTGTCCTGGGCCGGATTGTTGGTCCATTCGGTGTGCGGGGCTGGATAAAGGTATTTTCGTATACCGAACCGCGAGAAGCGGTATTGAAGTACGAAGGATTGCTGCTCGGCCGGGACGGCGACTGGCAAGCCATGCGAGTTGTTGAAGGACAGCGACATGGAAAGTCGGTTATCGCGCGTCTTGAAGGCGTAGATGACCGCGACCAGGCAGCCGCCCTGGTTGGTGCCGAAATTGGCGTCAGCCGTAAGCAGTTGCCGGAGCCGGAAGACGGCCAGTATTACTGGTCCGATCTGATTGGCCTGGAAGTGGTTCACCTGGATGGCGCGGTGCTCGGCAATGTCGACACGTTGTTGGAGACCGGCGCGCACGACGTGATGGTGGTGAAAGGTGAGCAGGAGCGGTTGATACCGTTCGTTAAGGACAAAATTGTTGTCGGCGTTGATTTGGAAAAAGCACGAATCACCGTTGACTGGGAATGGGACTGATCAATGCGTTTTGCTGTCATCAGTTTATTTCCCGAGATGGTAGAGAATATTGGTGGCTTCGGCGTTGTCGGGCGCGCACGTGATCGCGAGTTGATCACGATCGAGACTGAAAATCCGCGCGACCACACGCAGGATGCACACCGTACCGTGGATGACCGGCCTTATGGCGGTGGCCCGGGCATGGTGATGAAGTACGAACCGCTCGCGAGTGCAGTGCGCACGGTGCGGGACAAGATGCCCGAAGGGTGTCCGGTGATCTACCTGTCGCCGCAGGGTCGTGTTTTCGACCAGGCGGAGGCGAGCAAAATGGCAACACTGCCTGGAGTTGTTTTCCTGGCAGGGCGATATGAAGGCGTCGACGAGCGATTGATTGAAGCGCATGTTGACGACGAGTTATCGCTGGGTGATTTCGTGCTTTCGGGCGGAGAAATTGCCGCGATGGCGATGATCGATGCAGTTGTTCGGTTGTTGCCGGGAGTACTGGGTGACGATGAGTCGGCCGAGCAGGATTCGTTTATGGACGGCCTGCTTGATTATCCGCACTACACACGCCCGGAACTGATGGAAGGACAGTCGGTGCCGGACGTATTATTGTCGGGCAATCATGCCGATATCGCCAGGTGGCGAAACAAGCAGGCACTGGGTCGTAGCTTTTTACGGCGGCCGGACCTGCTGGAAAAACTGGATTTGAATGTCGAGCAGCAGGCGCTGCTGGATGAATTTTTGAAAGAGCAGAGTCAATGAGCAAAATAATCGAAGCAATCGACAACGAGCAGATGGGCAAGGAAGTACCCACCTTTGCACCGGGTGACACGATCGTAGTTCAGGTCAAGGTCAAGGAAGGCCAGCGCGAGCGCCTGCAGGCATTTGAGGGTGTGGTCATTGCCAAGCGGAATCGCGGCATCAACTCATCTTTTACCGTTCGTAAGATTTCGCACGGTGAAGGGGTTGAGCGGGTATTTCAGACCTACAGCCCCGTGGTGGACTCCATCGAGGTCAAGCGGCGCGGTGATGTGCGTCGTGCCAAGTTGTACTACTTGCGTGGCCTGACCGGTAAAGCGGCGAGAATCAAAGAAAAAATCTGATTTTCATTCGAAAAACATCGCCCCGGTCACGGAAGTGGCCGGGGCTTTTTTCGTTATAATGCGGCCCTATCTGGCGACTCGTTGGCAATACGGTGGTTTGGGCTGAACCAATTGCCGCGAGCAGGGTCCTTCGTGATATGAACAAAGTTCTGATAATTGCCGTCCTGGCCGGGCTTGGCAGCGGCTGCACAACGATCGTGTCGAACGCGACCTCCGGCTTTACGGAAAACCTGACATCGGCGGTATTGAACCAGGATGACCCGGAGCTGGTCCGCGACGGCGTACCGACGTTGTTGCTGACGCTGGATACCCTGATTGAGGGCAGTCCGGACAGCCCCAAACTGCTGGCGGCGGGCGCGAAGCTCTATGCGACGTATGGTGCGGTTTTCGCGACGGATTCGGTGCGTGCTTCCAGACTGACCCGGCGTGCCAGGGGATACGGCTATAGTGCGATCTGTGAGACGTATGCGCCGTCGTGCGCATGGCCCGATGCAACATACGATGAATTCATGGCGTCGCTGGATGGCGTGGGTCCGAAACAGGCTGACGCATTGTACGCCTACGGTTTTTCGTCACTGGCGTTTCTCCGGGCGCACAGTTCCGACTGGAACTCACTGGCTGAATTGCCCCAGATCGAAGCCTTGTTGAATCACTACCTGGAGATCAGTGGCGACGATGTTGATAGCAGTGTCTATACGTTCATGGGCATTTTGCTGACTTTGCGGCCGCCGGCTTTGGGCGGCGAGCCTGAACGTGCACGGCAATTCTTCGAACTGGCAATAGCAGAATCGGCCGGCAAGGATTTGAGTGCCAAAGTCGAGTTCGCAAAAAGCTACGCCAAGCTTTTGTATGAACGGGAGTTGCACGACCAACTGCTTAACGAAGTTTTGCAAGCCGATCCTTACCAGGACGGATATGTATTGAGTAACGTAATGGCCCAGGAAGAGGCCAGCAAATTGCTCGCAGAGGCGGATGAGTATTTTTGACACACATTGGGCAACCGGATGCTCGATAACAGGATAGAAGCGTTATGAAAAAGATCTTAATTGCCGCGCTAGCGGTACTCTTCAGTCTGCCGGCATTTGCGGTCACGCTGAAGATCGCGACTGTGACGCCGGACGGGTCGCAGTGGATGTCGGACATGCGCGAAAGCGCGAAATCGATCAAGGAACGCACCGATGGACGCGTGTTGATCAAGTATTACGGTGGCGGCGTGAAAGGCGACGATGCGAAAGTGCTCGGCCAGATCCGCATCCGACAATTGCAGGGCGGCGCGTTTACACCGTCTGCGCTGTCGTCGCAGTATTCCGGACTGAATCTCTACGGGATGCCGCTGGTATTCAATTCTACCGAAGAGGCAGCATTTGTCCGCGGCCGCATGGACAAGCAGTTGCAGGACGGCCTGGAACAAGCTGGATTCGTCAATTTTGGTTTTGCGACATCCGGGTTTGCGAACATCATGTCGGCAACACCCGTTCGTACGCTGGCGGACCTGAAAGGCAAGCGCGTCTGGGTACCAGAGGGCGACCCGATCAGCTATGCCTCGATGGAGGCTTTGTCCCTGAATCCTGTAACGCTGCCGCTGACAGACGTACTGACCGGATTGCAAACCGGGCTGATCGATATCGTTGCAATTCCGCCGATGGTGGCATTGATCATGCAGTGGCACACCAAGGTCAAATATGTCACGCAGGTGCCGCTCGTCTACACACTGGGTTTCATGGCAATCGACAAGAAAACATTCGACAAAATCAGTGCGCAGGATCAGGCGGTCGTTCGTGAGGTGATGGCAGAAACGTACCGGAACTTCGACCGTGTAAACCTCAGTGACAACCAGGAAGCATTTGATGCGCTGGTCAAAAGTGGCATCCAGGAAGTCGAGTTCGATCGCGACGAATTTACGAAGGTTCGCGATCTGCTGCTTGAATCCAATCTGCAGCAGGGAGAAGCCGGCGCGTTTCCGCTCGACTTGTACAAGGAAATGCTGGGCTACATCGACGAGTACCGCAGCCAGAACTTAGCGGCCAGCGACTAGGCACACGTGTCGATTTCAGGCGTACTGGAGAAGTTCGACAAGGCCGGCACGACGCTGGAAACCGTGATGCTGGTCGGCATGCTGTCGGCGATGATGATTCTTGCGGTCGGTCAGATTGTCATGCGCGAAGTATTCGGTACCGGCTTCGGTTGGGCGGACGAACTGGTACGCCTGATGGTGTTGTGGCTTGCAATGGTCGGGTCGATCGCTGCAGTTCGCGAAAACCGGCACATTCGTATCGACGCGTTGTCGCATTTTCTGCCGGACAGCGCGATCAACGCGCTGCGTATTTTTGTCGATTTGTTTGCGGCGGCTGTCTGCGCGCTGATCGCCGTCCAGGCGTGGCGCTACTTGCAGATCGAAATCGAGTATGAAGACACGGTGCTGGTCGACACGCCCGCATGGATTGCACATTCGATCATGCCAGTCGCGTTTGCACTGATTGCATACCGATTCGTCGTTGCTGCGTTGCAGCAAGTCGGGGAGATGTTGTTTTCCAAAGAAGATAGCGAAGAGGAAAACGATTGATCCTCTTTAGCCTGTTACTCGCACTATTGGCTATCCTCGGTGCGCCGTTGTTCGCGGTGATTGCTGCCAGCGCGATGATCGGTTTTCACAGTCAGGACTCGGACCTGATGATCATGGCGATTGAGGTCCAGAGCATCGCCAGCATGTCGTTTCTTGCGGCAATTCCGTTGTTCACGTTTGCCGGGTACCTGCTCAGTGAGAGCAATGCCCCAAAGCGGCTGGTGCGATTGACCGGCGCGATGCTGGGGTGGATGCCGGGTGGCCTGGCGCTGGTCTGCCTGGCGGCGTGCGCATTCTTCACTGCGTTTACGGGCGCGTCCGGCGTAACCATTATTGCGTTGGGGGCGATCCTGTACCCGGCATTAAAACAGGACGGCTACGGTGATCGTTTCAACCTCGGCCTCGTGACGTCGGCGGGCAGCCTCGGGCTACTGTTCGCTCCCTCCTTGCCGCTAATCCTGTATGGCGTGGTTGCCGAGGTATCCATCGAGAATCTGTTTCTCGCGGGCATTTTGCCGGGCCTGCTGATGCTGGTCATGTTGTCCGGCTACAGCCTGTGGGTGAACCGCCACATACGGCAACCACTCAGCACTTTTTCAATCCGCGAAGTCGGTGCAGCGTTGCGGGAGTCTATCTGGGAATTGCCGCTCCCGATTGTTGTCCTCGGCGGTATTTATTCCGGATTTTTCGCCGTGTCGGAAGCAGCGGCGGTGACAGCGCTTTACGTCGTGATCGTCGAAGTGCTGATTTTGCGCGAGATATCGTTTCGCGACCTGCCGGGAATCATGCGCTCGTCGATGGTGTTGGTGGGCGGCATCCTGATTATTCTTGCCGTATCGGTTGCGTCGACCAGCTATATGATTGACGCGGACATTCCGCAAAAGCTGTTCGAAATTGTGGCCGATTTGATCAGCAGTCAGACAACATTCCTGATCCTGTTGTTGTTTTTCCTGCTGGTACTGGGCGCCATTCTCGATATTTTTTCGGCAATCGTCTTGGTGGTGCCACTGATCCTGCCGATCGCTGCCGGCTACGGCATCAATGAAGTTCATTTGGGGATCGTGTTTCTCGCTGCCATGCAGTTGGGCTACTTGACGCCGCCGGTGGGGCTGAACCTGTTTATTGCCAGTTATCGATTTGAAAAGCCGATCATGCATGTGTACTCGGCGACCTTTCCGTTTTTGCTGATATTGATGCTGTCCGTCATATTGATCACGTTCTTGCCTCAGTTGTCCCTGTTTTTCCTGGCTGAATGAACGTCGTGAATAAAATGCTCCGGCGCATCATCTTGCTCGCCATTACGGTCTTTTCCAGCCACAGCTTTGCGCTGGAGGAAATTGAATTGCCGCCGGGTTTCACGATTGAAGAGTACGCATCCGTTCCCAATGCCCGTTCACTGGCATTGGGGGAGAATGGCACGGTCTTTGTTTCCAACCGGCGTGGTGGGTCGGTCTATGCGGTTGTCGACAATGGCCGACGCACCATTCGTCTGTTACGTCGCCTGAATACGCCAAACGGTATCGCAATCCATGATGGCGACTTGTATGTCGCGGAAATTGATCGTGTCACACGCTATCGCGATATTGAATCGCACCTGGAAGACGTTCCGGCGGCAGAGGTTCTCGATATCGATTTGCCCAGCGAGCGACATCATGGCTGGCGGTATATCGCTTTTGGGCCTGACAACAA
Organism: uncultured Woeseiaceae bacterium; assembly: GCA_963976215.1. Classification (GTDB taxonomy): domain Bacteria; phylum Pseudomonadota; class Gammaproteobacteria; order Steroidobacterales; family Woeseiaceae; genus UBA1847. Next base: position 106,557 of record CAXBJV010000001.1, on the reverse strand, counting down.
GCTGTACATCAGTATCGGCGCGCCATGCAATATTTGCGACGAGGCCGGATTTGCCCGCATTGATCGAATGAATCCGGATGGCAGTGAACGGGAGACGTACTCGTTCGGCATTCGTAACTCGGTCGGCATGACCTGGCACCCGGATACTGGCGAGCTGTGGTTCACCGACAACGGTCGCGACATGCTGGGCGATGACTTGCCGGCAGACGAACTGAATCACGCCAGCGAGGCAGGGCAGCATTTCGGGTATCCCTATTGTCATCAGGGCGATTTTCCCGATCCGAAATTCGGTTCCGGAAAACGCTGCAGTGATTTCCGCGCCCCTGTACAGAAATTGGGCGCTCACGTAGCGTCACTGGGCCTGGAATTCTATTCGGGTGATATGTTTCCGGAAAAATATCGCGGACAGCTGTTTATCGCGGAACACGGCTCATGGAATCGGTCAAAAAAGGTAGGCTACCGGGTGTCAGTAGTAGCGCTCGACGGAGAAAAAGCGCTTGCTTACCGGCCGTTCGCGAGCGGCTGGTTGCAGGGGCAATCCGTACGGGGCAGGCCGGTCGACATTCTGACCCTTAGGGACGGTTCGATGCTGATCAGCGACGATCGTGCGGATGTTCTGTACCGAATCAGCTATGAGCAGGAATATGAGTAGGAATACGAGCAGGGTATAAATCATGAGCAACAGGAACATCGTCATCCGCGTAATCTCGTCGCTTTGGTACGGACTCGACGGCGTCCGTAAAATACTGCATTTGTTGCTGCTCGTTGTACTGTTCCTGGTGTTCTTTGGTGCCCTGTCCAGTGCACCCACGCTGATGCCGCAGCGCGCTGCGTTGCTGATCCAGCCGGTTGGCGCGCTGGTCGAACAGCTGGACGGTGACGCTTACGACCGGGCGTTGGCGGAATTGCTCGATGAAGCAGTCGCGCAAACCCTGGTGCAGGACGTTGTCGATGCGCTCGAGATTGCGAAAACGGATGATCGCATCACGGCGGTGCACCTGGAGTTGAGTTCCCTGGGCAGTGGCGGGCTCAGCAAGCTACGGACCGTTGCCGCTGCGATTGAGGACTTCAAAACATCGGGCAAAGCGGTGATTGCGAGCGCCGATTTTTACAGCCAGGCGGCTTACTACATCGCTGCGCATGCCGATGAACTGTACATGCATCCAAAGGGCCTGGTTTTTGTCCGCGGATACGGCGGCTATCGTACCTACTACAAGGACCTGATCGATACCTTGCGACTTGACTGGAACGTGTTCCGCGTTGGTACGCATAAGTCCTTTGTCGAGCCTTACACCCGCATGGACATGTCGCCACAGGACCGCGAAGCGCGTACCCGCCTGATCGACCAGTTCTGGGCGATGTACCTGGAGGACGTTGAAAATGCGCGTGGGCTGGACGCTGGAACGGTCGATGATTTCGTCCAGAACATGGTCACGAAGACCGCGGCAGCCGGCGGTGACATTGCTATCGCTGCACGCGATGCGGGCCTGGTCGATGCGTTATTGAGTCGCGCTGAAATTCGCACATTAATGAAGGGCTATGCAGGTGAAGACGAGAATGACAGTGCGTTGTATGCAGCGGTGCATAGCCGGGAATACCTGCAGCAGACGCGGCTGCTCAGAGGCGACGACAGCAAAGACAGGAATGTTGCTGTAGTTGTTGCAGTTGGCACAATCCTCGACGGTTCGCAGCCGTCCGGCACGATCGGCGGCGATTCGACCGCTGCGTTGTTGCGGCGTGCCTTATCTGATGACGCCGTAAGTGCCGTGGTACTGCGTGTCGACAGCCCTGGCGGCAGCGTATTTGCATCCGAAGTGATCGCACACGAGATCAAGGCATTGCAGGCGGCAGGAAAGCCGGTCGTTGCTTCGATGGGCAGTGTCGCCGCGTCTGGCGGCTACTGGATAGCCGCCGAAACAGACAAGGTACTGGCCAGTCCGGCAACCGTCACCGGTTCGATTGGCGTCTTCGGCATGTTTCCGACCTATCAGCGTACGCTCGATGCCATTGGCATCGCGACAGACGGTGTCGGCACGACCCCGTGGGTCGGGCAGCTGCGCCCGGACCGGGAAATGTCCGAGCAGACCAGGGCATTGTTCCAGCTCATCATCAATGATACCTACGACGATTTTATAGCCGGCGTTGCGGAGGCGCGCCAGATGGAAAAAGACGCAGTGGACAAGGTCGCACAGGGACAAGTGTGGAGCGGCACTGATGCACTGCAGTTTGGCCTGATCGATGAGTTGGGTACGCTCGATGACGCCATTCTTGCAGCGGCGGAACTGGCAAACCTGGCGCAGGGAGAATACGGTCAAAAGCAGATAGAAACACCGATTTCGCCGACCGAACAAATGATTCTCGATTTTCTTTCGGTCGCGAGGGCCAGCGGAGTGGACCTTTCGAAACTCGTCGACGGACCCGGCGCACTGGAACAGTTCGCTGGCAAGCTGCAGCAAATGCTGGCCGGGTTGGCGCAGTTCAACGACCCGAGAGGCGTCTACTCACATTGTTTTTGCGAGATCGACTAGCTCCAGTGCAGGATCACTTTGCCGCTTTGGCCGGAAGCCATTAGCTCGAAAGCGGGTTGGAAATCATCCATCGGGAAGTGGTGCGTAATGATCGGCTCGATATTCAGGCCGCTCTGCAGCATGCTCGACATCTTGTACCAGGTTTCGAACATCTCGCGCCCGTATATCCCTTTCAGCACCAGCCCCTTGAAAATAACCTGGTTCCAGTCGATGCTGGTCTCATCCGGCGGGATACCGAGAATCGCGACTTTGCCGCCATGATGCATTGCGCGCAGCATGTCGCGAAACGCCTGCGCATTGCCGGACATTTCCATGCCGACGTCGAATCCTTCCTCCATGCCCAATTCCTGCATGACCTCATCCAGTGACTCGTTGCTGACATTGACGGCACGGCTTGCACCCATCTTGCGCGCGAGATCGAGGCGGTATTCGTTGATGTCTGTAATGACAACATGCCGGGCGCCGGCGTAGCGGGCGATCGCAACGGCCATCACACCGATCGGGCCCGCGCCGGTGATCAGCACGTCTTCGCCGACGAGATCGAAAGACAATGCGGTATGTGTCGCGTTGCCAAACGGGTCGAGGATTGAGGCCATGTCGTCGCTGATTGAATCGGGTAGCTTGAAAACATTAAATGCCGGTACCGCGATAAACTCCGCAAATGCGCCAGCGCGGTTCACACCAATACCAACGGTATTCATGCACAGATGGCGCCGACCGGCGCGGCAATTGCGACAAACGCCACAGGTAATGTGACCTTCGGCGGAAACGCGGTCACCGAGTTCGTAGCCGATCACTTCCTCACCCATGTCGACAATCTCGCCGCTGAATTCGTGGCCGACGGCGAGCGGTACCGGGACGGTGGCTTGTGCCCAGTCATCCCACTTGTAAATGTGAATATCGGTACCGCAAATCGCAGTGCGATTGACCTTGATTAACACGTCGTTATGACCCACTCGCGGTTTATCGATGTCCCGTAACCAGATGCCTTGCTCAGCTTTGGCTTTTACCAGTGCTTTCATGTTTCGTCCTTGGAGCCGTAAATCGGCATTAGTTGATCACCCGGAGTTCCCGGCCTACGTCAGTGAAAGCATTAATTGCACGATCAAGCTGTGCTTGTGTTAGTCCCGCTGACATTTGTGTGCGAATTCGCGCCTGGCCCTGCGGGACGACAGGGAATGAAAAGCCGACGACGTAAATGCCGCGTTCGAGCAACATGTCTGCCATCTGTGATGCCAGCTTTGCGTCACCAAGCATTACCGGGATAATTGGATGCTCGCCCGGCTTGAGGTCGAAGCCGCGCTCGGTCATCTTGCTGCGAAAGTACGCTGCATTGCTGTGCAGTTTCTGCTGCAAAGTGTTGTCGCGCTGCAGTAGGTCGAGGACGGCGATCGATGCCGCCGCAATCATCGGTGCGACGGAATTGGAGAACAAGTAGGGCCGGGATCGTTGCCTCAGCCAGCCAACGATCTCTTTGCGGCCGGACGTGTAGCCGCCGGATGCGCCGCCGAGCGCCTTGCCAAGTGTCCCGGTAATGATATCGATGCGTCCCATGACATTTCGGAACTCGTGTGTGCCGCGGCCGTTCTCTCCCAGGAACCCCGTGGCGTGGCAGTCGTCGATCATCGTCAGGGCATCGTAACGATCTGCGAGGTCACAAATACCTTCGAGATTGGCGATTGTGCCGTCCATGGAAAACACACCGTCGCTGACGATCAGTCGGTTCTTGCAATCACTGGCTGCCTGCAACTGTGCCTCGAGGTCCGCCATGTCATCGTTGGCATAACGATATCGAGAAGCCTTGCAAAGCCGGATGCCGTCAATAATGCTCGCGTGATTGAGTGCATCGCTGATGACGCCATCTTCTGCAGTGAGGATGGTCTCGAACAAGCCACCGTTGGCGTCGAAACAGGAAGGATAAAGAATCGTATCTTCAGTACCAAGAAATTCGCTGATGCGCTCCTCGAGCTGCTTGTGAATGGTCTGCGTGCCGCAAATAAATCGCACGGACGCCATTCCATAGCCGAATTCATCCAGCGCCCGGTGTGCGGCGGCTATTACCTCAGGATGATTTGCCAGTCCCAGGTAATTATTTGCGCACAGGTTGAGCACCTCGCTGTTGCCGCCATTATTTCGCACCTGAATCGCTGCCTGTTGCGGTCCGGCAATGAGTCTTTCTGATTTAAAGAGGCCTTCGGCCTTGAGAGATTCTGTCCGGGTTGCGAGTGAATCGAGAAATGCGTTGGCCACGTATCTGTCCAATGATTAGGGTGGCCAGCGATTATATATCGAATTCGGCTCAATACCGATGCCCGTGGTCAGGTTAATACCCTATAATCGCCGGCCTTGTATGCACATTTTCCTGGTCGCTACAGGCCGGGCATGCGGAGAACATTAATGGGTTTTGTTGATCAACCAGCGGCCCGCGAGGGCACGATCGCCGATATTCATGAACTGTACCTGGCCGACGAGCAGGCGTTGGTCCGGGAGCTGGCCGAGGCCGCCGATCCGGGGGAAATTGGTCGGGATAAAATTCAGAAGCTGGCCGCTCAACTGGTACATTCTGTACGCCAAAATTCTGCTAGCGAAAATGGCATCGAAGCGTTCCTGCAGCAATACGACCTGTCATCGGAGGAAGGCGTGCTGCTCATGTGTATTGCCGAGGCGCTGTTGCGGATTCCGGATGCCGATACGGCGGACAAACTCATCGCAGACAAGATTACGTCTGCTAACTGGGAAGAACATCTCGGCGTCAGTGACTCACTGTTCGTCAATGCCTCTACCTGGGGCCTGATGTTGACGGGCCAGCTTCTGAAAATTGACGATACTGCAAAACGTAATCCGACCCGGGTGATGCAGAAACTCGCGAGCCGGGCCGGTGAGCCTGTGGTCCGCACGGCTATGCGCCAGGCAATGCGTATCATGGGTCACCAGTTCGTGATGGGGCGCAATATTGATGAGGCGCTTAAACGATCGGTCAAGAAAGACAACCGAAAGTATCGCTATTCATTTGACATGCTTGGCGAGGCTGCGCTGACAGCGACTGATGCAGCGCGATATTTTGACAGCTACCACGCTGCGATAAGCGCTATTGGCAACGGCCCGCAGCAAGCGGCCAGTGATATTTTCTCCGCGGCGAGTATCTCCGTGAAGCTGTCGGCATTGCACCCGCGATACCAGTACACGCATGAAGAACGCGTCGTGAAAGAACTGACGCCGAAAATCATCGAATTGGCAGTTCATGCCAGGGAATCCGGGATCGCGTTGACGATCGATGCCGAAGAAGCGGACAGACTCGAGTTGTCTCTGGATGTGTTCGCAAGTGCATTTGGCGATGCTGCGCTCGACGGCTGGGACGGTATGGGACTGGCATTGCAGACCTACCAGCGGCGCGCACGTCGCGTGTTGGGTTTTGTCGATGAGCTGGGCCGGGCGTCGCGTCGCAAAATTCCGGTGCGGCTGGTTAAAGGGGCCTACTGGGATACCGAGATCAAACGGGGGCAGGAGCAGGGTCTCGGCAGTTACCCCGTGTTTACGCGTAAGGTGCATACGGATGTGTCGTATCTCGCTTGTGCCCGCCAGGCATTAAATGATTGTGACAATATTTATCCACAGTTTGCGACTCATAATGCGCATACGCTGGCGAGTATTCTTCACTACGGTGGTGCGAGCCGGGATTACGAGTTCCAGCGTTTGCATGGCATGGGCGAAGAGTTGTATGCCGAGGTGGTCGACGACGATAAACTCGGGCGCCCGTGTCGCGTCTATGCACCCGTCGGCAGTCATGAAGACCTGTTACCGTACCTGGTGCGAAGACTGTTGGAAAACGGTGCAAATACGTCGTTCGTGAATCGCATCGTCGATGAAGAGATCGCGGTGGAAGATATCGTGTCTGATCCGATCAGTGCAGCACGAGAGCACGATGGATTGCCGCACCCGCAGATTCTGACGCCGGCCGACCTGTTTGGTAATTCACGTCCCAATTCGCAGGGCATCAACCTTCCGGACCGTAATGTTCGTCGTGATTTGCTTGCGGCGATGGAGGAAAATTCGGCCGCGTCGATCAACGCGGGGCCTATCGTCAATGGACAAATTCGCGACGGCGATTTACTGCCGTCTGTAAACCCGGCGAACACAGCAGAGATAATCGGTCAATGCGCGCAAGCTAGCGAACAACTGGTGGATGAAGCACTGCAGGCGAGCCACAAAGCGCAAGCTGCCTGGGACAGGCGATCTGCGGCAGAACGTGCCGAGATTCTGAACAAGGTAGCCGACCTGTTCGAGCAGCATACGTCGGAGCTATTGGCATTGTGTATTCGGGAAGCCGGAAAAACCTTACCCGATGCTGTTTCGGAACTGCGCGAGGCGGTGGATTTCCTGCGCTATTACGCCGCCGAAGCGCGCGCAAATTTTGGCCAGCCAACTGAAATGCCCGGGCCAACTGGCGAGCGCAATACACTCGGTCTCCGTGGGCGTGGCATTTTTGTTTGTATCAGCCCGTGGAATTTTCCGTTGGCAATATTTACCGGGCAGGTTGCCGCGGCGCTGGCGGCCGGCAATGCTGTGTTGGCAAAACCCGCCGAGCAAACCCCGTTGGTCGCGTTCCGCGCGGTGCAGTTAATGTTGGAAGCTGGTATTCCTGGCGATGTGCTGCACTTTCTTCCCGGAGACGGTGCTCGGGTTGGCGGCCGCGCAGTGGCGGACCCTCGGGTTGCCGGTGTCGCGTTTACCGGCTCCACCGAAACTGCCAGGATCATCAACAAGTCGCTGGCCGATCGTGACGGACCGATCGCGGTGTTTATCGCAGAAACCGGCGGCCAGAACGCGATGTTCGTGGACAGTTCGGCGCTGCCGGAACAGGTGGTGCTGGACAGTGTTTTCTCAGCGTTTAACAGTGCCGGCCAGCGTTGCTCGGCATTGCGCCTGTTGTGCCTGCAGGAAGAAATTGCGCCGCGAGTTATCGATCTGCTCAAAGGTCATATGGACGAGCTGTCAATCGGCGATCCTGCGTTGTTGAGCACTGATGTTGGACCAACGATCGATGCTGACGCAAAGGCCTTGCTGGAGGCTCACATCGAGCGCATGCAAGCGGAGGCCGATATTTTGCACCGCTGCACGTTACCGCAACAGAGTGATTCGGGGACGTTTTTTGCTCCGACGCTGGTTGAGATAGACAGTGTTGATGTCTTGCAACGGGAAGTGTTCGGTCCGGTATTGCATGTGCTGCGTTACAGCGGCAAAAGACTTGCCGCAACAGTCGATGCGATTAACAGTACCGGCTATGGCCTGACCATGGGCCTGCACAGTCGCATCGATTCGCGTGCCGTCAAACTGGCCGAGCTCTCCGGTGCAGGTAACATCTACATCAACCGCAATATGATCGGCGCCGTTGTCGGGGTACAACCATTTGGTGGTCGCGGCCTGTCCGGAACCGGCCCCAAAGCGGGCGGACCGCACTACCTGCCGCGATTTGGCAGCGAGTTTACTGTCAGCAACAACATCTCTGCTGTCGGCGGAAACGCAAGTCTATTGTCCTTGGGCGGTGACAGCTAATGGCTGCAATCAGCATATTTGATATTTTCAAAATCGGTATTGGCCCGTCGAGTTCACACACAGTCGGGCCGATGAAAGCGGCGCGCGCGTTTGTCGGTGGACTTGCAGAAATTGCCGACGAAGTCGCTGCGATCAACGTCAGTCTGCATGGATCGCTGGCCTGGACTGGCAAGGGACATGCGACGGATGCGGCGATACTGTTGGGCCTGAACGGGCTTGAACCCGAAACGATCGATCCGGATTCCGTGGATGATCGCTTGCGCGCAATTCATGCGAAAAAGTGCATCGAAGTGCCCGGCATTGGTGAGCTGGCGTTCGACCCTGAACAGAATCTAAGATTTGATTTCGAGCAGGAATTACCGCGCCACACCAACGGCATGCGATTTACCGCGTACAGTGCAGCGGGCGCGATATTGATCGAAGAGCTCTATTATTCACTGGGTGGCGGCTTCATTGCTCGCAATGATGAACCCGAACCACTGACGCAGGAAGGTGAGCCGCCGTTTCCGTACAAAACCAGTGCAAGCTTGCTGCAACGTGCGGCTGACAACAATATGAGTATCGCGGAGCTGGTGTACCGCAACGAAACCTCATGGCGCAGCGAGGAGGAGGTTAACCGCCGAATCGCGATGCTCTGCCAGGCGATGCGCGATTGTGTCGCTCGCGGTTTGCGCACCGAAGGCGTTCTCCCGGGCAAGATGTCCGTCCTACGCAGGGCGCACAAGTTGAGCAAGCGATTGAGTGAGCGCGCGTCACCGTCACCTTTGCAGGCCATGGAATGGGTCAACGCATACGCGATCGCGGTTAACGAGGAGAATGCGTCGGGTGGTCGGGTCGTTACGTCGCCGACCAATGGCGCGGCCGGCATCATTCCGGCTGTCCTGATGTACTACGAACAATTTATCCCCGACGCAGACGAGCAGGGCAGCCACCGCTACCTGCTGACCGCTGGTGCGATCGGTGTGCTTTACAAGATTAATGCATCCATCTCTGGCGCGGAGATGGGCTGCCAGGGCGAGGTAGGCGTCGCCTGCTCAATGGCGGCGGGTGGTCTCGCCGCGGCGCTCGGTGGCTCCAACGATCACGTAGAAGAGGCGGCGGAGATTGGTATGGAGCACAACCTTGGCCTCACCTGCGATCCGATCGGTGGCCTGGTGCAGATTCCGTGCATCGAGCGCAATGCGATGGGTTCGGTCAAAGCGATCAATGCGGCGCAGCTTGCGATGCACGGCGACGGCACGCACAAAGTGACGCTGGACCAGGTGATAGAAACGATGCGCCAGACCGGTATCGACATGTCAGCCCATTACAAAGAGACCTCAAAAGGAGGACTGGCCGTCAACGTGCCGGAATGCTGACATCGCGTCAGTTGCTGCGATTCAGTTTCGGATAGTCGAAAGCCAGTAATTCGCAATCCGGCTTGTCGTACAGGCTCCATGTGTCAGTGTCGAGCTGGACTGAAACAACCCCCGCTGTTGGCAGGTTATTCGTAATGCCCGGTATCAGGTAATTGGCAAATTCGGTCAGGCCGGGATTGTGTCCAACGACCATCAAGTCGTTAAAGCCATCGTCCTGTGCAACGACCGTATCGAGCAGGGCTGTCAGTGATGCAAGATACAGACGGTCTTCCTTTTGCAGGAACTCAACCGGGTAGGCGATTTCCTGGGCAATAATTCTTGCGGTGCTCCAGGCGCGGACCGCGGGGCTGGCGATTATCTGCGACGGTCGAATGCCGTGCCCGGCAATTCTCTGCCCCATATCGGGTGCATCGCGCTCGCCGCGCCGGTTGAGCGGCCGCTCTCGATCGCTGAGGCCTGAATCGCTCCAGCTGGACTTTGCGTGTCTAACTAAAGTAAGTATTTTCATGTACTTAAAGAATATAGTTAAAAATTACATTAATCCAGTTTGCAGTCTCGCCTCCTCGGACATCATGCCGACATTCCACGGTGGATCGAAAACCAGCTCCACCGATACCTCGGCAATGGTCGGGATAATGGCGATTTTTTCGCGTGCGTCAGCGACCAGCACCTCACCCATTCCGCAGCCGGGTGCGGTTAAGGTCATGTCGACACTGACGGCACGTTCGCCGTTGCCCAATGGCTTGATGTCGCATCGATACACCAGGCCGAGGTTGACGATGTCCACCGGTATTTCAGGATCGTAGCAGGTCTTGAGCTGCTCCCAGATGACGGCTTCGATATCAGCATCTGTCGCATTCTCCGGAATTTTCGGCGGCGGGACCGGGTCCTTGCCGAGCGCATCGGCATCGACGCCGGAGACGCGAAACAGGTTGCCTTCAACGTACACGGTAAAACTGCCGCCGAGTGCTTGTGTAATAAAGCCGCTGGTACCTTCGCGCAGCGTCAATTCTTCACCTGCGGGAATAATCACAGCCGTGACATCGCGCGACAGTGAAAACGGTTCATTGGTATGGCCGAACATGGGTGTCCTTACTCCGTTGTGGCCAGCGCCCGGTGATGCAGCGCTGCGTGCATTGTGTGCCAGGCAAGTGTCGCGCACTTGATCCTGGAAGGGTGGTCGCGTACGCCGTCCAGAGCCTTGAGCTTGACCAGCTCGGCGGGGAGCGGCTCCGCGTCTGATTTGGATTGCCCGGTGAGACGCCGCACTATTGACTGAGAACAGGCATCCGCATCGCCCGACGTCATTTTGCGAACGGTATCCGTCAGCAGTGAGGCCGAGGCCATCGAAATCGCACAGCCGGAGCCCTCGAAGCCGGCGCGCTCAACCGTCCCGGCCGGGCTGACCTGCAAATACACTCGCAACTTGTCGCCGCATAGAGGGTTAATGCCTTCAGCGCTGTGCGTTGCCGCTTCAAGGCGCCCGAAATTTCTCGGGCTGCGCGCATGATCGAGAATCAGCTCGCGATACAGGTCTTGCAGTTCGCTGTTTTCCTGGCTTGTGTTCATGCAAACACCTGCCGCGCTTTTTCGACCGCAGCTGCGAGGCGATCAATGTCGTTTCGAGAATTGTAAAGCCCCAGTGACGCTCGGGCGGTACCGGGCAGCCCGAAGCGCTGCATGACCGGCATCGCACAGTGGTGCCCGGTGCGAATGGCGATACCCTGATGATCCAGAATCGTGCCGAGGTCATGCGGGTGTATGTCGTTCAGCATGAAAGACTGAACGCTTGCCTGGTCACTCGCGGTTCCGATGAGGCGGACTCCGTCGATTCTGCCTAAGGACTGCACCATGTATTCGTGCAGTGATGTCTCATGCTCCTTAATGCTTTGCAGTCCGATCGACTGCAGGTAGTCGACCGCTGCTCCCAGGCCAATCGTGCCGGCAATATTGGGCGTACCGGCTTCAAACTTGTAGGGCAATTCGTTGAATATCGTTTGTTCGAAATTGACTTCGAGAATCATGTCGCCGCCGCCCTTGTACGGTGGCATTTTTTCGAGCAGTTCCTCTTTCGCCCACAGTACGCCGGTCCCGGTTGGGCCAAACATCTTGTGGCCGGAAAATGCGTAGAAGTCACAACCCAGAGCCTGTACATCGACCTGCATGTGCGGGACACCCTGTGCTCCATCGACCAATACCGGTATGCCGGTCTGTTTTGCCCGAGCGATAACTTCCGCCAACGGATTAACGGTCCCAAGCGCGTTTGACACATGCCCGATACCCAGCAGTTTCACCCGTTCTGTCATGCGCTCGAACAATGCATCCAGTTCGATTTCACCGCGGTCATTGATCGGCGCAACGACCAGCTCGGCGCCGGTTTGCTCGCAGACCAGCTGCCACGGCACGATGTTCGAGTGGTGCTCGAGCCAGGTGATCAATACCTGGTCGCCAGGTCGCAGTTTCGGGCGCGCAAAACTTTGCGCAACAAGGTTGATTGCCTCGGTGGTGCCACTGGTCAACACGATTTCAGCGCGGCTGGATGCGTTGATGAAGTCGCGCAGCTTGTCGCGCGCGCCTTCATAGAGCTCCGTTGCCCGGTGACTCAGTGTGTGCACACCGCGGTGAACATTCGCGTGGTCTTCGCGCTGGTAGCGCGCAACCGCTTCGATGACCGCGAGCGGCTGTTGTGCAGACGCCGCGCTGTCGAGGTAAACCAGCGCCTGACCGTTGACCTTTTGATGCAGCGCAGGAAAGTCCTCGCGGCAATGGCTCAGGTCGGCGATCGAGGTTGCTTGTGGAAGGTTCACAGCGGGTCGTTCTCCGTAAGAGCTGACAATTTTCGGTTGACCAGCGCCGCGACAGTGTCGCGAGCGGCCGCGACCGGAGCTCGCCGTACCAGGTCTGCTGCAAAGGCATGTGTGAGCAGCTGCTTCGCTTCGGCACGGTTGAGGCCACGCGTTCGCAGATAGAAGAGTGCTTGCTTGTCGAGCTGTCCTACGGTTGTACCGTGGCTGCACTTGACTTCGTCGGCATAGATCTCGAGTTCGGGTTTGGCGTCGATCTCGGCCTTGTCCGACAGCAGCAGATTGTGATTCGCCTGGTTTGCGTCCGTGCCGTCGGCACCCTTATGAACCACGGCTTTACCATTCCATACACAGCGACACTTGCCATTGAGAATGCCGCGATACTCCTGGAATGAGCTTGCCGGCCCGACTTTGTGGTCGACGCGCGTGTGATTGTCGATATGCTGGCCGTCACCCGCGAGGTAAAGTCCGTTAAAGCGAACGTTCGCGCCTGGCTGATTCAGTTCGATATCAACATCGTTGCGAACCAGGCCGCCACCAATATCATAGCCGGCCATATCCAGCTCGCTGCCAGCACCAGCGCGAACATCCAGTCGAGCAGTGTGGGTGTGGCGCACGTCACGATCCTGAATTCTGACGTAGCGTGCTTTGGCACCTTCATCGATCTGCAGCGTGATAGATGAATTGCAGTAATTGTCGAATTCGCCGCTGGATGACTGGTATTCGATGATCTCTGCATCACAGCCCGCTGCAATTTCAATAGCCAGGTTTGCCTGCGACACAGTCACCGCCGACTCCGACGAATCGATGATCAACAGCCCGATTGGTTTCTCGGTTGCCGCGTGCACTTCCAGCCGAACGCCATCGGCCAACAACGCGACATTCAGATCGCTTAGCGGTGTTGCCGGGTTCTCAGGTGGCGACGATTCACTGAAGCGCTGCAGTCGGACTCCGGCCGCGGCATCGAACTGCGAGGTATCGACGACGCCGTTCGCGATCACCAGCCAATTGGCCTCAATGCTCTGTCTGATACCGGATATTGTCGCGTCCAGCGAATCAGGGTGGCTATTGCTTGCTCCAGCGGCAAGCCAGCGATTGCTGATGTCGACCGCCGGGCGAAGGTCGGTGTACTTCCAGTCTTCGTGTCGCAAGGTCGGAAGTTCGCCGGCGCCGAGACGCGCAAGCGCACTCGTGCGATCGGCCGTTATTTTGTCCGCAGGAATACGCATGACTGCCTCACGAAGCTCATGCATGGCGAGATTGGCCGACTTCATCCGCTTGCTGCCTCGCGCACCCAGTCGTAGCCTTTCTCTTCAAGCTCGAGCGCCAGTGACTTGTCGCCCGAGCGAACAATGCGGCCTTTCGACAGGACATGCACATGGTCCGGTTCAATGTAGTCCAGCAGGCGCTGGTAGTGCGTCACGAGCACAATTGCGCGCTCCGGGTCACGCAGTGCGTTAACGCCCTCGGCGACGGCTTTCAGTGCGTCGATATCGAGACCGGAATCCGTTTCATCAAGAATCGCCAGCTTCGGTTCCAGCATCGCCATTTGCAGGATTTCGTTGCGCTTTTTCTCGCCGCCGGAAAAGCCCTCATTGACGCCGCGATTGAGAAACTTCGGATCCATATGCAGCAACGCCATTTTTTCGCGCGCGAGTTTCAGGAATTCGAACGCGTCGATTTCGTCGAGGCCCTGGTGCTGCCGTTTGGCATTGACGGCGGCCTTAAGCAGGTAGGCATTGTTAACGCCTGCAATTTCGACAGGATATTGAAAGCCGAGAAAAATGCCCTCGCGAGCACGAATTTCCGGGTCCAGACCGAGCAGGCTCGATCCCTGGTAATTGACTTCGCCAGCGGTGACGACGTAGTCCTCGTGGCCGGCAATGACTTGCGCCAGCGTACTTTTTCCGGAGCCGTTCGGCCCCATAATTGCGTGCACTTCACCCGCGGCCACTGACAGCGACAAGCCGCGCAGAATTTCTGTATCACCGATTCGGGCTTTAAGATTCTTTATTTCCAGCATTGACATTCCTTAGCCGACAGCGCCTTCGAGACTGACGTTCAACAGCGCCTGTGCCTCGACGGCAAATTCCATCGGCAATTCTTTGAAGACTTCCTTGCAGAAGCCATTGACGATCATGTTCACAGCATCTTCTTCGGAGATGCCTCTTTGCCGGCAATAAAACAGCTGGCTGGCCGAAATTTTCGACGTGGTCGCTTCGTGTTCAATTTTTGCCGACGGATTCTTGATTTCCATGTACGGAAAGGTGTGTGCACCGCAGTCCTTGCCGATCAGCAGGGAGTCGCACTGTGTGTGGTTTCTCGCGCCGTGCGCCGTTGGCATGACTTTAACCAGGCCGCGATACGCATTCTGTGCTTTCCCGGCCGAGATGCCTTTGGAGACGATCGTGCTACTGGAATTTGCGCCGATATGGATCATCTTGGTGCCGGTATCGGCCTGCTGCATATTGTTTGCGACTGCGACTGAATAAAATTCGCCAACGGAATTTTCGCCACGCAGGATGCAGCTCGGGTATTTCCAGGTGATTGCGGAGCCGGTTTCGACCTGTGTCCAGGAAATTTTGGAATTCGCGCCGCGGCAGTCGCCGCGCTTGGTCACGAAGTTGTATATGCCTCCGACGCCGTTTTCATCACCGGGATACCAGTTCTGCACCGTGGAATATTTTATTTCCGCACCTTCCAGTGCCACGAGTTCGACAACCGCCGCATGCAGCTGGTTTTCGTCACGCATTGGCGCGGTGCAGCCCTCCAGGTAACTGACGTAGCTGCCTTCGTCGGCAATGATCAGTGTTCGCTCGAATTGCCCGGTGTTCGCCGCATTGATGCGGAAGTAGGTCGATAACTCCATCGGGCAACGCACGCCTTTCGGCACGTACACGAACGACCCGTCACTGAAAACCGCGCTATTCAGCGCTGCATAAAAATTGTCGCGCCGCGGCACGACGCTGCCAAGATACTTTTGCACCAGTTCCGGATGTTCACGAACGGCTTCAGAAAAAGAACAAAAGATGACACCGGCCTCCGAGAGTTTCGCCTTGAATGTCGTTGCCACGGATACGCTGTCGAACACGGCATCGACAGCAACGCCGGCAAGCCGCGCACGTTCATGCAACGGGATGCCGAGTTTGTCGTAGGTTTCGAGCAGCTTGGGGTCGACCTCATCCAGGCTCTTTGGCTTGTCGTCGTCCGACTTGGGGGCGGAATAGTAGGATATGGCATTGAAATCAATAGCGGGGTAGTGCACGTGTGCCCAGGTCGGCTCACGCATTTCCAGCCATTGGCGATACGCTTGCAGCCGCCACTGCAGCATGAAATCCGGTTCTTTCTTGAGCGCCGAAATCGCGCATATGACCGACTCGTCCAGTCCTGGCGGCAGGCCATCGCTTTCGATATCGGTGACAAAGCCGTGCTCGTAGCGCCGGTTGACAATACTTTCAATATTTTCAGATGACATAGTTGCTTGCCGCCTTTTCAGGCATCTTTTTTCTCAACGTTAATAGGGAACCCTGCGAAGCGAAACGGCGGTGCAGGATTGTTTCCGCGTAGCAGGTCTCGCAGGCTGACCTCCTGCAAGGCGTTGCGTATAGCCACATTGATGTTCTGCCAGGCACCACCAACATTGCAGACGCCCTCATGTTCACAACGGCTGTCGGTACTGCTGCATTCGGTTATCGACACAGGACCTTCGAGCGCGTCAATGACGTCAGCGGCACTGATCTGCGACGCGTCGCGTGCCAGCTTGTAGCCGCCATTGCTGCCGCGTGTTGATGTCACCAGTCCGGCGCGCGCCAGCAGCTTCAGCAACTTGCTGACCGTCGGCAACGCGATGCCCGTTGCGCTGGCCACATCAGCCGCGCTGCGCACAGATGCCTGGTCAGCCGCCAACTGCGCGAGTAACACGGTACCGTAATCGGTGAGTTTGCTGATTCTGAGCACGCCAGGACCATCGAATATCAATATAAGGGACTATTTTAGTCCTATTTGATGCTCGCGGCTACACCTGTGGCTAATCTCGTATGACAACGGACGCTTTTTGCTATGCTACGCCGTCCTGAAATCGGGCAAGTACGGGCGACTGTTGTTGGACAACGAAAGCGAAAATTTGATCGAAATCCGCGACCTCACGTATTCGCGCGGTTCCCGCATGATCTTTAAGAATCTGAACCTGACCATCAAGCGCGGCGAGGTGACCGCCCTGATGGGGCCGAGCGGTACCGGCAAGACGACGCTGCTCAGGCTGATCACGCGCCAGCTGGTGCCGGAACAAGGCAGCATTCATGTTGGCGGCGTTGATATTTCTTCGCTGAACCAGAAAGGCCTTTACGCCCTCCGGCAACGCTTTGGGATGCTGTTCCAGAATGGCGCGCTGTTAACCGACTTGAATGTTTTCGAGAATGTCGCGTTTCCGTTACGTGAGCACACCAATTTGTCGAACCGGCTGATTCGGCACGTTGTCTTGACCAAACTGCACGCGGTAGGTCTGCGTGGTGCTGCGGACATGCAACCTTCCGAACTGTCAGGTGGCATGGCCAGGCGGGTTGCCCTGGCACGTGCCATGGTTATGGACCCGGAAATCCTCATTTACGACGAACCATTCGTCGGGCTCGATCCGATATCCATGGGTGTGATTGTGCGCCTGGTGCGTCGAATGAATGATGCGCTTGGCATTACCAGTATTGTCGTTAGTCATGATGTCGCAGAAGTGTCCACTGTTGCGGATCGGAGCTACCTGATATCAGACGGCAAGGTTGCGGCCAGCGGCAGTCCCGATGAATTGCACCGGGCGAATTCGGAACTGGTGCGACAGTTCATGCACGGTATGGCCGACGGCCCGGTTGCGTTTCATTTCGATGCGCCAAATTACGCTGAGCAATTGCTGGGGCGGGACTCCGAGTGACGGGACTTGTAAGGGATATTTACCAAACCTCGCGGGAGTTCGTCCGGACCTTTGGCGCGTTTCAACTGTTCTTCCTGCGTTTGCTGCGCCACTCACCGAGGATGGTGGTCAGGCGTCCCGGGCTGGTTGTGAAGCAGATCTACAATACTGGCGCCTTGTCGCTGGTCATTATCATGGTCTGCGGTTTATTTGTCGGCGGCGTGCTCGGATTACAGGGTTACTCCAACCTGTCCAAATTCAACGCAGAAGACTCGGTGGGAACGGTGGTCGCGTTGTCGCTCCTCAAGGAGCTGGGACCGGTAATTACGGCCTTGCTTTTTGCCGGGCGTGCCGGGACCGCGTTGTCGTCGGAGATTGGCCTGATGAAGGCAACCGATCAGCTGGCGGCGATGGAGATGATGGCGGTGAACCCGGTGCGCCGGGTACTGGTGCCGCGTTTCCTCGGTGGCGTCGTCGCGATGCCGTTGCTGGTCGCAATATTTATCTGCATTGGCCTGTTCGGCTCGCATATTGTCTCCGTCGGACTGCTCAGCGTTGACGTTGGTGCTTTCTGGCAGCAAATGCAGTTGTCCGTGGACATTAGTGACGTTCGCGAGGGCATCATCAAGAGCATCGTTTTTGGTGTGGTAACGAGTTTGCTGGCGGTATGGGAGGGGTACAATACGGTTCCGACAGCGGAAGGGGTCGGCCGCGCCACAACCCGGACCGTTGTTATTTCGGCGATCGCGGTGCTGATACTGGATTTCATGATCACGGCAGTGATGCTTTAAGGAGCAAACATGCAACAAACACGATCCATCGAAATAGGAACCGGGCTGTTTGTCCTGCTCGGCATGTCCGCGTTGTTCTTCATGACGACGCAGACGACAGGTGGGGATACATTCTCTGCGAACGATACGTTCGAAGTAGAAGCGCGTTTTGAGAACGTGGGCAGTCTGAAGAGTAGGGCACCGGTATCAATGTCCGGTGTGACGATCGGCCGTGTCACAAGCGTCAGTTTCGACCCGGAGACTCTGGATGCAAAAGTCACGCTGGTGATTGATGCCCAATACGACAAGATTCCGGATGATTCGGATGCCAGTATCCTGACTGCCGGCCTGCTTGGCAGCCAGTATATCGGCTTGCAGGCGGGAGGCTCGGATACCTATCTTGAGAACGGCAGTGAAATCTATTTCACGCAATCGGCAATAGTATTGGAAAATCTGATAGGCAAATTCTTGGTCAATTCCAAATCAGGAGACGACGAATGAAGGCAGTCATTCTAGCGCTGTGGGTGTTGGTATTGCCGGTCTCACTGGCGCATGCTGCTGACGTCGCCGATCCAAAACAGGTCATCGACGAAGCAGTGCAATTGCTGTCTGAAAAAATGGCTGGCCGTAACGAAGAGCTGGCAGCCAATAAGGACGACTTGTACGCACTCATCGACGAAATCCTGTTGCCGCGGTTTGATCGCAAATTCGCCGCGCAAGTCGTTTTGGCGAAACACTGGCGTGGTGCGAATGCAGAGCAGCGGGAACGATTCATTGATGCCTTCTACAACGCACTCGTGCGCCGCTACGCTGACGGGCTGCTCGAGTTTCGCCAGGAGCGCGTCGAAATCCTGCCATTTCGTGGCGACGCGTCAAAGCCGCGGGCAAAAATCAAAAGCACAGTGCTGCTGACAGACGGCACGAAGGTGTCGGTCGACTATGAACTGGTCAAACGCAAGAGCGGCTGGCTGTTGTTCAACGTCGTGATCGAAGGCGTTTCCTATGTGCGAAATTTTCGTGCCGAACTGGACTCGGAAATTCGCTCATCCAGCCTGGATGCAGTGATCGAACGGCTTGAAGCCGAAATCGCGGCAAGTGGCGGTTCCAGTACGGGTGAGTGACTTCGAACTCAAAGATCTCGGTGACGGTAATTTCTCGCTGGCCGGGGAAATGACCTTCGATACGGCCGAGAAAATTCTACGCGCCAGCGAAGAACCATTCGAGGCACATACGCGCCTGGAGATTGATCTTTCTGCAGTCACAAATAGCGATTCAGCTGGACTGGCGTTACTGCTGGAATGGGTAACCTGGGCCAATCACACGGTTCGCGAAATACGGTTTTCCGGTATGCCGCAGCGTGTCATGGATATCGCGAAAACGACCGAGGTGGATGGGTTGCTGACACGGGGCGAGCGTTGGGCAGGATTTATAGAAGCGCCTGACTCTCAGGCCAATGCTGACGATTGACGTTGACCCGACCTAGTCTTCGTCTTCCAGCAGAAAATCGTCGTAGAAATCCTCATCTTCGGGTGGCTCACCATCATAGATTTCATATTCCCTGTTTTGCAGGTACGACTCGCGCAATGTTACGTACGGGTCCTTTGAATCATCGAGAAACTTCTCCGCTTTAAGTAACTGGTAGCGCAGGTCGATGATGCGCAGTACAAGCAGTTTGTCGCGTACCGATGTGTTCTCGTAGTAGTAGAGGGGCGTCGACATGACGTCAAGAGGCATCAGCACGGCATCGCGCAAGGTCTTGGGCCCCATGAAGGGCAGCATGACGTAGGGGCCATCGGGAATGCCCCAGACCGCCGCAGTCTGACCGAAATCCTCGCGATATTTCTCCATGCCGCCCTGGGTTGCAACATCGAACAGGCCACCGATACCCAAACTGCTGTTGAATATAAAGCGGCCGACCTCGGAAAAGCCGCGCTTTGGCTTGCCCTGCAGAAAGTTATTCAGTGCCGACGCTGGTGTTGTCAGGTTTTCGAAAAAGTTTGCGACACCGTTTCGCAACGGCGATGGAACAATTTTCCGGTACCCGCGTGCGAGCGGCTTGGTTGTCACCTTGTCGATGGTCGTGTTGATATCGTACAGCGGGCGATTTAGCGTCTCCCAGGGGTCAGTCTCGGTGCGCTGCTCAGGCGGTATTGACGCGCATGCGGTCGACAGGACTGCCAGGCCGATGCAGATCAGGCGGCCCGAGGCAGCAGCCATGTCAGTCTGCATTGCGTGCCGCAATGCCCGAGGGTCGATCGCGATGCAGTCGACGCAGTTGTTCCTCGGACATGAATTCGCGAATAAAGTCGATGCGGGCTTCAAAGCGAATTCTCTGGATCTCCTGCAATTGGGGCAAGCGCAGGGCCTGTTGTAAATAGGTGATGCCTCCGACCAGGTCGCCAATCATCAGGCGGTACTCAGACAGGTAATAGAGTGACTCGGCACTTTCACCGGCCTCGCTGGCTGCGCGTGCAATCAGGCGGACCTGGTTCGGTGTCGGCGGTACATTGTTGAGGAGATCGAGTAGTAGCGCATGGGCTTTCGTGGGCTGATCCAGTTCGAGCAATCGCTCGCTATAAGCGACGACCAGCGGAACATTGCGCGGAAACAATTTGACAGCATTCTCGAAGACCCGGAGCGCGTCGTCATTGCGGCCGAGTTTGACGTAAATTTCACCCAGCGCAATGTGATAGGCGATAACGTTCGGGTTTTGATCAACCAGGTATTCGCCTATGTCGAGTGCCTTGTAGGTGTCATCGTTGAGCATGTAGGCCAACATCCGGCCATAGCGCTCGACTTCATTCTGGTTCTGGTATGGGCGATCGTCGAAATAGGCAACAGCCGCTTTCGGCGTATCAAAACTGAATACTTTGGTTCGGACCTTGGCAATACGGTAGCTGATCGAATCATCGCTGCGTATGGCCGGATAGTCGCGCGCTCGATTGCGCGCCTCGGCTATCCTGGCACTGGTTACCGGGTGGGTGAGCAGGAACTGCGGCGCACGTTCATCGGGTGAGCGGCTGTTTTGCCGTGACATGACATCGAAAAAAGATGCCATACCGTAGGGGTCGAAACCCGCATTCGCCAGTGCGGCGATGCCGACGCGGTCGGCTTCGTATTCGTTTGCCCGGGTGAAATCGATTTGCTGCTGGATCGCGGTTCCCTGTCCGACCGCGATGCCGGCCTGGGCAACATCCGAATTGCCGCTGGCGGCGCCAGCCAGAATAGCGCCCAGCATAATCGCGGTCGACAGCAGGCTTTGCCTTGAATTGGCATGAATTGCGCGCGCGATATGGCGTTGCGTGACGTGGGCAACTTCGTGTGCCAGGACGCCGGCGAGTTCGTCCTCGTTGCGCGTGGCATCCAGCAAGCCGGTGTGAACGCCGATGTAGCCGCCGGGCAGCGCGAATGCGTTGATCCTGGGGTCTTCCACCACAAAAAACGTGAAGCTGTGATCGCCTTCGTTGGTCTGGGCCGCAACTTTGCTACCAATTTCGTTTATGTATTCGGTGACCAGCGGGTCTTCAACAACGGCCCCGGACGCGCGGATATCGCGCATGATCGCGCGCCCGACCTGGGCCTCGGTGTCAGCCGAAAGAATGGCGTCAGCGGGGCTGCCAAGGTCTGGCAGCTTGATTTCATCCGCACCCGCGCCACAAGTGAAGACCAGTAACGCAAATACGGCAGCAGTGAGCAGGCGATTTTTCAATATTTTAAGCATAGTGGCTAAGACTGGCCCGTGTCGGCAGCGTTCCCGTTATTTAAGCAATTTAACCGCGTCAAGCACCTCGGCGGCATGGTTTTTAACTTTTACCTTGCGCCATTCCTGGCGCAGTTTACCGGCTGCATCGATCAGGAAGGTACTGCGTTCAATACCCATGAATTTTCGACCGTACAAGGTTTTTTCCCGAATAACATCGAATTGTCGACACAGTTTTTCGTCCGGATCCGAGATTAATTCAAACGGGAAACTCTGCTTTTCCCTGAATCGTTCGTGGGATTTCAATGAATCCCGGGAGACCCCGAATATACGCGTTTTATTGCGGCGAAATTTCGTGTGCAGATCGCGAAAGTCCTGGCCTTCGGTTGTGCAACCTGGCGTGCTGTCCTTCGGGTAGAAGTACAAGACGACATTCTGCCCGCGCAGAGACTTCAGGTGAATGGTCTGGTCGCTGGTTGCCTCCGCCTTGAAGTCAGCGACAACACGATTGAGTTTGGGTGCGCTCACAATAATTTTCCCTTCATGCTTCTTATCAGGTTTATCCTTTTACGGGCTCGAGGATTGCGTCCAGGTTCAGGCGGTCGCAAATCTCGAGGAACTCTTCACGCAGTTGTGCAATGTGGACCGTCGACGGCACGTTGATTGCCATCTGCACAGAAAACATCGGTGAACCGGTATGGGCAGCCGCGTAACTGCGGGTTGCGACGTCGGCTATCTCAATGTCCCGTGATGCGAAAAAATTCGCAAGATTGAAAACGATGCCTTGCTGATCGAGGCTGACGATGTCGACTGCGTAGGGCATGCGGTCGCCGGCGGGTCTTTTCGCATCTGTCTGGCGAATGGCAACGGTCAATTCCTTGCTGTTACCCAGTTTCTGCAGGCCTTGTTCCAGCTTGTTGAGCGTTGCCCAGTTACCGGAGACCAGCAACAGCATGGCGAATTCGGAGCCCAGTGTTGTCATGCGGCTTTCCTCGATGTTTCCGCCGCAGGAAAGAATAACCTTGGTCAGGTCGTGTACAACGCCGGTCCTGTCCGTACCAACTGCTGAAATTACAATAAGTTGTGACATTTTTCTTATATATTCCTTAGGTTCGGTGAACCTCGGCAAGGAACCCTTGCCAGCACCGGACATGAACAGTAACATCGCCGCCTTATTTGTGGCGAGGACAACATGTGTTTAGCGGAAGCCTGGTCGCCCTCGTTACGCCATTTGATGGCAATAATCAGGTCGATTACGACAGCCTCAAGCGCTTGATCGATTTTCATGTCGAGCAGGGCAGTGATGGCCTGGTAATCGCGGGCACCACGGGCGAGTCGGCGACATTGTCGCGGGACGAACACATTGAGCTGATTCATCGCGCTGTGGAACTGGCCGCGGGGCGATTGCCGATTATTGCCGGTACCGGTTCAAATTCGACGGCACAGACTGTGGACCTGTCAGTTGCTGTTGCGGACAGTGGTATTGACGCCTACCTGATCGTTGTTCCGTACTACAACAAGCCGGTGCAGGACGGGCTTATCAGGCATTTCTCGACAATCGCTGACGCAGTTCGAAAGCCGATCATGATGTACAACGTTCCCGGCCGCACCGTCGCCGACATGCTGCCTGAAACCGTTGCGCAACTTGCGCGCCATGACAATATTTTCGCGATAAAAGAGGCGACAGGCGATATTGACCGCCTCAATGCCATCCTGGAGCTTGTTGGTAGCGACATCGACTGCTTCAGCGGCGATGACTTCACACTGCTGCCCTTCATCGAGCAGGGCGGGAAAGGCGTTGTCACAGTAAGCGGCAATGTTGCACCGCGCCAGGTAGCGGAGTTGTGCCGACTCGCTGTATCCGGATCGCGAGGTGAGGCAATGGCCCTGGATGCGAGTTTGCAGCCACTGAACAAGATGCTGTTTGTTGAGTCGAACCCTATTCCCGTAAAATGGGCGGTCAGTCAAATCGGCCTGATGGAAGACCATATCCGGCTGCCTTTGACGCCGTTCCCGTTGCAGTATCACGACAAAATGCGTGCCGCCATGCGAACTGCTGGTGTCACTCTGGAGGACCATGCATGACCCCAGTCAGGCTGACGATTACCCTTGCAGGCGTTGCATTCATGTGCGGCCTGTCTGCCTGTGGTGGCGCAAAAATCAGTGAAACCTGCGATGAACCAAAGGCCTATCAGGCGGTTGTCCCCGGTAAAAAAATCGTCGTTCCGGATGGCCTTGACCCGTTGGAGGAATTCAAGGAAATGCCCATTCCGAAGGCGGAAAGCCCGCCACGGCCAGAGGGCGCACGTTGCATTGAAGCCGCTCCGTCGGCCCTGAGCGGCAGCGCAAGCGGGTAAAGACATCGGAGAGGTGGCTGAGCGGCTTACAAAATCGCAGGAGCGATTTTGTACCGCGAAGCGGCCCGAAGGGCGAGGAGTAATGCGACGAGTCAACGCGAGTGTACGTTTATAGCGTACCGCGGGTTCGAAAAAACGCGACAGCGTTTTAGACGCGCGAAGCGCGCCCCGAAGGGGTGAGAATCGGCGCGAGCGGATTCGAATCAATCCCGCCTGGCGGGTGAGATAGAGCAGCAAAAAATTTGGAGAGGTGGCTGAGCGGCTTAAGGCGCTCGCTTGGAAAGCGAGTGTACGTTTATAGCGTACCGCGGGTTCGAATCCCGCCCTCTCCGCCAGAATGTGAAAGGCCCCATTCGGGGCCTTTTGCATTTGGGCCGAGTGGGCGTAAGGATTCCGAACCCTGTTCGACGGGCGCAGCGGCGAAGTCGCATGCCCGGGCGCAGAGCGCCCATCCCGCCCTCTCCGCCAGAATGTGAAAGGCCCCATTCGGGGCCTTTTGCATTTGGGCCGAGTGGGCGTAAGGATTCCGAACCCTGTTCGACGGGCGCAGCGGCGAAGTCGCATGCCCGGGCGCAGAGCGCCCATCCCGCCCTCTCCGCCAGAATGTGAAAGGCCCCATTCGGGGCCTTTTGCATTTGGGCCGAGTGGGCGTAAGGATTCCGAACCCTGTTCGACGGGCGCAGCGGCGAAGTCGCATGCCCGGGCGCAGAGCGCCCATCCCGCCCTCTCCGCCAGAATGTGAAAGGCCCCATTCGGGGCCTTTTGCATTTGGGCCGAGTGGGCGTAAGGATTCCGAACCCTGTTCGACGGGCGCAGCGGCGAAGTCGCATGCCCGGGCGCAGAGCGCCCATCCAGCCCCTTCAGGCGCCGCAAAGTGGCTGATAGCCGTGCCCAATTGTTCGCATATCCTGTAGAATCACTGTCCATTCGAATCCATTCATTATTTGCAGAGGCACCCGTGAGCAACGCTGATCAACTACAAAAAATCAAAACCGCGCCAGGTTTCATCGCAGCACTGGATCAAAGTGGCGGCAGCACCCCGAAAGCACTCGGCTTGTACGGTATTACACCGGATGCCTGGTCCAACGATGACGAGATGTATACCGTCGTTCACGCGATGAGAACCCGCATCATGACGAGTCCGGCATTTTCCGGGGACCGGATTCTGGGTGCGATATTGTTCGAAAACACAATGGACCGGGAAGTTGAAGGCCAGCCAACCGCCACGTACCTGTGGAACGTCAAGAACGTGGTGCCGTTTCTGAAGGTCGATAAAGGTCTTGCGGATGTCGCTGACGGCGTGCAGGTCATGAATCCGATCCCGGGCCTCGATGCGCTACTGGAAAAAGCCAATGCAGCCGGAATTTTTGGTACCAAGATGCGCTCGGTTATCAAGGAAGCCAATGAAAAGGGCATCAATGCGGTCGTCGAACAGCAATTCGAGATTGGCAAACAAATCGTCGCTGCCGGTCTTGTCCCTATTATCGAGCCGGAAGTGGACATTCATTGTCCGGACAAAGCGGCTGCGGAAGACTTGCTAAAGGCTGCGATTATGCGGCAACTGAATAGCCTCGATGCCGACGAGATCGTAATGTTGAAACTGACGCTGCCCGAAAACGATGGCCTGTATGCCGATTGCATCGCGCACCCGAATGTAGCGCGCGTTGTGGCACTGTCGGGTGGGTATTCCCGCGAGGAGGCGAACGATCGTCTGAGCCGGCAGAAGGGCATGGTCGCCAGTTTCTCACGCGCGTTGTCAGAAGGGTTGAGTGCCCAGCAGTCCGATGATGAGTTCAATGCAACGCTGGATGCGTCGATTGCGAGTATTGCGGCAGCTTCTGCGACCTGATTCCCGTGTAGTTTATATACGCGGCGGGCTGAACTCCCGCCGCTAAATCCAGACTAATGCCGCATGAGCAAGGTCCGAAGCATCGTGCTGGTTGCCGTGTCGCTTGTGGCGACGGTAGCGGCGGCCGATGCGCCCGTGCAGGGGCCGCGAACCGGCTTCTTCGAACTCTCGTTCACCGCACAGGAGTTGCTCGGCGACGCAGGCGCTGAGAAAGCCGGCGAGATTCTGCGCTCTGACGACGCGATGAGTTGGCAGCTTTTCGTGCCGGCAGACTACGATCCGGCGCGGCCGGTCGGTGTTTTAGTCTATGTCAGCCCTACGAAGCGTGGTGGGCCACCACGCGCCTGGAAGCACCTGCTGCAGCAGAACAACATGATCTGGATTGGCGCCAACAATTCAGGCAACAGGGTTGCAGTGAGCAAACGCATGTTTCTCGCCTTGCTGGCGCCGCGCATTGCCGCGAGCGATTACTCGGTGGACGCAGAACGGATTTATTTGTCCGGGTTTTCCGGCGGTGGCAAGACCGCCGGCCGGCTCATGGCGGCCAACCCGGGCTTGTTTCGTGGCGGCATTTATATAGGTGGTGCTGAAATCTGGGATCGGACGCAACCGCCACCCCTGCTCGATGTGATGCAGGAAAACCACCATGTGTTTCTGACCGGGAGCGACGATTTCAATGAGCAGCTGACGCGCCGCGTCTATACCGCATTCAGGAAAGCCGGCATTGAACACTGCAAACTGATTGTGGAGCGGCGCAGGGGGCACCAACTACCCAGCGTGGATGCGATGGCGAGAGCAATCGAGTTCCTCGATGCGCGTCGAGCGGCTCCATCTGCGACGCAGCCTACAATCGAATAGGCAGGTCTCGCACACGAACCCCGCTGGCGGCAAACACGGCATTCCCTATCGCCGGTGGAACAGCGATCAAAGGGGGCTCACCGAGGCCCGTCGGAAACTCCGTGCTGTCCATAAATTGTATATCGAGTTTGGGAACATCGGAGATGCGCAACGGTTGATAGGTATCCAGGTTAGTATCCGCGACTTGCCCGTCTCTGAAGCGCGTGCCTTCGTGCAACGCCAGGCTCAGGCCCCACAGCGTTGCGCCTTCAGCTTGCGCCAGGGCACCGTCCGGGTGGACCACCGTGCCGCAGTCGAGCGATTGCCAGATTTTTTTCACGTTAACCGCTTGCGATTCTGGGTCGACGGCGACGTGCGCTATGCATGCCGTCCAGGTTGGCTTATCGCGCTCCTGTCCAAAACTGACAGCGACGCCCATCCCTTCCCCGGCAGGGAGTGCGCGTCCCCAATTAGCGCGTTCGCTGACATCACGCAAGACAGCGGCGAGGCGTGCCGCGCCTCCGACAGCGCGCGGTGCTTCGCCCGCATTTTTGCCACTGCCATCCAGTAGCGAGAGGCGGAATTCAACAGGGTCCTGCCCGAGCCTGGCGGCAATTTCGTCCATAAAGCATTCGACACCCCAGCCGATCCAGCCGGGGCCGACCGCACGTAACCAGCCGGGCAGAAATGTCCGTTGCGCCAGGTCATTGTTTATCGCGCGTACGCGATGGTTTGGCAGCGTATACCAATGATCCGCACCATTGACCGAGAAGCCGTCGAACTTGCCATTGCCATCCACCCCGGCACCAAGAAATCCCGGCGCCATAGCAAGTGTTGGCCAGCCGGCGACGACAGCATGTTCAATGCCCGTCAGGTCACCGGAGTCGTCGAAAGACGCGTCAAATTTCACGACGGAGGGTGAGCGGACACAATCGAAACGACTGTCGTCAGCACGTTCGAATACCAGTTTTACCGGACGGTCGAGTTCGCGTGCTGCAATTGCGGCGGGGATCATCTGATCGCCGAACAGGCGGCGCCCAAAACCACCGCCAAGATAATACTGGTGAATAACAATGTCCGATTCCTCAATCTGCAGCGCAGCTGCAAGGTACGGAATAATCAGGGATTGCCATTGGTTGCCAGCATGAACATGACAGACACCATCAACGAATTCGACCAGGGCGTTCTGCGGTTCGAGGGTAAAGTGCAGCGCGCTACCGGTACGGTAGCTCGCCGTCAGGGTCGTCGCGGCCGCGGCGCGCGCGGCAGCGACATCGCCGTGGTCGACAAACAGGGTGCCGGCGTTGTTGTCGGCCGCGAGTTTCGCGCCTTCCGAAAACAACTGCGCCTCGGAAACCGTGGCAGTTTCCCCCGGGGTCCAATCGACGTTCACGACTTTTGCTGCCTTCATCGCGGCCGGAAATGAGTCGGCAATGACCAGTGCCCAGCTTTGAATGATATCGCTGGGGTCGTTGATCTCGATGGTCTGAAGATACCCCGGAATGTCTCTTGCTGCGGTATCGTCAATCGAGTTTATCGTGCTGCCGTAGCGGGTCGGCGGAATCATCGGGTGCGCGTAAACCATACCCGGCAACTCAGCATCCAGGCCATACACAGCATCTCCGGTTGTCTTGTCCGGAATGTCCAGTGCCCTGGTGTCGTGGCCGATAAATTGTCGCTCGGCCGCCGGCTTAATGGGCATTGCAGCGAGTTCCTCGTCGCTAAAAACGCGACTGACATCCCCTTTGGATACGATTTCCGCAAATGAGACATGATTACCGTTTGCCTCAACGCGGCTGTTCGCGACACCGCATTCATCGACTGCGACACCGAGCAATGCGGCCCCGGCCTCAAGCAGCACGCTACGACCCGCTGCTCCGGCCTGCGACAACATCGCGAACGAGGTGACGACGGACCAGGAGCCGCCGGTCACCATGTAACCCCATTTCGGATCGCTGTCGACATACTTGACTGAGACCTTGCTCCAGTCGGCACCGAGTTCGTCGGCGACAATACGCGCGAGCGACGTGCCAACGTGCTGGCCCATTTCGGCTTTCGCGATATTGATGAGAATGGCCCCATTGCCGTCAATTTCGAACCAGACGGCAGGGGAGAACTGTTTGCTCGCCCCGCCATTGGCAATATCACTCGCAGCATCGTCGCTACTGCAGCCAGGCAATAACGATCCCAGTCCCATAATCAGTCCGGTGCTGGCAGTTCCGGCAATAAATGACCGCCGCGTGACGACGATATTTTCCTTGCGCATCGCCATGAC
Source organism: uncultured Woeseiaceae bacterium (assembly GCA_963976215.1). Lineage (GTDB taxonomy): Bacteria > Pseudomonadota > Gammaproteobacteria > Steroidobacterales > Woeseiaceae > UBA1847. The sequence continues at coordinate 77,629 of CAXBJV010000001.1, read as the reverse complement.
TTAAGCCTCCTCGTTGTTGGCCGCAGACTTGATCGCCTTGCGGATTCGCACGTAGGCCATACACCGGCACAGATTGCCGTCCATAGCGGTATTAATGTCCTCGTCGGTGGGATTGCGGTTGTTTGCCAGCAGGTCGGCCGCCTGCATGATTTGCCCCGACTGGCAGTAGCCGCACTGCGGGACCTGGTGCTCAACCCACGCGGTCTGCAATGACTTACCAACGTCGCTGTCGAGACCCTCGATCGTCGTAACCGACTTGTCCTCGATCACGCTGAGCGGCGTGATACACGATCGGGTAGCGGCACCATCGACATGTACGGTGCAGGCGCCACATCGGGCGATGCCACACCCGAATTTGGTGCCTTTCAGCTTAAGTTCGTCTCGAATGACCCAGAGTAGCGGGGTATCGGGAGGGGAGTTGCTGGAAACGGTTTCGCCGTTGAGCCTGAATTCGATCACGCTGCACCTCATTCGCCGGATGACCTCCTGATTGTATGCCTAGCCGTGGCCTGACATAAAGTCCTGTGCAATATCTGCCAATTCGGACCACGTTGTGTATCGACCGCGAAGCAGCGATAATTCCGCCCGGCTCGCGTCGGCTTCCCCGCGACGGTCAGCTGTGAACTCCGCCAGGCCCGGAAGGGAGCAACGGTAGCAGTGATGCCGGGTGCCGGGGAGCAGCTGGCGCGGGCCACTTGCGTTACACTGAACAATTCACCCAGCGATCCGGAAACGCGCAGCGGTCCAAGAATTTTTATGAGCTATCTCGTCCTTGCCCGCAAATGGCGGCCAAAAGATTTTTCCGACACCGTGGGGCAGGAGCACGTCCTGCAGGCCTTGATGAACGCACTCGAGACCGGCCGGCTGCACCATGCCTACCTGTTTACCGGGACGCGCGGTGTTGGCAAGACAACCATTGCACGGATTCTTGCGAAGGCACTGAATTGCGAGAAGGGCGTCAGCGCTGAGCCGTGCGGCGAATGCAGTGCATGTACGGAAATTGACGAGGGCCGGTTCGTTGACCTGATCGAGGTCGATGCGGCATCCAAGACCAAGGTTGACGATACGCGCGATTTGCTGGACAACGTGCAGTACGCAGCCGCGCGCGGGCGCTACAAGGTGTATCTCATTGACGAGGTGCACATGTTGTCTCGAAGTTCGTTTAACGCATTGCTGAAGACGCTGGAAGAACCGCCGGAGCATGTGAAGTTTCTGCTGGCAACAACGGACCCGCAGAAACTCCCGGCGACAGTACTGTCGCGCTGCCTGCAATTCAATCTCAAGCGCATGACGCCGCGCCTGATTTCTGATCGCCTGGCACACATTTGTGACGCCGAGAATATAGCGGCTGATGCCGCTGCGCTGGCGTTGCTGGCACGGGCTGCCGATGGCAGCATGCGCGACGCACTCAGCCTGCTGGACCAGGCTATCGCCTATTGCGGTGGCAAGATCGAAGAAAAATCGACGGCCGCGATGCTCGGCACCATTGATCGCGATCATGTAATGAGCATCATGCGCTTGCTCAGCGCCGGCGACGCGAAAGGCATCATCGGCAAGCTACGCGAAATTGATGAACAATTCCCCGACTACGCCCGCCTGCTGGATGACATCGCGCGGGATTTGCAGCGTGTTGCGGTCTACCAGGTTGTTGGCGCTTGCGACACCGAGGATGAACTCGAGGAGGCCGATATAACGGCGCTGGCAGACGCCATGTCGAGTGAAGACGTGCAGCTTTATTACCAGGTCGCTGTTATGGGTCGCAGGGATTTGCACCTGGCCCCCGACCCACGCAGTGGCGCTGAAATGACCTTGCTGCGAATGCTTGCGTTCAAACCGGCAACGGCAGAAGGCGGCACGAGCGGCGGTGCAGTGTCGGGCCAAAGCGAGCCAACGAATTCTGCGACGTCGAAGCCGAGACAAAAGGCGAAGCCGGCCGCGACGGCCGCTGCTGCGGCCGTTACACCCCCGGCAGCGAACTGGGAAGAACCCGACTGGAGCGAGCTGGTGGGCCGCCTGCAATTGAGCGGCGCGGCACGCTTGCTGGCCAGCAATTGTGCCTTCCTGCGTCGGGAGGCGAATACCGTGTACCTTGGGCTCGACCCGCGATCGGAATCCATGCTGACCAAACAGCGCAGGGATACGATTGCCGCGGAACTGAGCAAATACTTCGGCGAGACGCTGCTGGTTGACATCAGTATTGGTGCGGCACAGGCAGAGACACCGCTGCAGCAGGAATCGAGGATGGCAGACGAAAAGCTGGAACAGGCGCGACAGTCACTGGAGGCCGACCCGAACGTGCAAACCCTGAAGACCATGTTTGGTGCAGAACTCAAGACAGACACGATCGAGATAATCAGCGGAGACAAAGGATGAAAGGCGGTATTGGCCAATTGATGAAGCAGGCGCAGGAAATGCAGGCCAACATGAAGAAGGCCCAGGAGGAGATGGCGACGATTACTGTCACCGGCGAATCCGGCGCAGGAATGGTAAAAATTACGATGACGTGTCAACACCAGGTCAAATCGGTTGAGATAGATGATTCACTGGTCGGCGACGACAAGGAAATGCTCGAAGACCTTATTGTTGCTGCGTTCAACGATTCGATTCGCAAGGTGGAAAAGACTGTGCAGGAAAAATTCTCAGGTATGACATCGGGAATGAATTTGCCGCCCGGCATGAAATTGCCGTTTTAACCAATGTCCTATTCCCCTTTACTGGTCCGGCTCATTGACGGTTTGCGCTGCATGCCCGGTGTCGGACAGAAATCGGCGCAGCGGATTGCATTCCATTTACTGGAACGCGATCGTGATGGGGCGAATGGCTTGTCGCAGGCGCTTGCTGAGGCGGTATCCGGGATAGGGCATTGCAGCCGGTGTCGAATGTTCACCGAGCATGAGCTCTGCTCAATCTGTTCCGCCAGTGGTCGCGATAGCGCGCAATTGTGCGTGGTCGAGTCGCCAGCCGATGTCATGGCACTTGAGGACGCAACCGGCTTTCGTGGGGTGTACTTCGTTCTGATGGGGCATCTGTCGCCACTCGATGGCATCGGTCCTGACGAACTGGGGTTGACGCGACTTGAAGAGTGGCTGGCGGAAGGCGAAGTCAAGGAATTGATCATCGCAACCAATCCCACGGTAGAAGGCGACGCGACTGCACATTACCTGGCTGACATCGCCGCCCGCTTTGACGTGTCGGCCAGCAGGATCGCACACGGTGTGCCGCTCGGTGGCGAGCTTGAGTACGTTGACGGTGGTACATTGTCTCACGCATTTTACGGGCGGCGGGCAGTCGACTAGAGGTAGTGCCATGAGCGATGCGAACACGGATTGTCTTTTTTGCAAGATTCTTGCGGGTGAAATACCGGCAGACATCATTTTTGAGTCCGATACGGCAATTGCGTTTCGGGACATCAATCCGCAGGCGCCGACACATGTATTGATAATTCCACGCCAGCACGTGTCGACGATTAATGACATAGAGCAGCAAGACGAAGCAATAGTCGGGAGTCTCTATTCCGCGGCGCGTGCAATAGCAGCAACAGAAGGGATCGCAGAAGAGGGCTACCGGACGGTGATGAATTGTAATGAAGCCGCCGGGCAGACCGTGTTCCACCTGCACCTGCATCTGTTGGGTGGCCGGCAGCTACGCTGGCCCCCGGGCTAGTAGCGGTTGTTGGTCCTTTTTGCCGTCAGGTTCATCAGGCGCTTGTAGCTTTCGTAGCGACGGAAACTGATCGCACCATCGTCGAGTGCGGCTTTTACTGCGCAGCCAGGTTCCCTCAAGTGGCGGCAGTTTGCGAAGCGGCAGTGTTGTGATGCAGCCGAAATTTCCCGAAAGCCGCGGGCGACGTCGGCCAGCTCTGTCAGGGCCGGGGCGTAGTCGCGGACGCCCGGCGAATCAATCACCGCACCGCCTGAACGCAATGTCATCAATACCGAGTTGACGGTTGTGTGCCGTCCCTCACCGGTCTTCGCGGAAATTCCCGCAGTGCGCTGCCTGGAATCCACGGCCATTTCGTTGATCAGGCTCGACTTTCCAACTCCTGACTGGCCAACAATAATTGCCTGACGTCCTGCCAGGTGCTGCTGCAACACCGGCAGGCCTGCTCCTGACTCCGCACTGCATTCCAGCGTGACCACGCCGATGTCGCGATACTCCTGCAGCTCGTCGATCTCGATATCGTGGCCCTCAAGCAGGTCTGTCTTGTTGAAGACCACAATCGGCTCAACGCCCATCAATTCAGCGGCACACAGGTAACGATCAACGATGAACCAGTCGGGCACCGGTGATGCGGCGGCGACGACAACCAGCGCGTCCAGGTTGGCCGCGAGAACTTCAACCTGTCCACGCGAGTTCGGCCTGGCGAGTTCGTTGCGCCGTTCCCGAATTGCCGTGATCAGCCAGTCCGACTCGCCTTCGATCGGTTCCGCGCTGACCTGGTCGCCGCAGACCGGCTTCAACCGTTTGCCTTTAATGCGCGCGTGTACCTCGCCGCCATCGGCCAGGCGCAAAGCCATGCGGCGGCTAAAAGTTGCGGTCACAGTTGCAGAATGGGCAGTCACGGGCGAAGTATGCCGCCATGCGGGCAGCCTTGCACTTCCCGTACATGTAAACTTGGCGCTCCGAACACACGAGGTTTCGATCAATGCCAGACACAGCGCCGGACCGGTCAACAAATCTGATCTGGATAGACCTGGAAATGACAGGTCTATGTACTCAGACGGACTCCATCATTGAGATTGCAACAATTGTCACCGACAAGTATCTAAGTGAACTTGCGGTCGGCCCGGTGATGGCCATTCACCAGCCATTGTCAGTAATGGAAAGCATGGATGAGTGGAACACGCGACAGCACGGCAAATCCGGATTGACGCAACGTGTCAGCGAAAGCCATACCAGTGCAGCTGAGGCAGAGCAGGCTACGCTGGAATTCCTGCGGCAGTGGGTAAACGAGGGTGCGTCGCCAATGTGTGGTAACAGCATTTGCCAGGATCGACGATTCCTGGCGCGCGAAATGCCGGCGCTGGAGCGTTATTTTCACTATCGAAATCTTGATGTGAGTACGCTGAAAATATTGGCGACGTTGTGGACACCCGAACTCGCAAAAGGCTTTAACAAAGAGTCAGAGCATCTTGCGTTGTCGGACATTCGTGATTCGATTGACGAGTTGAATTTCTACCGCGAGCATCTCTTCGATGCTGAAGTGATGGCCGGATCTACAGCCAATGACTGACGCACCGTTTTCAGAATACGCAGCGCGCAATACCGGACCGATTTTGAAGGTACTGCGCGACGAGTTTGCCGCGGTATCATCGCTACTGGAGATTGGCTCCGGAACCGGCCAACACGCGGTGTCAATGGCCGCTGCGATGCCACACCTGGTCTGGCAAACGAGTGATCTCGACGAGAACCACGCCGGAATCCTCGCCAGGTTGGCCGATGCCAGACTGGATAACCTGCGTGCGCCGTTATCGCTGGATGTCCAGTCGGCTCGATTGGCCGGACAACACTACGACGCCGTGTTCTCGGCAAATACCGCGCACATCATGAGTCTGACAGGTGTCGAGAAGATGTTCCGGCTCGTTGGCGATATCGTCCCCAGCGGCGGTGTGTTTTGCCTTTACGGGCCGTTTCGCCAGAATGGCGCGTTCAATACAGCAAGCAACGAAGCGTTCCATCAATCGTTGCAGTCGCGCGATGCACGGATGGGAATACGCGACATCGAAGAACTCGACGGATTTGCCACCGCCGCCGGACTGCGGCGAGTGCGCCTGTATGCGATGCCTGCGAATAATCATTTAGCGGTCTGGCAAAAGGAGGCGGCATGACAACACATACTGGAGGGTGTCACTGCGGTGCTGTAAAGTTTGAGATCGAAGCACCTGCCGCAATCGAAGCGGCCCAGTGCAACTGCAGCATCTGTGCGATGTGTGGATTCCTGCATTTGTTCGTGTCGCGCACGAATTTCCGTTTGCTACAGGGCCGCGAAGCGCTGACAACGTACACATTTAATACCGGTGCGGCACAGCATTATTTTTGCCAGCATTGTGGCATCAAGTCGTATTACGTGCCGCGGTCGCATCCGGACGGATACAGTATCAACGTCAATTGCCTGGACCCCGGGACCATTGACAAGCTCACGGTCACGCCGTTTGACGGCCGCAACTGGGAGCAGAATGTTGCCGAACTGTCGCCGATAAGCGACTGATTTGATTAATCTTTGACTGGCCAAAATGCTAACCTTATCTTATAGTTGCGCGATGAATAAATCGACACATCTCGGCAGTATCCTGATTCTTCTCCTGCTGGCATCGGCGGCTCATGCAGAGCCGGCCTGGGTCAGCGATCAGTTCGAAATTACCCTGCGCTCCGGACCCAGCACCAGCAACGCGATTCAGCTCATGGTGAGCAGCGGCATGCAGCTGGAAGTACTGGAGCGAGATTCCGAATCGGGCTATTCACGAGTCGTAACCCCGGGCGGAACCGAAGGCTGGGTGCTGACTCGTTACCTCATGAATGAGCGCAGTGCCCGGGAACAACTCGAAACGCTGAGTAGCCAGCTGACCAATGCAACTTCACGTGGCTCTTCGCTGGGTTCGCAGCTAACGGCGATCAAGGGTCAATACGATACGGCGAACGAACGAATCGCGGCGCTGCAAAACGAAAAAGCGGCGCTCGAGCAGGAACTGGCGGAAATCAAGCGAACGGCGGCAAATGTACTCGGAATCAATGAGCAAAATCGCACATTGATGGACGATCTTGCGAGCGCGCAAATCCGCGCCGATACCCTGCAGCAGGAAAACCGCCAGTTGGCCAGCAAAACGACACGCTACTGGTTTATGGCCGGTGCCCTGGTGTTGCTGGTTGGTATTATCCTCGGCATCTGGCTGCCACGTATTCGTTGGCAGCGACGCTCGCGCTACGATCGCTTCTGATTTCTAGCGGACTGTTTCGCCTGCCAGGAACATCCAGGTCTCGATAACGGTATCGGGATTCAGCGACATGCTTTCGATGCCCTGATCCAGAAGCCAGCGTGCGAGATCGGGGTGATCTGAAGGTCCCTGCCCACAGATTCCGACGTATTTGTTTTGCGCTTTGCAGGCAGCAATGGACATGGCGAGCAAGGCCTTCACTGCGTCGTCGCGTTCATCAAAGTCGTCTGCAATCAGTGCCGAATCGCGGTCAAGCCCTAACGCAAGTTGCGTCATGTCATTCGAACCGATCGACATGCCATCGAAGTGCTCAAGGTACTGCTCAGCGAGCAATGCGTTGGTCGGCAGCTCGCACATCATAATAACCTTGAGGTCATCCTTACCGCGTTGCAGGCCATTCTCGGCCATGACGGCAAGGACGTCTTTGGCTTGTTGCACAGTACGAACGAACGGGATCATGACCTGTACATTGCCGAGGCCCATTTCGTTGCGCACCCGCTTCAATGCACGACATTCAAGGTCAAAGCAGGGCCGGAACGTCGGCGATACATACCGTGCAGCCCCGCGAAAGCCGAGCATCGGATTTTCTTCATCCGGCTCGTAGATATCGCCACCAATCAGGTTTGCATATTCGTTCGACTTGAAATCCGACATGCGTACGATGACCGGTTCCGGCGCGAATGCGGCAGCGATAGTCGCAACGCCTTCCGCCAGTTTGTCGACAAAGAATTCAACCGGATCGTCGTAGCCCGCCTTCTGGTCGTCAACGGCGGCCTTGGTATCCGAGTCCAGCGTTGCATATTCCAGCAGGGCTTGCGGATGCACGCCAATCATTCTGTTAATGATGAATTCGAGCCGCGCCAGGCCGACGCCGCGATTCGGGATTGTGGCAAAATCGAATGCCCGATCCGGATTACCGACATTCATCATGATTTTTACCGGGATATCCGGCAACGAATCGAGCTCTATCTGGGTTTGTTCGAATTCCAGGCATCCGTCATAAACAAAGCCTTCGTCGCCTTCGGCGCAGCTTACCGTGACGTCGGCACCGTCCTTGATTTTGTCGGTCGCGTCGCCGCTACCGACCACGGCCGGAATACCAAGTTCACGAGCAATGATCGCTGCATGGCAGGTACGACCGCCACGATTGGTGACGATCGCGGCAGCGCGCTTCATTACCGGTTCCCAATCGGGATCCGTCATATCTGAAACCAGAACGTCGCCGGGCTGTACGCGATCCATTTCGTCGACACTGCGGATGACCCGCGCCGTTCCGGCACCGATTTTCTGCCCGATACTTCGGCCGGTTGTAATGACGTCGGAGTGATTTTTCAGTGTGTAGCGCTGGATGACGCGACCACTTCGGCTTTGTACAGTCTCCGGGCGTGCCTGCAGGATATACAGTTTGCCGTCAGTACCGTCTTTCCCCCATTCAATGTCCATCGGGCGCTGGTAATGATTCTCGATCGTGACCGCCATTTTCGACAGTTCGATGACATCTTCGTCGCTTAACGAAAACCGGTTGCTGTCGGCTTCATCGACATCAACGGTATCCACCGTTTTACCAGGGTCCGGGTTTTCGCTGTAAACCATCTTGATCAGCTTGCTGCCCAGGTTCTTGCGCAGAATCGGTCGCTTGCCTTGGTTCAGGGCTGGCTTGTAGACATAGAATTCATCGGGATTAACTGCGCCCTGCACAACTGTTTCACCGAGGCCGTAGGACGATGTGATAAACACAGCGTCGCGAAAACCGGATTCCGTATCCAGTGTAAACATTACGCCGGCGGCGCCGACGTCACTGCGGACCATTGTCTGGATACCAGCAGAAAGTGCGACGACACTGTGGTCAAATCCCTGGTGCACACGGTAAGCAATGGCCCGGTCATTAAACAATGATGCGAATACCTGGTGCATCGCAGTGACGACATTGTCGAGTCCGCGAATGTTGAGGAAGGTCTCCTGCTGGCCTGCGAAAGAAGCGTCCGGAAGATCCTCTGCGGTTGCAGACGAACGAACCGCCACTGTTATATCGCGGCCGCCGCTCATCTCCTGCCAGGCGGTTTGCATCTCGTCCATCAGGCGCTGCGGTAGCGGTTGTTCAAGTATCCAGTTGCGAATCTGATCACCGGCTGCGGTCAGCGCTTTGATGTCGTCGACATTCAGGTCATCAAGCAGCGCATTAATGCGCTTGTCGAGATTGTCGGATTTAAGAAATTCGCGGTAGGCGTCCGCCGTCGTGGCGAAACCACCCGGTACGCTGACACCGAGATTGCTCAAGTTGCTGATCATTTCGCCGAGAGAGGCGTTCTTCCCACCTACGGTCTCAACATCACTCATCCCAAGCTCGTTGAGCTTGATAACGTATGGTTCCAAGTTTTACTCCCTTGTGTTCCGTGGCAGGACATGGACAATCAGGCGGATGACGCAACGCACGATATTTTTTCTCTCTGACCAGACGGGTGTGACTGCAGAAACCCTCGGTCACAGTCTGATCACGCAGTTTTCGGCCCAAGGTTTTCGGCAAACGACTTTGCCATTTATAGATACCGAAGACAAGGCAAGAGACGCGGTTCGGGCAATTAATGCTGCGCAGGCGGAGGGAGCACCCAGGCCGATAATTTTTTCCACTTTGGTGCAGCGAGAATGCCGGGCGATCGTAAAGCAGGCAGAAGGCCTGCACCTTGATTTGTTCGATGTGTTTCTTGAGCAACTAGCTGACGAATTAGGGGAGCAGCCCAGCTATGAACCGGGCAGGGCGCACGGCATGAGCGACATCGATGCCTACATGAAACGTATCGAAGCGACCAATTTTGCGCTTGCCAACGACGATGGTGGTATCAGTCGAAACTATGATGTTGCGGATGTCATTCTTATCGGCGTTTCACGCTCAGGCAAAACGCCCACGTGTTTGTACCTTGCACTGCAGTATGGCGTTTATGCGGCAAACTATCCGTTGACCGACGAGGAATTCGAAAAGGGTGAGTTACCCGACTTTCTGTTGAAGCAAAAAGAAAAGCTGTTCGGTCTGTCAATCGAAACTGAGCGCTTGCGCGAAATACGCAGGGAACGCCGTTCAATGGGCAGTTACGCGTCGGCACAGCAAGTACGCTATGAGATCCGGGAAACGAACAAGATTTTTCGCCGTTATGGTATTCCGAATGTCGATACGACGAAATTTTCAATCGAGGAGATTGCGAGCAGAATCCTCGATAGTACAGGGGTTGAACGCCGAGTTCGACCCTGATATTTCGATCCGCTGACTGCTATATTGAGTCCATGTTGCTCGACTCACACATCGTTCCGGAAACCATCGTCAAGCCGAAGAGTTTCGTTGGCCTGATGGCATTGTACGAAAGTAATTACCTGCGCCTGCTTGGCCTGATACCGGAGATCGATCGTATCGACGGATGTTTTCGCTCTCGTGTCGCCGGTGATTGCGACCTGTACGTGGAAATAATCGAACGTTGTCGATACACAGTGACGCTGTCACTGACCTATCAGTTCCCAACGGATAACGGGCTGCTTGTCGATCCTGACATGAGCGTGCGCGTCTATCTTGATGGACAGCAGGCCGAGGTATTGGCCATAGGAAAACATCAGCATCATGCGGCTTTGCAGCGCCTTGTCCGTGCTCACAGGGAAGAACTCGACCGTCGCTGGCGCTGCAACATGATTCTGAACAAATGGCTTGATTATCTTTCCGACCAGGGTCACCTCATCCTGGAACGGTAACTGGCCGATCCAACGGCCGCAGCCGGGACTGCAAGCGGTTTTCAAAACTGTCGATTCACGCAGCGCAGCCGCGCCTTACAGTTGTCATTATTGCGCATGAGCGGTAGGCGGGCATCGTCCCGTCAGCAACTGATTATGTAAAGTGAGTGCTGCGTGAGTACACTGACAGAGATTTTCAAAGGCACACAGGAAGAGTCTCAGGACAACGACAAGTTGGTCGACCTGTTTCGTAATCGTGCGGAATTGAAAAAGGAATTTGCTGCGCTGCGCAACGAGAAGTACCAGTTGCAGGACCGTATCAAGCAACAACAGGGGGCGACCGCCCGCGTCCAGCAGAAAATGGACCACCTCGAAAACCTGCTACTGGATCGGGAGTGGGTACATAACGTTGTGACGTTTTACCAGTTGCGGCGACTTGCCCTGCATTGCAATGCAAGGCTGGCGCGATTTGCCGAAGAACTGAAACAGCAGCGCGAACAGCGTGTTCACAGCAAGGCTGTCGATGCCTGGAATGCCAAGCGTGCGGCCCATAAACAGTCGCTCGACGCAGAGATCAATGCGCAGCGGTCTCAGGTACAGCTACTGGAGGACCAGCTGCAGTCGGAGCGTCATCGCCTGATGACCATGAGCGGTTTCAGTCGCATGGTGAAAGGCAAGCGCTTGAGTGCCGACATCGCCGAAATTGAGTCACAGATAGAAGTTGGCCAGGCGCAGGAACGCAAACTACTTGGTGAGCTGGAGAATGTTCATACGCTCGCGCCGCCGCAGCAGGAAGGACTCGATGTCCCGATGAAGCGTTCGATAAATTTCATGATTCTGGCGTTTGCGCAGCAGCTCTACCTGACGTTCGAAGTAGATGACCTGGTTTCTCTCGCAAAAGAAGCGAATGAGAAAAGCGTCGGCGCAATCAACTACGGAACGAAGTACGAGTGCGATGAAATTCTCAAGCGTATCGACAAGCGCTGGGACAACCTCGAAAGCGTCACCGAATACGCCGGGATTTTCCAGCAGCGCGCAAAACTCATTGCGAATGACGCGGTGTTCCGACACAAGGACGATGTCATCCCGAGTTCGGGGAGTGTCGCCACCGTGTTCCAGATTGATGAGAGTGGTGCAGTCAGCCGCAAGTACGCCAATATTCTGGGCGATAACTACTTTGCAATTTCGAAAGTATTGAGCCGGTAACGCTCTAGATATCCCGCCTGAACATCTGTTTTTTGAAGCGCGACAGCTCGGCGTCCGAAACGCCTGGCAGCCGGGTCGTCATGCCGGATTCTGTTGGCGTCTCGGTATCGTCAGTGACCGGGTCGGCACCTGTTTCGACGTCAGCCATCGGCGGCGTCACCGTCGTCTTGAGAAAGGCGCCGGCGGGCGCGGGTGTCGCGGATTCACTGCTGCTGTCTTCAAACGCTTCCCTGATTGCAGCTTCAGCTCGCGGCGCGAGCAGGCTGGCCGAGTTAACCATCTTTGTTCGTATGGCAATTGCCGGCTTGTCAGCAGATGTGTAGGAAATGTCGTGGCTGACTTTGCTCGCAATCAGCTCGTTCTTCGGTACCGTCAGCGTGGCCGGCTCGGACTTCGGGCATGGCATTGGCGATTGAGTGGTGGCCAGCGCGGGGAGTGAGAAAATGGCGGCCGTTACAAAGATCGCTGCCTCTGCAGCGATGGACTTGGGTTGCTTCGGCGCACGACGCCGCTGTGCCATGGTCCACTCCAGTCGGTGTTATAGTCGAGTATAACACCACAAAAATGTTGCGCAAGTCACCTGCTCAGGGCATTACCTGTGCCGTTTGTGCGGGCGTCTTGTCAACTTCGCGCATGGTTGCCAGATCGGTCACGATCTTGGCCGCCTGGTCCAGCTGGACGTCCAGCAGGTCGTCTTCGTCGAGGTCATCCAGGCTTTCGAGAGGCTCCAAGTGCAGCGCAATACGTCGTTCGTTCTCCCGGGCAAGCGCGTCTGCCAGCTCTTTTTCACGCGTGGCACGTCGAGTTTCGATATTCAGCGACACGGACTTCTGCTCACGGATGCGCTTGCCGGCCTGAATTCGTGCCATCTGGTACTGGAAGTTGGGATCGTCCTTGGAGCGCTGCACGTGATTGCTGGTCAGTGACTGAATCGTATTGTCGAGCGGCCGCCCGGCGCTGAAACGGGTCGATTGCACGGTATCCCAGGGCAGTGCATTTTCCCGGGCGCTTTCGCCAACCAGTTCGGCATCGATGTTGGAGGGCAGTTCGATATCGGGGAGTACGCCGCGATGCTGGGTGCTCTCGCCGGTAACGCGGTAGTACTTGCCGATTGTCAACGTCAATTGACCGAATCCCTTGTCGTCTTCCCGACGGAAATACTGATCAAGTGAATACAGGTTTTGCACGGTACCTTTGCCGAAGGTTTGTTGACCCACGATTACACCGCGGGCGTAGTCCTGGATTGCGCCGGCGAAGATTTCGGATGCCGAGGCACTGAAGCGGTCGACCAGGACAGCCAGTGGCCCGTTGTAGGCGACACGCGCAACCGGGTCAGGATCATCCAGTCGCTGCGGCGGGCTACGGCGGACGTCAACGGAGTTGCGCAACTGCACAATCGGTCCGTTATCAATGAACAAGCCGGATAGCGCCGTGGCTTCGGTTAGGTGACCGCCGCCATTGCCACGCATGTCAATAACGAGACCGTCAATGCCTTCCTCTTCGAGTTCACCGATGAGACGTTTTACGTCACTGGTGACACTCGTGTAATTTGCGTCGCCGTTGGTCATCGCACGGTAGTCGCGGTAGAAGCCCGGTACTTCGATAACGCCTATTGACCACTCGCGCCCTTCGCGGGGCACGTTAATAACCTTGCTCTTGGCGGCCTGTTCTTCCAGTTTTACCGCGCCGCGCGTCAGGCTGACGATTTCTTTGGGGCTGCCCGGAATGCTGTTTGCAGGAATAATCTGCAGGCGGACAACAGATTCCTTCGGACCGCGGATCAGGTCAACGACGTCGTCGAGGCGCCAGCCAATAACGTCTACAAACTCACCTTCCGGGCCTTGCGAAACAGCCGTAATACGGTCGTCACGCTTCAATGTGCCATCAAAATCGGCAGGCCCACCACGAATAATATTGACGATGCGAACGTAATCCTCGTCGGTCTGCAGCGTCGCCCCGATGCCAACGTAGGACAGGCTCATCGCAATACGGTATTCGTCTGCATTGCGCGGCGACAGGTAACTCGAATGTGGGTCGACTGCGTGCGCGAAGGTATTCATGAAACGTTCAAAGACATCGTCGTTGTTGACCTGGTCCAGGCGCTTGAGAACACCGGCGTAACGTTTGGCCAAAACTTCCTGGATCTTTTCCCAGGGCTCGTCTTCAAGCGCCATCGACAACGCGTCGTTTGCAACTCGCTGCTTCCAGATCTCGTCCAGCGCAGCAGAATCCTCTGCCCAGGGTTCCTCGCTGCGATCGAACTGGTACTCGGCGTCTGTATAAAAATCCGGTTCTTCATCCAGCTGCGAGATTGCGAAGTTCAGGCGTTCCCGCATTCGGGTCTGGTAAACCTCGAAAATCTCGTACACAGGATCCAGCGGTTTACTCTTGACGATATCGTCAAGCTGGTAACGGTAGCGCTCGAAGTACTCAATGTCGCTGGCGAGCAGGTACATCCGGTTGCGATCGAGGTTTTCAATATAAAAGTCGAGGACTTTCGAGGACAGTTCATCATTGACCGCGACATGATTGTAATGTGACTTCTGAATGAACTGTGCGACCAGTTCAGCGATGTTTTCATGACGCTGTTCTGCAAACAGAAACTGATTATCGTCGACCGCGGCCGATTCGCTCGGCGTATTGCTTAAGGCGGGCAGGGACATAAGCGCCAACAGCGCTATTGCGAGTCCGCGGGTCTTGCGATATTCGGGTGCGGTCAAATCGTTCTCCATCAGAAACTACAAAAGTTTTGCAAGCGAGTTATTTGGGCTAGGCTAAGTGCCTCACGCCCTGCGATCAAGGGCGTATTCGTCATAATTTCAGTATTCTTGCGTGTTTTTTAGACCGCATTGGAAAGTATTCATGCGTCCCATATCCGTCGTCACCCTGATAATTCTGGGTTCGTGCTTCGCCATCATGGTCAGCCTCGGTGCTGTCATCATCATTGTCCTGGTCCTCGGAGATGAATATCCGCGGCTGCAAGCCGAATTCAAGCCACTGCTGAGCAGCCTCACCGTCTTTGTTGGTATGACCGCAATTTCGGCGACGAGTTTCTACACACTGCTTAAAAATCACCGCTTCTGGTACCTCGGCCAGGCGGCAATGTGGCTTGGCCTGGTTTCGACCGGTTGGTACTACTGGCCCTGACCGGGGGCAATGTTTTAGCCGAGAAGCGGAATTTTTGCCGAGCGCTTGCGCCTGCGGCGCATCCGTTTCTGTAATTCAGTGCGGCGATTGTCCAGCCAGCCTTCGCGACTTGCGACGGCTGCCTGTCCTTTTGATTCGCGCAGTTTATGCCGGTACTGGCAAAAATCGTCGTATGCCTCGACTTCATGCTTCAATTCCCGGACGACCAGTTCAATCATGATGGCGTCATCCAGAAATCCAAGCCCCGGAATGTGGTCGGGAATCAGGTCTTCCGGCTCAGTGAAATAGGCAAGCGCGTTCAAAACCCGCGTCGCTTCCTGGTGCGGCAAGCGCCACTCGATATCCGACAGCATGCTGATCATCAATCGCAACTTGCCGAGACGATCGACGATAAAGCCGGGAGCGGTCGATTCTTCCACACCGGCAAGCAGTCCCTCGGCGGCTGCAACAATATCTTCCGGTGGTACGCGCGCGGCCGCTTTGCGCGCCTCCAGCATAATCAACCGGAAATGCTTCAGGTCGTTTTCATCAAGCTCAAATGATATCCGCAGCGACAAGCGTCAGCTCCTGAAGGTCGGCAGCGCAGACTATCACGAAGAGTTTTCGGAATTAAGCTACTTGCGGAAGCGATTGTTCCAGTTTTTGGAGCGATCGAAGCCGCCTGTATTGTACGGATCGATTCCGGGCTCCTCACCCGAGTCGACAAGGGAGTCGTCGAGAATCTTGAGGGTCTCATGCGTCCCGGTGTCTTCACGAACAAACTTGTTGCGGATCAACACGTTCTTGCCGGGTCCGGCGTCTTCAACCTTTGCAGCCGGCTGTCCCTGGCGCGGGCGAAACTGCGGTGCTGGTGCCGGCCGCGCCGGCTTTTTCAGGCGATTAACCGGCAGGGCGGCCGACTTGTGAAGATCGACCGGCGCCGGGACGTCGTCGCCCCGTCGTTTCCTGAGCCAGTTTTTAAATAAGTCCATCATGTTTGTTGTGCCGCCAGGCCTAGTGTTCAGTCTATAGACCAGTTTGTGGGGGAAACGTTTCCGCTACCAGGAGACTCCATTTTACAAAGCGGCGCCTTATTAAACTGGTTTACTTGTGAAAAATGTGATCGGGGTCACATATCAAAGTATTGGCTAGTTATCGTTGGTGTCGCTCACAACGCTGCCAGCGGCACGCCAGCCCAGGCCTATCAGCCGCAGGCATTGCCAGCCCATATAGGGTGCCAGCACCAGAAACCAGGCTGACAGATCGCCGTGTCGGATTTTACCGCTCAGGCGGCCGAAAAATTCACCGAACCCGGCACCGCCATAGTCGCCAAAAACGCCCTGTCCGACCTGGTAAATGAGAACTGGCACGATGACGAGCCCGACAAACAGGAAGCCTGAGAGTAGCGCCACCTCCTTGGTGGCGATTCTGCGCAATTCTGACGGTGGTGTCTGGTTTTCTTTGGACACGAGAGTATTCAACGATTAGCAAGAGTAAGAGCTATCGTTGCTTACATGGCTGGGCAGGTCAAGATTCCTCGATGTCAGCCTGGGACTTGCGTGAGCGGGCACGGCGACGATAGACCAGCACACCGAGGTGCAGGCAGGCCACGGAAAACAACAGGTAGTGGGGCAGGACCCAGATCCAGCTGCTGATGTACAGAGTGGCAAGAAATGCGGCAATACCCGAGCCAATGTAGAACAGCGGCAGTGCGTTATAGACGAGCTTTGGCAGCCATATCTTTCGGGTGGCCAGATTTCCCGTCTTGCGAGTGATTTGCTGCGTGTCAGATAGCGATATCGCAGTCCGTGCGGTAGTGCCTATCATGATCTGGATTTCACGTTCCTTGTAATGCCGTGAATCCTAATGGATAAGCGGGCGAAAGTCCGTGAAGACATTCACAGTTTGATTTCGGCTTCAGGTATCTCTTTTTTTCAGCTCTTCGTATCGAAATTTCGCGTTGCCAATTACGATTGCGTCACCGTGACTGAGGAAATGTTCATCGATTTTCTCGCCGTTGATGAAAATGCCGTTCTTGCTGCCCCAGTCGATGATTCGTGTGACATCGTCATCGGTCTGGATTACTGCATGCCGGCGGCTGATGTACGCGGCCGCGAGCTGAATGTCATTGTCCTTGGTTCTGCCGATGGTTAGTCGGTCTTTGAACAATGGAAAGCGCAGCACCTGGTCATCAACCGTGCCGATCAAGACGCGCGACAGGCGCTCCACTGGCATTTTTTGATCTTTGTCGTCGCGAAGCGTGCTGCGCTCCGACATGCGCTCATCCATATCGTGGATCACGTCCTCGATCTTGCCGATCGTATCCATCTGCTCGGTCTTCTTGGCAAGTTCCGCAAGCAGGACTGTAATTGCTTCACTTTTCGCGGTCAGTTTTTGCTCTAGGCTCTCGTTCGTCCGCCGTAATTTGGCGTTTTCTTTCTCGAGTTTCTCGACGTTGTCGTTCGTTTGTGCCTCAACATCACTGAGCACCTTTTCCAGTTCGACCTTGAAGCCCTGTGCATCCACGAGTTCAGACGCAAGCTGATTGTTAATGTCTTCAACCTCGACCATCGTGTTTTGCGCTTCGCCCAATTCGAAGCGGAGGTTGCGGATTTCTTCTTCGTGTTCTCCCTGTATTGCAGCAAGTTGTGCGTTTGCTGCCTCAAGTTTCGTCGCTATTGTCGACTGTTCATCGACCAATTCACTGTTTTTCTGCAACGCTGCATCGAGCGATGAGCCCAGGTACTCGATTTCACGTTCGGCATCGGCATGCGATTTAATCAGGTCCTGCAGCTGTACGCGCATCGCATCGGCGTAGGATTCCGACTGCACGAGCCGCATTTCGAGGTCGGAAACCGACAATCCCTGCTCGCTGGTCGCCGGCGTCAGGCTTTTTCGCAGCGACTCCGTGGCATCGGCCAGCTCGCGTTCATAATCCTCGCAGCGACTGCTCAGTCTTCGCTGTTCTTCATCGCGTTCACGAATTTCCGATTTCAGCGATTTGATGGACCGGTCGCGCTTTTTGAGCAACTTTTCCTTGCGCGCAATCGTCTTTACCGCGGCAGCAAGCTCGGCATTCAGGCGTTCCGTTTGTTCTTCGCGGGCGCTGATTTCCGACTCAAGGCCGACCCACCTGGAATGCAACTGCTGGATATCGTATTGCAGTTGATTAATTGTTTCCTTACGCGCGAGCAGATCGGACTTCAGCTCCGAAACGCTGACGCCGTTCGGCAGCCCGGCATCGTCATCTTCCGCCGCGTCGTAGGTACGCTCGTCTGATTCGCTGATCGCCTTCGGAAAACTCGCAATCTCGAGTTCAACGGTCGGATCATCATCATCGACTAACTCATTGATATTCTTGTTTTCATTAGCCATCGGTGAATACTAACATGCAATCCGCGGCGGAACTCCACACTGACAGGGATTTTATTCGGTCTTACGTCAAATCGCGTCAATCGCAGGACACAGTCCGTCCCGCGGCCCAGGTTCGCAAATGGGATATGCGCTCATGCATCACGACTGACAGTGGCCGGGTAAGTGCGAGTTCCGCCTCGATATGGCTGTTCGACAATGCCTGTTTCTGTGCATGCGCGGCATACAGTGCCGAAACGACCGCCTGCTCGATTTCGGCGCCGGAGAAGCCCTCCATCTCGCGTGCCAGCGCCGCTACATCGAAATTCGCCAATGACTGATTACGCCGCGATAAATGGATTGCAAGGATTGATGCGCGCGTTTCTTCATTGGGGAGATCCACGAAGAATATTTCGTCAAAACGGCCTTTGCGGACCAGTTCCGGCGGCATCGAGGTGATGTCGTTCGCCGTAGCGACGACGAACACAGGGCTTTTTTTCTCGGCCATCCAGGTGAGGAACGTACCGAGTACGCGTTGCGATGTGCCGGTTTCTCCGCCGCGACCCGCAATTCCTTTTTCTATTTCGTCAATCCACAGGACACAGGGCGCCATCACGTCTGCGGTGTTGAGAGACTCACGAAGCTTGCGCTCCGTTTCGCCGTGGTACTTGTCGTAGATTGCGGCGAAGTCCAGCCGTAGCAGTGGAACGCCAAATACCGCCGCAATGGCCTTCGCGGCAAGGCTCTTGCCACAGCCTTGTACGCCCAGCAACAAAATGCCTTTGGGTGCATCCAGGTGGGCGGCACTCTCGTCGCCGCGGAACGCCGGTCTGCGTTGTGCCAGCCAGGATTTAAGCTTCGACAGGCCGCCGATATCACCAAATGTGGCGGTATCGTATTCGAACTGCAGGGTGCCGCCACGATTGAGCAATTCGTACTTCGCCTGCATTACCTGGGGCAGGTCGCTCTTGGAGATAGCGCCGTCCATGAACACAGCATTGCGTGCAAGGCGCAAGGTATCGGCGTAACTCAGACCGGACAGGTTTTGCACCAACAGTTCATAGGCCTTCGGGTCAACTTGTACATTCTTTCCAGGATTTTCGTCGTCATATTCCCCGATGGTCTTTTGCACGATCAGCGCACGTTGTTTCTCATCCGGCAGCGCCATGTCGAAACGGGCGCAAAAACTGTCGAGTTCCTGCGGCACAGTGACTTTGTGGCTGATCAGGACAACCTGGCGTTCGACATCGCGGAACTGGATGCATATGTCCTTTAGCAAGCGGACATTGACCGGGTCTTCCAGAAATGGATGAAAGTCCAGCAACACATAGAGTCCGGGCTTGTTTACCGCCCGGATATGTTTCAGGACGTCGGTTGGTTCGGAATTCAGCGTCTGCGGTTCCAGCGAGATGTCGAGCCGTTGCAAGCCGTCCGTGATGGTCCAGCGGAAAACCGGCAGATAATCTGTCGATGCCCTCCGCATGGTAATGTTCTGCAACATTTGCAGCATACGCGCTTCGTCCTGGGACTCGATTACAACAATCGGTGTCCTGGACCGCAGCACCAACTCGAGATCGCGACTTCCATCCATCGTCAAATTTATCCTTCGTCTTCCGCTGCAAATTCCTTGCAGCCCGGCAATTTCTCTATTTTGAGCGCGCTGGCAGGCTTACCCAGCACTTGCTCGGCTTGTTCCCGCAATGTGGCGAGCGTTGCCTTTTCTGTATCGTTGGCCAGCAGAGTGACCAGTGAATCGAGGCTCACCTTGCCGCCGGTTTGTTCGCGCAGTTCGTTGTCCAGTGCACGAAACCGGACGACAGCCAATGCCGTCGTCGCTCCGCTCGAAGCCCGACCGCATAGCTGCTTGGCGTCCTTGGCCCACTCCCGCTGATCCTCCAGTGCGCGTCGGTATCGCCGCGGTGTAATCGCGGCGCCGCGCTGCAGTAGTTCGAGGCTGTAGTATTCCGCGAGTCCCTCAACAATCCAGTCAAAACCGTCAGCCGCATCAATATCAAATGCAACATGAACAATTTCATGGAGCAAGGTACTGGTCGCGTTTTCGCTGATCAGCGGTCTGTCTGCATGAATGAAAATCGAAGCCGGTGCCGACAGGCCGCCGCGCCACATGGGGTCTCCCGCGCTGACAATTGTAAGGCGCGGCAGCGATTGTGGTGCGATTGCGGCGAGTTCGGGCAGTGTCCAGTTCAACAACGCCAGCATATCCATGCGGCGCACGGCATGGCCCTGCGGTGCTGCGATCGCAACCCGCGTTCCCGCGATCGTTTCCCTGCGGATGCCGAGATCGCCCAGCGCGATCCAGCCGCTTGGTTGCGCGAAGCGCCGCGTTTCACTCGTAACATCAATCGGACTGTCGACTGATGAATACTCAGAAATTGCCGTCCAGTCGCGCGGCAACTCAAACTCCATCGTCGTGCGCGCCCTGGCGCCCTTCAGGGTTCGAGTCCGGGCTCGTGGAATGACATCTTCTGCACGAAAGATTCCCCAGCTCGGAGTGAGCAGGGCATCGTAGCCCTTGCCGCCGCGAGTTTGCGTCGGTTCTACATGCCAGCGGAGTTCGCCTCCGGATGCAGGCGGCAGCCAGCGCGCTATACCCGCCTTGACGGTCAGTCCGGCGTCAGCCGCAATCTGACTTACGAGGTCGTCGTCAAATGCAAACGAAACCTCGCGCAACAGGTGTCGTGCCTGGCTGACGCGCATCGCGACATCCACAGAGCCGTCAGTGTTGTGCACCGTGATTGTGTAGTGCACGTCGTATTCGCGCTCGCGAAAGGGCGTGTCAGTGCCGGATGCCGGTGACCCGCACGAGACACAGGCCAGCAGGCAAGTCAGCAATGTTAATCCTGAGAAGCAGTTCATACAGAGTTCAGGCCTTGTCCGGTATGGTTAGTTGCAGTCCCGTGCAGAGAGACCCGGATGATAACGCAGCCGGCACGCAAAATTCGGCATTTTTCCTTAACAATCACACTGTTGGGTGTCATTTCTGCGTGTGCGTCCGGGCCCGTTGAGCGACCGGGATCAGCGTCGGTAAATCGAATGCCGATGCAGTCCCAGCATGTTGCTCCGCACATCGGCGAAAAAGCGGCGGCCGTCGCATTGCGACAGGTTGGAGTGCCCTATCGGTATGGCGGTGCAAGCACCAGCGGCTTCGATTGCAGCGGCCTGATTCAGTATTCGTACAGGCAGGCCGGGAAAACGATGCCGCGAACCACCGGACAGCTATGGGCCGCAACGGCGACAGTGAATCGCGACCAGTTACGGGAAGGTGACCTGTTGTTCTTCAAGGTCGAGGGCAAGATGTCTCATGTCGGGATGTACCTGGGTTCGCGACAATTTGTGCACGCGCCGTCGTCCGGGCGCACAGTATCTGTTGAAAGCCTGGACAGCCCGTTTTACGAAAATGCTTTCGTGCGTGGTGGTCGGCCTGAATAACAGGCCAGTCTAGGCCGCCTCGTCACTGACGATAAAAAGCTTGAGTTGTTTCGCCAAACCACTGCAGGCGCGTGACTGCGTTCTGGCAATCAACGGAATGGGGACCACCAACGCAGGCAGGAATGACGTGCCACTGTAGTCAGCAGTGACTGTCCCGGCAGCAGCGGAATCATTCAGGTCCCAGATCGAGGCCTCGTACGCTGCATCGTCCTGCCACCAGGCGAAGCCAAAACAGCCACCGCCGCCAGGGCCAGCCGCACACGACAGGCTGCCGCCTTGTGCTGCACGCGATGTATCACCGTCCAGCCAGACGATATAGCGAACGCCCATATTTTTGACCGCGTTCGGTACGCCGGGCCGAGACATTAGCGTTACGAGGCCCTTGGTATCCGCTGGCGCCGTACGCGGTTCGAACCAAGGGAAAAGATTGTCTACGAATTGTTGATTCGGAATGACGTTCAAGGCGCCTTTGCCGCGCCCAAGGGCTTTTTCTACACAACGGATGTAATCTGCTTCGGTTTCGTTGCCCTGGTGATAGCTTTTTGCCATGACGACGACTGTTTCACCGTCCAGCAATCCGGTCGTTTCTTCTCGCGCATCTTCAATCCGCGATGTCACGCAGCCGCACAGCCCTGTACTGAAAACCAGTAGCAGTATTTTATTCGCCGGAATCATCTATGCCTCCTATCGCGAATATACCGACGGGGGCCACGCTTTGCCCGTCCGGATCGTTGTCCGCGACCGCCGGTGCTTCAAGTTCGCTGACATCGAGCGGGCCATCCGCCAGTGCACTAATTTTAGTTGCCTTGTTCATCTGCAAGAGTATCAATGCAGCGGCGTCGCGCATAGCGAGAACGGCTGCTCGTTGCAGCGACTTCGAGCCACCGAGACCTTCTTTCTGGCTTTTGCCGTAAGCACTGACAGTCCACGTCGATGCGTTAGTGCCGACGCTGTCAAACACTTGCATTCTGTACCGAATCCATACCGCGAAAGCATCCGTCTTGCTCTGATTCGGAACCGAGAATTCGAATCCCTCGATGACCGGCTCCACCAGCGCATCAAAATCGTAATCGAGAGCGTCGTCTTCCGGGCCGAGAATGATGACGTTCTCGAACATATAGCCAAACAGCTGTTCAAAAAATGTCGCATTCGCCCGGCCCAGGTCGATCGTCCATTTGTCCCGGCCCAGTACATTTTCCTCGTGAACAAAATGTTGGAACTCTTCCGGGATGCGAAGTGCGACATCCATCGGCAGTTTTTCGATGTGCGGCGCCGGGATGGTGGGTTCTTCGACTGTGACGTTCGACGCGCACCCTGCGGCGAACAGGAAAATCAACACGGCGCCGGATCTGATGATTGTGGATGAGATCAAGTGGTCAACGTCCAGGCTCTAATTATCAGTGACTGCTATATCAGAGCATCTCCGGGCTGCAGAGTTCCGCGGAAATTCGACATTTGCAGGCTGACGGCACTTTAGATCGGCCATCTGCCAAGTGCAAATGATAATGCGGTTCAAGAACGCAGCCGATTTGCGTATAACGTCGGGACAAGTTTCCGCAACACAAGAAATTGCAACGACAGATGGCCAGACCCAAAATTCTCGTATTTCAGCACGTTCCGTATGAGCCGCTCGGGACCCTGGATCCGCTGCTGAAAGCAGCGGGATTCAGAATTCGCTACGTCAATTTTGGCCGTGAACCGGAGTCGCGGCCCAATATCGATGGCTACGAGGCGCTGATTATTCTCGGCGGTCCTATGAATTCGGACCAGATCGACGCGTACCCGAACCTGCTGACGGAGATGGAAATAATCCGCGAGGCCGTGGACAAGAATAAATCCGTGTTGGGCATTTGCCTGGGCGCCCAGTTGCTGGCCAAGGCACTGGGTGGTTCGGTAGCGCGCAATCAAAGGCGCGAGATCGGTTGGTACGACGTCGCGCTGACCGAGGCCGGCCATGACGATCCGGTTTTAGCGAAATTCTCGCCAGTACAGCAGGTTTTCCAATGGCACGAGGACGGCATCTCGCTACCGGATTCTGCAGTTCACCTGGCGCGGTCTGATGCAAGTCAGGTCCAGGCGTTCCGCTACGGCGAACACGTTTACGGATTTCAGTTTCACCTGGAGGTTGACACGTCGCTTGTTGAGCGCTGGTTGACGGTGCCGGCGAATCAGGCAACGCTGCAGGACGAAGCCGGGCGCATCGAACCGGATGCGATACGCGCACAAACGCGCGAGTCAATTAGCGCACTGGAACAGTTGAGTCGTGATACTTTTTCGCGCTGGATTGACCGCTTTGAGATCCGGCCGCGCCGCCGGCAACTGCCGTCTCGTTAGGCAAAGTCGCGCCATTCAAGCGGCGCTTCCTGCATCAGCGAGACCTGTTCGCGCAGGGCGAGTACATGATCATCCCAATAGCGGGCGCTGTCGAACCAGGGGAATGCAATCTTGAACGCAGGGTCTTCCCAGCGCCGCGCCAGCCAGGCGGCGTAGTGCATGATGCGCAGACTGCGCAGCGCTTCGATAAGGTTCAGTTCGCGGGCGTTGAAATTCCGGAACGACTGGTAGCCTTCCAGCAGCGCTTCGAGCTGCGGTGTCTGCTCCTGGCGATTTCCTGAGAGAAACATCCAAAGATCCTGTACCGCCGGGCCGTGCCGGCAGTCGTCAAGATCGACAATATGCAGGCGATCTTCATTGACCAGGACATTGCCGGGATGAAAGTCGCCATGCAGACGGATATCGCGAATGGCGCCAGCTCGTTCGAAGCAGTGCTCGACACCGTCAAGGACCAGTTCAGCGGTGCTCTCATACGCATCCCTGTTTTGCTCCGGGATGAAGTCATTATCGAGGAGATAATCGACTGACTGAACGCCGTAGCTCTCGATGTCGACGCTCGGACGGTGCCGGAACGATTCCTGCTCGCCGACCAGGTGGATTCGGGCAACAAGTCGACCGAGTTGTGTGAGTAATTCGTAATTGTCGAGATCAGGCGCGCGACCACCGCGGCAGGGAAATACTGCAAGGCGATAGTGCCCGGCGTGCTGCAATGTGTGGCCTTCGATTGCGATAGGGGGGACGACCGGAATTTCCTGCTCGGCAAGGTCGATTGAAAATTCGTGTTCTTCCAGGATGGAGGCGTCCGACCAGCGCGCCGGCCGATAAAATTTCGCCACAACGGGTCGATCGTCCTCGATACCGATCTGGTAAACGCGATTCTCGTAACTGTTCAGCGCCAGGAAGCGCCCATCGCAGCAAAAGCCCAGTTCCTCGAGCGTGGCAACGATGTCCTCTGGCCGCAGGTCGGCAAATGCCAGCGTTGCTGGATCAACGTTCACGATACTTTCAGTCTGGCCTCACGTTTGCGATCGACTTCGGTCAACATCTTTTTACGCAGGCGCAAATTCTCCGGCGTAACTTCCAGTAGCTCGTCGTCGTCGAGGAACTCGAGTGATTGTTCCAGGGAGTATCGCAGTGGTGGGGTCAGGACCAGGTTTTCATCGGTGCCCGCAGCACGGATATTCGTGAGTTGTTTCGCCTTGGTCGGATTGACGACGAGGTCGTTCTGCCGCTTGTGGATGCCAATGATCATGCCTTCGTAAACCGGCGCGCCATGGCCGATAAACAACTTACCGCGCTCCTGCAGATTAAACAGTGCATACGCCAGTGCTTTTCCCTGCACCATCGACACCAGCGTGCCGTTGGAGCGCTGTGCGATGGTCCCGGCAATACGCGGCGCATACTCGTCGAGGACGTGATAGATCAGCCCGGTTCCGGATGTCGCGGTCATGTACTCGGTGCGGAAACCGATAAGACCGCGTGTGGGAATTTTGTAGTCGAGGCGAATACGTCCCTTGCCGTCAGGTTGCATGTTTTGCAGTTCACCTTTGCGGTCTGCCAGGCGGGTCATCACCGCACCCTGGTAGGCTTCCTCGAAGTCGACAGTCAGTTGTTCCCAGGGCTCGTGTTCGACGCCATCGACGTTGTGCATGATGACCTCGGGCCGCGAGACAGCAAGTTCAAAGCCTTCCCGGCGCATGGTTTCAACAAGTACGGAAAGATGCAGTTCACCGCGGCCGGACACGCGGAATTTGTCCGGGTCGCTGGTGTTGTCGACGCGCAGCGCGACGTTATGCAGGAGTTCCTGTTCGAGCCGCTCACGGATCTGGCGACTGGTGAGGAACTTGCCGTCCTGGCCGGCAAAGGGCGATTTGTTGACCTGAAAAGTCATACTGACGGTGGGTTCGTCAACCGACAACGGCGGCAGTGCTTCTTCGTGATCGCGATCGCACAATGTGTCGGAGATATAGAGTTTTTCGATGCCGCTGAATACCACGATATCGCCAGCGCTCGCCGACTCGACGCGCTGGCGCTTCAAGCCATCGAAACCGAACAATTCGAGCACGCGGCCCTTGCGAGTGTCTTTGCCCGTGGCAACAATACTGACTGGCGAATTTGCCGTTAGCGTGCCGCGGCTGATACGTCCGATCCCGAGGACGCCGGTATACGTGTCATAGTCGAGACTCGAGACCTGCAACTGCAGCGGACCGTCAGAATCCACGTCCGGGTGTGGTACGTGTTTTACGATGGTTTCGAATAGTGGCGTCATGTCGCCGTCGCGGACATTGGCATCTTCGCTGGCATAGCCATCGAGCGCCGACGCATAGATGATCGGGAAATCCAGCTGCTCATCGGTCGCGCCCAGGCGATCGAAGAGATCAAATGTCTGGTTGATCACCCAATCGGGGCGAGCGCCGTCGCGATCGATCTTGTTGACGACGACGACCGGAACCAGGCCTTGCGCAAAGGCTTTTTCTGTGACAAATCGCGTTTGCGGCATCGGGCCTTCTACGGCATCCACCAGCAACAGAACGCTGTCCACCATCGAAAGTACGCGCTCGACTTCACCGCCGAAGTCGGCGTGCCCCGGCGTGTCGACGATATTGATTCGATAATCGTTCCAGCGTACGGCGGTATTCTTCGACAGAATCGTGATGCCGCGCTCGCGTTCAAGATCATTGGAGTCCATGACGCGATCCGGCACAGCGGCCCTGGGACCGAGGGTTCCGGACTGCTGCAGGAGTTGATCGACCAGCGTTGTCTTGCCATGGTCGACATGCGCGATTATCGCGATATTGCGGAGTTTATTGAGTTCAGACATTGGGAGGGCTCTTTGGGCAGGCGCGGATTATAGTGACCCAATCCGAGAATTGATATGGCACACTGTCTTCCATGAAAAAACGACTGCCTGTATGGCTTTCAGCCCCATTCGTACTGCTAGTCGCCGGCGCCTGCAGCCCCAGTGGCGCAGAATTTGACCCGGTCGCCTACGAAAACGAGGTTCTGGAGTGGCGCGAATATCGTCTGAACCAGCTTTTGCATCCGCAGGGCTACCTGAATCAGACTGGCCTGTACTGGCTGCAACCCGGGCGGCACAGCTTCGGCACAGGCCCCGACAACGATATTGTATTCGCCGGTGACGGTGCGGAACACATTGGGGAATTTATTCTGGATGCGAACGGCGTTTCCATGCAGATCGCACCGGGTGTCGAGGTGCTGCATCAGGGCATGCCAGTGGACAACATAGCGATGGTTCCCGACACCGGCGAGAATCCCGTTTCAGTAACGCATCGCACACTTGGCTGGACGGCGGTGGAACGAGAAGGGCGCTACGGCATTCGTCTGCGCGATTTCGAATTGGCTTTCGTGAAGACCTTCGGTCCATTGCGGTATTTCGACATCAACCCGGACTTTCGCGTGCCGGCCCGGCTGCGTCGATACCCGCAGCCGATTATCGCGAGTGGCGACACGGTGATTGAGGGGCTGGAGTATCGCCCAGAATCACCCGGCAAGGTGGAGTTTGAAATTGACGGGCAGCCATTCGAACTGGAAGCATTTACGGTTGGTGAGCGGCTGTTCTATGTGTTTGGCGACGACACCAATCGCGATATGACATATGGGGCGGGACGGTTTCTGTATTCGGAGGCACCTGACGAGGACGGCCTGACGATTCTCGACTTTAATAAGTCCTACAGCCCACCCTGTGCGTTTAACGACTACTCAACCTGCCCAATTGCATCACCTCGAAACCGTCTGAATATCCGAATTGAGGCGGGTGAAATTTACGATGCGGCATTGCACTACACCGCCGAGCTTTAATCGACCAGTTCAAAAGTCAGCCCGGCGTTGTCACGCAGACGTTTGATCAGCGGGGCGGCCATCGCTGCTGCAGGTGTCCAGACGCCACCGCCGCAACTCAGTTCATCTTTCGCCAGGCACACGGCTGATTCGCTCAGCATTTTGCTCGTAGAACCGTAGCCGGGGTCCTGGTCGCCGGTAATGCGCCCGCGAACTTGAGTGCCGTCAGGCAGAACCCCGATTTGCATCAGGTTGAAGAATCCGTCGTGCTGCAGTTTTCTGTCCGGACCTTCGCCGGGTTTGGGTAAAACAAATTTTTGCAGGAAGCGGCGGGTCGGCGAGTAGGATGCCAGGAAAACTATTGAACCGAGTCCGAGTGTCACGATGGTCGCTTTTAGCCAGCCACCGATGCCGCGGCCGGTCGCAACCGATTCGTCGTAAAGAAAGTCCTTGCCATACGGGTAAGCTGCCAGCGCATGGCTGCGTCGTACGACCTTGGTGTTTACGCCCGCCATAACGAACGGCGCGGTCCAGGTTCCGACATCCTCGCGGTACACGATTTTTTTCTGGTCGCGTCGATCCGGCCCGTCGCGTTCGCCCTCCGGGTTCAGGCTGTACGGATGGGTCAGGATTCTTGCGATATCGCGGTCTTCCCGGCTGGTCTTGATCAGGTTCATCATGCTGGCAATGGTGCCGCCACTGGCAGTCCCTTTGGTCGCTTTGACAAGCATGCTGATCGCGGTGCAATAGCTGCCGTGTTTTTTATAAGTGGCCTGTTGCAGGTGCCATACGCCGATATCCATAGGTACCGAATCGAAGCCACAACAATGCACAATCATTGCGCCAGTTCGCTTGGCAGCGACATGATGCTGGTCGATCATTTGCCGAATCCATTGCACTTCGCCAGCCAGGTCACAGTAATGCGTGCCGGCATTCACGCAAGCTTCGACCAGACCCGAACCGTATAGCGCATAAGGACCGACCGTTGTAAGGACGACGCGAGTTCTGCCCGCGAGGTCGTTTAGCGCCTGTTGGTCAAAACTGTCGGCGACCAGGATGGGAAGGTCAGCGGCTTCGCTGCCAAGGTTTTCGCGGACGCTGTTAAGCTTTTCTTCGCTGCGGCCGGCAATCGCCCAGCGAAGTTCATTGCCGATGCCATACTGGCGCAGCAAGTATTCGGCAACCAGGACACCGGTAAAGCCGGACGCACCCTGGACGATGACGTCAAATTCCCGCGGCTCTGCACCGTTGTTGCTCAAGACCGTTTCTCCATTAGCGCCACTTCCTTCTTGCCACCATCCGTTTCCTGGCTGGCGACCTGTTTAAATCCCATGCGGGAATGAAACTTCATCGACCCTTCGTTCGGCGGCCGCAAGTTCACCTCGCAGGTCATTATGGAGGTGTCGGACTGCGAGTCAGCGAATTCACGGTACAGCAATTCCGCAACGCCTTGTCGACGCGCCCAGTCCGATACAACGACGCGATCGACATAGGCGAAATCTTCATAGTTGCTGCAAAACCACTGGTAATTCGGGCTGGTATAAGTCGTTCCCGGCCGCATGCCGATCATGAACCCGGCGATACGATCGTCGATTTTTATGCAGCGAGGAAAGGCAGCTTTGTCG
Source organism: uncultured Woeseiaceae bacterium (assembly GCA_963976215.1). GTDB lineage: Bacteria > Pseudomonadota > Gammaproteobacteria > Steroidobacterales > Woeseiaceae > UBA1847. The sequence goes on along the minus strand of CAXBJV010000001.1, from coordinate 48,096 downwards.
CAAAACCATTGCAGTTGCTCGCGATCGATGTCGTTGACGTGCGGCACTGCAGCCGTATTCAGGCGCAGTATTTCGTCAAAGTCATTTTCTTGAATAGGTAAAATTTGCATGGCTACAGTGTATTGCTATGTTAAGGTATGTCCAAGACGGCATGCAGATCGGACCGACATCCCTGCAAACACAAAGACCGTCAAGATCGCTAGTTTACTCGTCTTCGCCTCGGAAATGATTTCCGCAGTCTATTGATTGCGGGATCAGGCGTTTGTGACTGCGAGCACTGTGACTCGCTGCCGAATGCGTAGAATTCGCGCAATTGAGTGAGGCAGGTAAACATGATCTTCAACTTCCGACAGGCGGTCGCAATCGCGACCATTAGTGTATTTGCAAGTGCTGTGGCTGACGCGGCATCCCGAAATTCTTCCAATGTGTTGCAGTACGTTCCTGTGGACACACCGTACATCATCGCCTCAACGGAGCCCCCACCGAAGAAGCTGGCAGAGAAACTGGAGCCGACCATCGACCAGGTGCTGCAGGCTTACCAGACTGTACTGCGGCATGTGATGGCCGAACAGTTGGCGAAGTTGTCAGAAGATGAGGCATCGGCAAACGAAGCGGCAAGAGTGCGGGGAGTTTTTGAAGAATTTATCGGCCTGATGAGCATTGATGCGCTGCGCGATGCCGGCATTGATCGCGAATCCGCCATGGCGTTGTATGGCAATGGAATTATCCCGGTTCTGCGGTTTGAGCTGACAGACGAGGAAGCGTTCGACGACATGGTCGAGCAATTCGAGGAAAAGGCGGAAACGCCGCTCAGTAGTGGCGAAGCCAGGGGCGAGAGTTACAAGTTTGCGGCAGTAGGCACTGCGAAAATTGTAATCGCGACGCTCGACGAGCAAGCGGTAATCACGATCATTCCGACGAGCTTCGACGAAGCAAAAATTGCGCAATCAATTGGCATAGACAAGCCACGCAAAAACCTTGCCAGGAGCAAGACGTTGCGTGCGATTGGTAAGGAATACGGATTCTCTGAATACATGACCGGCTACATCGATAGCCTGCGAATAGCGGAGATATTGACAGGGCAGGGCAGCGACTTCGATCGCGAATTGTTCGCGATGACCGACAGCGAGTTGCCGGAGCTTGATGAACAATGTCGCATCGAAGTGATGGAAATGGCGGGGATTGCACCACGCATGGTCTTCGGCTATTCCGAGATGTCGACTGATTTGGTTGAAAGCTCAATGATCATTGAACTGCGCGAGGACATTGCCGACGGCCTGGCAGCTATTCCGACAGCGGTGCCGGGACTGGGGTCGGACCCGGGTGGTTTCGTGTCGTTTGGCGTTGGTATGAACCTGCTGAAATTGCGCGAATTTTACGAGGCCAGACTCGATGCAATGGAAGCGAGCCCGTACGAATGTGAGCTGTTCGCTGATTTGCAGGAGAGCACGGTTAAAGGGCGCGAGGCACTGAGTCAGCCTATTCCGCCTGTGGTTTACAGCTTCCGCGGATTTGTTGCCAACATTATCGATGTTAATGGACTGGACATGGGCAGCAACACACCGCCGGAGTCGATCGACGCAAGTATTTTGCTTGCTATCGAGAATGCCGAATCACTCATCGCGATGGGTGCCATGATGGATCCGCAAATTGCTGCATTGAACCTGGTGCCTGATGGCAAACCTGTGAAGCTGGATCTTCCGCAACTGGCGGAGTTGGCGGATCAGGCGTTTGCTGCGTTGTCGGCGAATAGTGTTTCAGTTTCGATCGGTGAGGGCGCGGAAAATAATTCGGCTGAGATGCTGGTCGCGAAAAGCGTTAGTCCTGCGCCCTTCCTGAGCATGAGCATGGACTCTGCGCGCTATTACGCCATGATCGGCGACGCAATGGCGAACGAACAGGTCGACGACGAAGGCGCGGCGATGCCGGATGCGGTCCGTGAAGCCTTGCGCGATGTTATGCGGCTTTCTGGCAGTATTTATGAAAGAATGAACCTGGATGTCCGATTCACCGGCCGCGGCGTTGAAATCGACGGCCGCATGCATTTGAGTGACTAAAGATGCTAACGAAAATTATTGTGGTAATAGGCGCTGTGCTTGTGGCCGGCGCTGCAATTGCGGGAGGCACTGACATCGAAGCAACATTGAAAGCTGATCTGGACCAGGTTGTCGACAGCGGCTCCGTGGAGCCGGTTGATGGCATTACAGCGGCCGGCCAGCCGGACAAGGCGGCGTTCGAGGTGTTTGCGCGCAGTGGTTACACCACTGTTATCGATCTACGCGGTGAAAACGAAAACCGTGGCCTGGATGAAGTTGCGGTCGTGGAGGAACTCGGGATGGACTACGTGTTGTTTCCAATTACCGGGCCCGATGCGATCAGTTATGACAATGCGCGAAAGCTGGACAAGCTCATCGAAGATGCCGAGGGTCCCGTTCTGGTGCATTGCGGCAGTTCGAATCGTGTGGGGGCATTGCTGGCGCTGAGCAAAAAGCTGGACGGTGCCGATGTGAATACCGCGATGTCGTACGGTATCGAAGGCGGCATGACGGGACTTGCGGGTATGGTTGAGTCGCTGCTCAAGGAAGACTAGCAATTCAAAATAGAATGCCGCCCAACAGGGCGGCATTGTCGTTTGGTGGAGGTGGTGGGAATGGACTCGGTGCTACGCACCTCGGTCCTTCGGACCGCACTTGCTTCGCTTCGTGCGTCCTGGACTGGCTGTGCCGAGTCCAGTGAACCCACTACGTGGTTTCGATCCACGACGCTCTGACCAAAATGCAAAAAGGGCCACCCTGCGGGCAGCCCTTTTTACATTTGTTGGTGGAGGTGGTGGGAATCGAACCCACGTCCGCAAGTCCTACGCTACGAGATCTACATGCTTATTCCGTCTTTAATCTCACTGTGGGCTACCCGACGGGCAGGGAAAACTCACAGCCAGCTCAGTTAGGTTTTAACGGTTTGGACCCTGAACACGCCCGCGCCGCGATCCTGTGTGGATGACTCCTGGGATCCGGACGCACAGGCACGTACCGGGCAGAAGGCTTTAAAACTGGTTTTTAAGCAGCTAAAGCGTAGTTGTCGTCGTTGGCAACTATAAGTTTTACAGCTGGATTTACGAGGTACTCTGTCCCTCGGCATGCACTCGGAGTTTCGCGACCCACGTCGAAGCCATGTCACCCCCGTGTCGCTCTAGTGTAGGGGCCAATAGCGCAAATACAAGCGAACAAGCCTCGAATTCGGTCTATTTCTTCAGGATTCGCGCCTTCTGCCGCTGCCAATCCTGGTCTTTCTTGTCAGCGCGCTTGTCGTGCTGTTTCTTGCCCTTGCCGAGGCCGACCTCCAATTTGACGTTGCCTTTATGCCAATGCAGGTCCAGCGGCACTAGCGTGAAGCCCTTGCGATCGACAGCGCCCGCCAGGCGATCCAGTTCGTAGCGGTTCAGCAGCAGTTTACGCGCCCGGGTCGGATCGGCCTTGATGTGCGTCGAGGTACTCGTCAGCGGCGAAAAGTGGGCGCCGACCAGCCAGGCCTCGCCTTTGTGCAAATTGACATAAGCCTCGGTGATCTGCCCGCGGCCTTCCCGGAGGCTCTTGACCTCCCATCCCTGCAGCGCCAGACCCGCTTCGATTTTTTGCTCAATGAAGTAGTCGTGACGTGCCCTGCGGTTCGCCGCGATCAGGCCGCTGCTCGATTTTTTGGATTTTGGTTTATTCATGGTTTTGATTCGCGACGGCTTCTGCCGCCGGCGGATTATACGGGCTAAGCGTTGTAAGGCACCGGAATTTGTATAAGAATCGCTGAATTCAAGCCGATAAGAGATAATAACAATGCTTAGCAATCAAGCCGGCGACGGAAAAAGAACCTCACTTCACGGACAATGGTCTTCGAAACTCGCATTTGTGCTGGCAGTAACCGGCTCAGCCGTCGGTCTCGGCAATATCTGGAAGTTTCCGTACGTTGCAGGCGAAAACGGCGGCGGAGCGTTTGTGCTGGTTTATCTGGTCTGCGTTATTGCCATCGGCATGCCGGTAATGATGTCCGAGATTTTGATTGGTCGCCGCGGACGCAGAAACCCTGTCGCGACAATGGAATTGCTGGGGCAGGAGGAAGGTAGCTCGAAGAATTGGCGATATGCTGGCCTGCTCGGTGTATTGGCCGGCATATTCATCCTCTCTTATTACAGCGTGATCGCCGGCTGGACTCTGAGCTATATCGTAAAGAGCGCGAGCGGCGTCTTTGTCGACGCGTCGGCGGCGAAAGTTGTGGCGGAACTTGAAGCATTCAAGAGCAATACAGCGCAGATGTCGCTGGTCCACACCTTGTTCATGGGGCTCACAATCTTCGTTGTTGCGCGCGGTGTTGAACGCGGCCTGGAGCAGGCTGTGAAATTCATGGTTCCGGCGTTGTTGCTGATGATGCTGGTATTGCTTGGCTACTCGATTACGTCCGGTTCGTTCGGTGCTGGCGTCGAGTTTCTCTTCACGCCCGATTTCAGCAAGCTGAACTGGGGCAGTGTGCTGGAAGCTATGGGTCAGGCTTTCTTTACCTTAAGCATCGGCATGGGTGCCATCATGGCATACGGTGCGTACTTGCCTGAGGAAACATCGATAATGGGTGCGTCCGCGACCGTCGTCGCGGCCGATACCTCGATCGCTATTCTCGCAGGTCTGGTAATTTTCCCGCTGGTCTTCAGCAACGGCCTGCAGCCGGATGCCGGGCCTGGCCTGGTATTCCAGACGCTGCCGCTCGCGCTTGGACAGATGCCAGGCGGCGCATTCTTCTCGACCATATTTTTTATCCTGTTGTCGTTTGCGGCGTGGACGTCGGCTATTGGACTGATCGAGCCTGGGGTGGCATGGCTGGTTGAGCATTTCAACAAGACCCGTAAAGAAGCGGCAATTATTGTTGGTGGTGTAATTTGGTTGCTGGGTTTCGGTAGCGTCTTTTCCTTTAACCTCTGGAAAGATGCAACGGTCTTCCAGGGCACTGTCTTCGATAACCTCGACTTCCTGACGAACCAGCTCATGCTGCCGTTGGGAGGATTGTTTATTGCCGTATTCGCAGGCTGGGTTATGTGCCGAAATTCGACGGCCGACGAACTTGGAGGCGCGGGGACTGCGTATTCAGCATGGCGCATCGGCGCACGTGTTGTCGCGCCGATCGGAATATTCCTGGTGCTGTTTTTCGCTATCAAGAATGTCGTCGCCTAGGTAGGGCATGTGCGAAAAGTAGTTCGCAGTGCGTTGGTTCCGTATTCGGCGAGCCAGATGTACGAGTTGGTGCTGGATGTTGCATCCTATCCTGACTTCTTGCCGTGGTGTTCCGGTAGCACTGTGCATAGCAGTGACGACAAGACTATTGAAGCGACACTCGAGCTGGAGCGCGCTGGTATCAGGAAGGCGTTTCGAACGCGCAATGCTTTGACGCCAGGTCGCGCTATGACGCTCGAACTGGTCGGTGGCCCGTTCAGGCACTTGCACGGTCTATGGCAATTTGAGCAGCTTGGACAGGATGGCAGCAAAGTGTCACTTGATCTTGAATTCGAATTCGAAAATCGCGTCACGGACACGTTGTTCGGCAGCTTTTTCGAGGATACCTGTAAATCGCTGGTTGAATCATTTACCAAGCGTGCCGCCGAGGTCTACGGGTAGCGCGTATGACCGAGTTGAATATCGAAGTCGCGTTTGCGTTGCCGGAGAAGCAGCATCTCATCAATCTCCAGGTCCCTGGCGGGACAACAATTTCCGACGTTTTACATCGCCGCGAGGTCGTTGCAATTATCGGCGAGGCGCCAAGCGATAATCACGATGTCGGCGTCTGGGGGCGGGTCGTAAATCGCGAGCAGCGGGTCCGGGAGGGCGACAGGGTTGAAATTTACCGGCCGCTCATGATGGACCCCAGGGAGGCCCGGCGGCGGCATGCTGCAGCGGGTCTGACGATGCGCGATGAATACGACGCCTAGAGTTCGGGGTCGAGTTCCTGATTCTTGCGAATTTCGCTGACCACTTCCTCGTCGAAAAACACCGATACCCAGCGCTTTTGCACGGCATCCTGGCGGCGTACCTTCAGGTAGTAGACGTAGTCCCAGCGATTCCGGTGAAACGGATCGTCAATCATCGGCGTACCGAGCAGGAATCGCACCTGGTTTTTGGTCATGCCAATTTCCAGCTGATCCAGGTCTTCCTGTTCAATAAGATTTCCCTGCGAAATATTCGCGCGATATACGCATCCGCTGGCGACGGCGAGGCACAGAAACACAAAGATAAGCTGAATGGTCTTTCGCATAATTATAGATGTCGATACGTTTCAGGCTGAAAAGTTTCAGCCACATTGTCATAATAGGCGCGCATCATACCTGTGAGTACGCATTCATGCAGCAAAGAAAAGAACTTCGCCAGGCGGGCCTGAAGGTTACGCTACCGCGCCTGAAGATTCTGGAAATCCTGGAAGACGCCAAATTGCGCCATATGAGCGCTGAGGATATCTACAAGCAGCTGCTTGAAGAGGGTGAAGACATTGGGCTCGCGACGGTTTACCGGGTCCTGACCCAGTTCGAAACAGCCGGTCTTGTGACTCGCCATAATTTTGAAGGTGGGCACTCAATTTTTGAACTCGACGAGGGCGAGCACCATGATCACATGGTTGTGGTCGACTCAGGCGAGGTCGTGGAGTTTGTCAGCGAGGAAATCGAGCGCATCCAGGAAGAAATTGCGGAAAAGCACGGATTTGAGCTACTGGACCATAGCCTGGTTCTTTACGTCCGGGCGAAGGGCGAGAGCTAGGTCAGGCGCGTTTTCGACGCGCACCCGCCAGCATTTCGGCCGCGTGATCCAGCGTTGTCGTCGTTATTTCCACCCCACCCAACATTCTCGCAAGTTCTTCGACGCGCTCCTCGTGACTCAGAAGCTGCACGCCGGTTCGGGTTGATTTCCCGTCTGAGACCTTGCTGACGCGGAAGTGCTGATCGGCCAGGCTCGCGACCTGTGGCAGGTGCGTAACGCACAAAACCTGCCGGTTGACCCCGAGTTCCTGCAATCGACGCCCAACCATTTCCGCTACGCTGCCGCCGACGCCGGAGTCGACCTCGTCAAAGATCATCGTGGGAATCCGACTTCCATCACTGGCTATGACCTGAATGGACAAGCTCATTCGAGACAGTTCGCCGCCTGAGGCGATTTTTGCGAGCGGTTGCGGTTGTTGCCCGGGGTTGGCGCTAATGAGAAAGTCCACCCGGTCGATTCCCGATGCTCGCGCATCGTCGTCGTCGAGCGCTGCGATTGCGACTTCAAACTGGCCACCCGGCATCCCCAGACCGCTCATTGCGTCGCTGACGGCGCTGGAAAATCCTTTTGCGGCCTTGGCACGCTTCGCTGAGAGCTCGGCAGCACTGTCGAAAAACTGCTTCCGCAGGGCTGCAACCTGAATTTCAAGTTCCTTGCCGCGCTGCTCGGCGTGCGTGATTTCGTCCAGCTCTTCGCGCAGGCGATTGTGCATTGCGGCCAGCTCATCCGGCGCGACACGGTGTTTTCGTGCAACGTCCTGGATGGCATCGAGTCTTTCCTCAACCCAGTCGCGGCGTGCCGGGTCCATATCAACCCCTTCGCCGTAGCGCCGCAAAGTTTCGGTGGCTTCGGCAACCTGGATACCGGCGGACTCCAGCAGGTCGCTGACCGGCTTCAGGGAAGGATCGTATGTCGCAATAGCCGCAAGCGATTTCGCGGCATCAGCGATCAGGCTATTGGCGTTTGCCGCATCGTTATCCATTAACACGTCGATGCAACTGGTCACGCCGTCCATGAGCCGGCCACTGTTCTGCAGTTTTTGACGTTCGCCGTTGAGCTCAGAGAGTTCGTCCTGTTGCAATGCGAGCGCATCAAGTTCCTCGATCTGGAAGCGCAGCAGATCAAGTCGTGATTCACGACTCGAGTCGGCGTCCAAAATCGTCTCAAGCCGCGCGGCAACGGCTTTCCACGCGGAGTAATGTGTCGCGGTTTCCGCGCGCAACTCCTGTAAATGCCCGAAGTGATCGAGCAGGTCGAGTTGCACGTTACGGCGACCCAGCGACTGGTGAAAATGCTGGCCGTGAATATCGAGCAGAAGTTCCCCGACGCTTTTCAATTGCGACAATGGGACAGAATTGCCATTGATAAACGCACGCGATCGGCCGTCGGCATTGATTACGCGCCGCAACAGGCATTCGCCATCAAGATCGAGCGCCTGTTCCTGAAGCCACGTGTCGACCTGGGGCAGTCGCGATACATCAAATTCGGCTGCAAATTCGGCTCGTTTTGCGCCGCTGCGCACGAGATTCGCGCTACCGCGTTCTCCGAGAACCAGGCCGAGCGCGTCAACCAGTATCGACTTGCCAGCACCGGTCTCGCCGGTCAGTACTGTCATGCCGGCCGCAAACTCGACGTCGATTTTCTCGACGATAGCGAAATCGCGTACCTGGAGGTTCATTAACATGTCGGTTGTGAAGGTCCCTTAGGTTTCCCGGTTTCGGCTATCACGGCCCCAAAATAACTTGGATCGAAGGATACCGTAGAAATCATAGCCAGGCGGGTGCACCAGCGTAACCCGTTTGTTTGCTGCTGAGATGCGCAATTTGTCGTCTGGTTTGAAACTGCCCATGGAAAAGCCGTCCACGGTAATTTCGGCCTTGGTGTCATCGCGTTCCAGCAGCGTTACATCAACGGGCCGGTCTGCCGCGATTACGATGGGCCGGTCGGTGAGCGTGTGCGGGCAAACCGGTACAACAACAATCGCATCAAGATGCGGTTCGATAATCGGTCCACCGCAACTCAGCGCGTAGGCCGTCGAGCCGGTAGGGGTTGCGACGATCAGGCCATCGCCGGAATGAGTATTGACGTATCGACCGTCCATACGCGTTTCAAAGTCCACCATGCGCCCGGTTTCACGGCGCTGCAATACAACATCATTCAGCGCATATGACACCTTCTCCGTGCCGGACTTCCGGGTCAGGCGCGCTTCGAGCAATAGCCGGGAATCGGTACTGAATTCGCCTTGCAGGACACGATCCACGCTATCGATCATCTCCATCGGTGTAACATCGGCGAGGAATCCCAGCCGGCCGCGGTTAATGCCGAGGATCGGTGTTGCGAATTCGCGCGCCAGGCGACTTGCATACAACATGGTCCCGTCACCACCAATGGCGATGACCAGGTCGGCGTCGGCTATCTCATCCTCGTGCAACAGACTTGCGCCCGCTTTTTCAAGGTGCAGGACAAGCTCGTCACGCGGTTCGGAAACGCGCGGGTCGTCATGCCGACCGACAATGACTATTTTCTTAAACATATTCCCCATCAGGCGATTGTGGCAAACCCTTGACCCACCGCCAAGCCGTTGCTAGCGTTTCAGCAACATGTCCGCCGAAACTTCTGCTGCTGTACCTAATGATCGCGGTCAACATTTGTTGCGAGTGTTGATCCAGCGCTACATACGGGATGGCCAACCGGTCGGCTCGCGCACGCTGTCAAAAGATTCGGGTCTGGACCTGAGTCCGGCGACAATCCGCAATGTTATGTCTGATCTGGAGGACCTGGGCCTGGTTTCGGCGCCGCATACCTCGGCGGGCAGGATCCCCACACCCAAAGGGTATCGCTTGTTCGTCGATACGCTGGTTCGATACCGAAAACCCGGTGACGGCGAAATTCGCAAGATCCAGGCGCAACTCAGTGGCGACAACGACAATCCGGAATTCCTGTTGGGTGCGGTATCCAGCATGCTGTCGGATATCACCAGCATGGCTGGCGTTGTGACGGTACCGCGCGCGCCCAAAACGACGTTACGGCAGATCGAATTCCTGCCGCTGTCAGAAAACCGTGTGCTCGTCATTCTCGTCGTCAATGATCGCGAGGTACAGAACCGAATCCTGCATACGGACCGTGAGTATTCAGCCTCGGAATTGCAGCAAGCCCAGAATTTTGTCAATGAACACTATGCCGGACATGATCTCGAAGAGGTTCGAGCGAAGTTGTTGGATGAACTGGAAACGACGCGTGACACGATGAATCAGGCGATGCACGACATTATCGCCGTGGCGCAAACGGCGATGGACGGTGCAGACGATCCCAATAACAAATACGTCGTCGCCGGCGAGACCAAGTTAATGGATTTTGCCGAGCTCTCCGATGTGGATACGCTGCGCCGCCTGTTCGATGCCTTTTCGCACAAACAGGTAATCCTCGATCTGCTGGACAGAAGCATCAACGCGAATGGCGTACAGATTTTCATCGGCGAGGAATCCGGCTATCGGATCTTCGATGGCTGCAGTGTCATCACTGCGCCGTATCATGTCGATGATGACACTATCGGCGTTCTCGGCGTCATTGGTCCGACGCGCATGGCCTATGACCGGGTCGTACCGATCGTTGATATTACGGCCCGTTTGCTGGAGTCTGCGCTCGGTCATCAGGGCTGATAGGGCAAAAACAGCGATAATCTGTTCTTTTTTGGCCGATTTTGGTGCCATAGCTCTTGATATTTTTTCTCTCATCCCCAAACTGCGTGCGTCTTTTGCGCATTGGGTGCTGAAAAGCGGCCCGACGATTGTTTATGGAGCTGGATTTGATGAATGGACAGGCGAAACGCCCCGACGAAGAAATCGAAGAGCAGGTAGATTCGGCGGGCGAAGTCGGTACGGACGAGGCTGTAGAAGTTGCGGCGGCTGCGACGCACGACGACGACAGCGAACTTACTGAGATCGAGGCGCTGCAGGCGAAAGCCAGCGAGCATTACGATAATTACCTGCGTGCGGCGGCCGAGCTCGAAAATGTGCGCAAACGCGCCTCCCGGGACGTCGAAAATGCGCGTCGCTACGCGCTGGAGCGATTTGGCAAGGAGTTGTTGGCCGTTCGCGACAGCCTGGAGATGGGCATTGCCAGTGCGGAGGACAGTGCCAGCGTGGAAACATTGCTCGAAGGCAGCGCAGCAACGCTGAAAATCCTCGGGTCCACGATGCAGCAGTTTGGAATTGAACAGGTCGATCCAGTGGGTGAGCCGTTCGACCCCGAGCTGCACGAGGCAATCAGCATGCAGCCGTCAGACGACCTCGAGCCAGGTTCGGTTGTCACCGTGGTGCAGAAGGGCTATACGCTAAACGGGCGCCTGCTGCGGCCCGCCATGGTGATTGTTGCCGCAGATTCCTGAAATCAGGACAAAAAATCGCGGCAACTGCTTGAAACACTGGCTGCAGGCCCCACCTAGTCGACCAGTTCAACTTATTTGATTTTTGGAGCGTATTAACATGGGTAAAGTGATTGGTATCGACCTTGGTACCACCAACTCCTGCGTTGCGGTAATGGAGGGCGGCACCGCCAAGGTTATTGAGAATAGCGAAGGCGATCGCACGACGCCGTCAATTGTCGCATTTAGCAAGGACGATCAGGTACTGGTCGGCCAATCGGCCAAGCGCCAGGCGGTGACGAATCCGAACAACACGCTGTTTGCGGTGAAACGCCTGATCGGCCGCAAGTTTGATGATGATGTTGTACAACGCGATGTCGACATGGTGCCTTACACGATTGTCAAGGCGGACAACGGTGACGCGTGGGTCGAAGCAAACGGCAAGAAAATGGCGCCGCCGGAGATCTCCGCGCGCGTATTGATGAAGATGAAAAAGACGGCAGAGGACTACCTCGGTGAGGAAGTCACGGAAGCGGTCGTCACCGTACCTGCATACTTTAATGACTCACAGCGACAGGCGACCAAGGACGCTGGCAAAATTGCCGGTCTCAACGTCAAGCGAATTATCAACGAGCCTACTGCGGCCGCTTTGGCTTACGGTATGGACAAGAAGCGCGGCGACACCAAGATTGCAGTCTTTGACCTTGGTGGCGGTACGTTCGATGTTTCCGTGATTGAAATTGCCGAAGTCGACGGCGAGCACCAGTTTGAGGTGCTTGCAACTAACGGCGACACCTTCCTGGGTGGCGAAGACTTCGATATGCGCGTCATCGAATACCTGACATCCGAGTTTGAGAACGATAGTGGTGTCGATATCACGGCGGATCCGCTGGCGATGCAGCGCCTGAAAGAGGCGGCAGAGAAAGCGAAGATTGAGTTGAGTTCGCAGCAGCAGACCGAAGTTAACCTGCCGTACATTACGGCGGATGCCAGTGGTCCCAAGCACCTCAACATCAAGCTGACTCGCGCCAAGCTCGAGTCGCTGGTTGACGAGTTGATTGCGCGCACTATCGGGCCGTGCAAGATCGCATTGCAGGATGCTGGCCTGAAGGTCAATGAAATCGACAACGTTATTCTGGTCGGTGGCCAGACGCGCATGCCGAAAGTGCAGGAAGAAGTGCAGAACTTCTTTGGCCGTGAGCCGCGACGTGATGTGAATCCTGACGAAGCGGTTGCCCTCGGCGCTGCAATTCAGGGCGGCGTTCTGTCAGGTGATGTCAAAGATGTGTTACTGCTTGACGTCACGCCGTTGTCACTCGGTATTGAGACGCTCGGTGGTGTCATGACCAAGCTGATCGACAAGAACACAACGATCCCGGCGAATGCAGAGCAGGTGTTCTCGACAGCGGATGACAACCAGACCGCGGTAACCATCCATGTGTTGCAGGGTGAACGTGAGCGGTCGGTGGACAACAAGTCACTGGGTCGCTTCGACCTGACTGACATTCCACCGTCGCCGCGCGGTCTGCCGCAGATTGAGGTGACATTCGATATTGATGCGAATGGCATTCTCAACGTGTCGGCGAAAGACAAGGCCACCGGCAAGAGCCAGAATATTGTGATCAAGGCTTCCAGTGGTCTGTCGGACGACGAAATCGACAAGATGGTCTCGGATGCCGAGAGTCACGCTGAAGAAGATCGCAAGTTCCGCGAGCTTGTGGACACACGGAACCAGGCCGATGGTCTGATCCATGCCGCAGAGAAGACGCTGAAAGACCTTGGTGAGAAAGCGTCTGCCGAAGAACGCATGGCAGTTGAAAATGCAGTTTCGGACCTCAAGAAGGCGCTTGAAGGTGACGATAAAGACACCATCGAGGCCAAGACAGCAGCATTGGGTGAAGCATCTGCCGGGCTGGCACAAAAGCTCTACTCCGAGCAGGAAGGAGAGGCGAGTGCAGACGGCGATGATGGTGCCGCGGCGTCGGATGACGTCGTCGATGCAGAGTTCGAAGAAGTCGACAAGGGTGACGATTCGAAATCCGCTTAAGCAGCGATTCGAACGTTCTTAGAGTAGCTATCGGGCGCCGAAACGGCGCCCGAAATACAAAAGAAACAAATGGCAAAACGCGACTATTACGAAGTTCTGGGTGTCTCGAAAACGGCAAGTGCTGACGAGATAAAAAAGTCTTATCGCCGGCTTGCCATGAAACACCATCCGGATCGCAACAAGGATGGCGACGCAGCTTCCGAAACGCGTTTCAAGGAAGCGAAAGAGGCTTACGAGGTACTGAAAGACCCCGAAAAGCGAGCCACCTATGACCAATTCGGGCACGACGGCCTGCGCGCGCGCAGTGGCGGACAAGGTGGCTTCGGCGCTGAGGGATTCGGTGATATTTTCGGGGATGTCTTTGGCGATATTTTCGGCGGTGGCCGTCGCGGCGGCGGCGGGGCGCAGGTATTTCGCGGTGCAGACCTTGGCTACGAGCTAAAGCTGGATCTTGAAAAAGCCGTATCCGGTGATACGGTCGAGATAGACGTTCCGACACAGGTCAGTTGCGATACCTGCAAAGGTACCGGCGCCAGGAAAGGCACATCTCCGGAAACTTGCTCCACCTGCGGTGGCGTCGGCCAGGTGCGAATGCAGCAAGGGTTTTTCTCCGTGCAACAGACCTGTCCTGCCTGCAAGGGTGTCGGTACGACTATCAGCGACCCGTGTGGCGATTGTCACGGTCGCGGACGTATTCGCAAGACACGCACCTTGTCAGTCAAGGTTCCCGCGGGTGTGGATGATGGCGATCGAATTCGTCTGTCTGGTGAGGGCGAGGCAGGACGCAATGGTGGCCCGCCGGGCGACCTGTACGTCGAAATCCGCGTCAACAAGCACAAGATATTCGAGCGCGACGGCGAAAACCTGTCCTGCGAAGTACCCGTCAGTTTCGCGACAGCAACACTGGGTGGCGAAGTCGAACTGCCAACGCTGGACGGACACGTGTCGTTGAAAGTTCCGGCGGGTACCCAGTCCGGCAAACTGTTCCGCTTGCGCGGCAAGGGCGTTACGACGGTGCGGGATCAGCGTAAGGGCGATTTGTTCGCGCAAGTCTCCGTGGAAACGCCTGTCAATCTGACCACCGAGCAACAGGAATTGCTGCAGAAGTTCGAGAAGTCTCTTAAGAAAGGCGGCGACAAACACAGCCCGCGTGCGGATAGCTGGCTCGGCACGGTGAAACGATTCTTCGAGCGCATCAGTTAGTTTAGTATCAGCCTGAACTCCAGGGGGGCGCCGTATCTCCAATACTCGAATTGCAATTGCAGGTGCTGGCCGCATGGGCCAGGCGCTGGCCGACGTGGTGCAGCAGCAGTCAGACCTGGCGCTGTGCGGGATCTGGCGACGTGGCGAAGACCTGGGCGCTTTGCTGAGCAATGCGGACGTGCTGATCGACTTTAGCCTGCCGGACGCCCTGGAATCGATTCTGGCTGAAGTGCAGGCTCGATCTGTGCCGCTGGTCTGTGGTGTCAGCGGGCTCAATGAAATGCAAATGCAGCGGCTGCGTGACGCATCCGAGGTAGTGCCACTGGTTTACGACAGGAATATGAGCCTCGGCATCGCAGTGCTGGAGCGCTCAGTGCGCGAAGCGGCGGCCTCGCTGGGGCAGGACTTCAGCGTAGCCGTTTCCGAAGTCCACCACGTACACAAGAAGGATTCCCCGTCCGGTACTGCCCTGAAACTGGGCGAGGCGATTGCGGCGGCTCGGGGTGAGAATGGCACCGGGTCGGTCAGTTTCGCGGCCGAACGCCGCGGTGAAGTGCCAGGCGAACACGAGGTGGTGATGCGGTCAGCGACGGAATCTGTCGTATTCGCGCATCGCGTAACGACGCGGCAGGTCTTTGTTGACGGCGCCTTGCGAGCGGCACGCTGGGTCGTGGCTCAGACGGCCGGGCTGTATTCGATGCAGAATGTGCTCTTCGGCGATGCGCCCAAGCCCTGAATTACAAAAAAAGTGCGCCGTGAGTATGGCGCCCGCTGCCACCCTTAAGTAAACTACGCCGGATCGCTGGGCGGTCAGCGTAGTCGCGAGCGGGAGGCAAAGTCCTTCCGCTTTTGTGCATCTGCAGCCTGCAGATACCACGACAAACTGAGCTCGAGTGGTCTGTTTTGGTTTGATCATTTGAGGATTGTTACTTGAGTACACCCGCAATACTTGCGCTACAGGACGGCACCGTATTTCACGGCACGTCAATCGGCGCTGACGGGAAGACAATCGGCGAAGTGGTTTTCAATACCGCAATGACCGGCTATCAGGAGATCCTGACCGATCCGTCTTATTGCCGACAAATCGTCACGCTGACCTATCCACACATCGGCAATACCGGTACCAACAGCGACGATATGGAGTCTGATCGGGTACACGCTTCGGGCCTGGTCGTTCGCGACAGCTCCATGTTGACCAGCAGCTGGCGATCCGAGCGCAGCTTCTCAGAGTTTCTTCGCCAGGCAGGCACGGTGGCTATTGCCGATATCGATACGCGCAAGCTGACGCGTATTATCCGCGAGACCGGTGCGCAGTCAGGCTGCATCATGACCGGTGAACCGGCGGTTGAGACGGCGATTACCCATGCCAGCAAGTTCCCGGGGATTGCCGGCATGGACCTGGCAAAGTTTGTGACCACCAAGGAACGCTATCAATGGTGCAATGGCACCAGTTTTGGCCGTAAGCCCAGGATCATGAGCCGCCGTATCGCGCCGTACCACGTGGTCGCTTACGACTTCGGCGTGAAACGAAATATCCTGCGGCTGTTATCCGACCTTGATTGCCGCATGACTGTCGTTCCTGCGACCACCACTGCGGAAGAGGCGATGAGTTTGATGCCTGACGGGATCTTCCTGTCAAACGGACCGGGCGATCCGGAGCCGTGCGATTATGCGATCGCGGCAATCGCGTCGTTCCTTAAGTCCGGCATACCGGTCTTTGGTATCTGCCTTGGGCACCAGTTGCTGGCGCTGGCGGCTGGCGCCAAGACCGAAAAAATGAAATTCGGACATCACGGTGCCAATCACCCGGTGCAGGATCTGGAAACCGGGCAGGTGATGATCACCAGTCAAAATCACGGTTTCGCCGTGGACGAGACCAGCCTGCCGGAGAATGTTGTCGCGACACATCGCTCATTATTCGATGGCACTCTGCAGGGAATAGCGTTTGCTGATCGGCCCGCGTTCAGTTTTCAGGGGCATCCGGAAGCCAGCCCCGGGCCGCATGATCTGCTGCCCTTGTTCGATCGATTTATCCAGGAAATGGACGAGCAGAAGAAAAGCGGCTTCAAGGCGACGTTATCTGCTTAGTGAAAAAAGTAATTTAAAACAGATCGTTACATATACTTCTTAATTGGTTTTCTACTTTATATCAGTACCCATTCATGCCCAAACGCACTGACATTGAAAGCATCCTGATCATCGGCGCCGGTCCCATCGTGATCGGCCAGGCCTGTGAATTTGATTATTCGGGCGCACAAGCCTGCAAGGCGCTTCGCGAAGAAGGCTATCGGGTGATCCTGGTGAATTCGAATCCGGCCACGATCATGACGGACCCGGAAACTGCCGATGCGATTTACATCGAGCCGATTCACTGGTCGACCGTGTCGCGCATCATCGAGAAGGAACGCCCGGATGCATTGCTGCCGACCATGGGTGGCCAGACAGGGCTGAATTGCGCGCTGGACCTGGTCAGTGAAGGGGTGCTTGAGAAATTCAATGTCGAACTGATTGCAGCGTCGCGTGAGGCGATCGACATGGCCGAGGACAGAGACTTGTTTCGCAAGGCAATGTCCGAGATAGGCCTGGAGAGTCCGCGCGCCGAAATCGCACACTCGATGGAAGAGGCGCTTGAGAAGCAACAGAATATTGGCTTCCCGACGATTATACGACCGTCTTTTACATTGGGCGGCACCGGTGGCGGTATTGCCTACAATCGCGAGGAGTTTGACCGCATCGTCGCGCACGGGCTTGAGATGTCCCCGACGACGGAGGTCTTGCTCGAAGAGTCCGTCATTGGCTGGAAAGAATTCGAGATGGAGGTCGTGCGCGACCGGAATGACAACTGCATCATCGTCTGCTCGATCGAGAATTTCGACCCGATGGGGGTACACACCGGGGATTCGATTACGGTCGCTCCGGCGCAGACTCTGACCGATAAGGAATACCAGCGTCTGCGCGATGCCTCAATTGACGTGCTGCGCAAAATCGGGGTGGAGACGGGTGGCTCGAATGTGCAGTTCGCAATCAACCCGCGCGACGGCCGGGTACTGATCATCGAAATGAACCCGCGTGTGTCGCGGTCGTCGGCGCTGGCATCTAAAGCAACCGGTTTTCCTATTGCCAAAGTCGCCGCGAAGCTGGCAGTCGGCTACACGCTGGATGAGCTGAAGAACGACATCACCGGCGGTGCGACGCCGGCATCATTCGAGCCGACAATCGATTACGTCGTCACGAAGATTCCCCGCTTTACCTTCGAAAAATTCCCTGGTGCCAATGATCGCCTTACGACGCAGATGAAATCAGTCGGCGAAGTGATGGCAATGGGCCGCACGTTCCAGGAGTCGCTGCAGAAAGCGCTGCGCGGTCTCGAGACCGGCGTGAACGGCCTCGACGAAATTTGCGGGCCGGTGGTCAGTGACGCAGACCGCGATCAGCTGCGTCACGAATTGCGAATGCCGGGCCCGGACCGCTTGTTCTGGGTCGCCGACGCGTTGCGCCATGGCTATTCCTATGAAGATGTTTGGAAGGTGACCGGCATTGACCCGTGGTTCGTAGTGCAGATCTCGGATCTGGTCAATGCCGAAGGCCGTATCAAGGATGCGGGACTGGCGGGTCTGGATGAGAAGTTCCTGCGCGAGATGAAGCGCAAGGGTTTCTCGGATGCACGTATTGCCAGCATTCTCGACGTCAAGGAAGCGGCGGTTCGCAAGCGGCGTCTCGAACTCAATATCCGCCCGGTATTCAAACGGGTTGATACCTGTGCCGCAGAATTTGCGACGACGACGGCTTACCTGTACTCAAGCTATGAGGAAGAGTGCGAAGCCGAGCCCAGCGACAGGCAGAAGATTATGATCCTGGGTGGCGGCCCGAATCGCATCGGTCAGGGCATCGAGTTTGACTACTGTTGTGTACACGCGGCATTGGCTCTCAAAGAGTCGGGTTACGAAACGATCATGGTCAACTGCAACCCGGAGACCGTGTCGACTGACTACGACACGTCGGATCGACTGTACTTTGAATCTCTGACGTTTGAGGACGTCATGGAGATCATCGATAAAGAGCAGCCGAAGGGAGTCATCGTCCAGTACGGTGGCCAGACGCCGTTAAAGCTTGCACGCGACCTTGAGGCCGCCGGTGCACCGATAATCGGAACTTCGCCGGACTCGATTGACCTGGCAGAAGATCGGGAGCGCTTCCAGGATCTGGTTGAAAAACTCGGCCTGAAGCAGCCACCGAACTGTACTGCACGTAACAAGAAAGAAGCGCTGAAGCTCGGCACCGATGTCGGATTCCCGCTTATTGTACGTCCCTCCTACGTTCTGGGTGGCCGCGCCATGGAGGTAGTGCACGGCGAAGAAGACCTGGGCCTCTATATGGACGCGGCGATTAATGTCTCCAATGACAGTCCAGTATTGCTGGATCGCTTCCTGGACCTTGCAACCGAGGTTGACGTCGACTGCATTTTTGACGGCGAGCGAGTTTTGATCGGCGGCGTCATGGAGCACATCGAACAAGCGGGCGTGCACTCCGGCGATTCCGGTTGCTCGTTACCACCGTTCAGCCTGAGCGCAGAGGTGCAGGCAGTTTTGCGGGACCAGGTGGAAAAACTGGCCAGGGGTTTGAATGTCGTCGGCTTGATGAATACGCAGTTCGCGATTCAGAACAACGTAGTGTATCTGCTGGAAGTAAACCCGCGCGCATCACGAACGGCACCGTTCGTGTCAAAAGCTATCGGACTACCGCTGGCGAAGATTGCTGCGAAAGTCATGGTGGGTGAGTCGTTGGCGGACCAGGGGTTTGTCAATCAACGGGTGCCGGACTATTTTTCGGTCAAGGAAGCGGTATTCCCGTTCATCAAGTTCCCGGGAAGTGACCCGATACTGGGTCCCGAAATGAAATCCACGGGTGAAGTCATGGGTGTCGGGCGTACTTTCGGTGAAGCGTACGCGAAGGCGCAGCTTGCGTCCGGTGTCGTGCTGCCACGCCAGGGCGCGGCGTTGCTGTCAGTTCGCAATCGAGACAAGGAAGGCGCTATCGAGCTGGCGAAAATACTGATTGCAATGGGTTTTGATATTGTTGCAACCCATGGTACTGCCGAAAGCCTGGCAAAAAGCGGTATATCCTGTCGCAGAGCCAACAAGGTACGCGAAGGCCGGCCGCATATTGTCGACATGATCAAGAACGGAGAAATCGACCTGATAGTCAATACAACGGAAGGCAAACAGGCTATTGTTGAATCGCTTTCGATTCGCGCAGAAGCGGTGCGTCGCAATGTTACCTACTACACGACGCTTGGCGCCGCGATTGCGACGTGCAACGCGATAGAGCATTTGGATGACGGCGATGTCAATCGACTACAGGACTTACACAATGAGGTGGTGGCGTGAATAAAGTGCCAATGACTGTGCGCGGCCACGAGTTGCTGCAACAAGAGCTAAAGAAACTGAAGAGTGAAGATCGTCCCACGGTCATCAAGGCGATTGCGACAGCGCGCGAGCACGGCGACCTGAAAGAAAACGCTGAGTATCATGCGGCGAAAGAGCAACAGAGTTTCATTGAGGGCCGCATCAAGGAGCTTGAAGGCAAGTTGTCGCACGTACAGGTCATAGACGTAACGGAGATCGATGCCGACGGCAAGATTATTTTTGGCTCGACGGTCCGCTTGCTGGACGAAGAGACTGAAAAAGAAATCAGTTACAAGATCGTCGGCGAGGATGAAGCTGACATCAAGACCGGCCTGATCTCTTACACTTCTCCGATTGCGCGTGCGTTGATCAGTAAGTCGGAAGGTGACATCGTCGAATTTAATGCGCCGGGCGGCGAAAAATCCTACGAGGTCATTGCAGTAAGTTACGAGTAACAGTTGGCGACGAAATTAACGCGACGGGATTCGTAACCGGGTTTCCGGTTTCTTATCCGGGTTTTCACGGTACAACAAGGCAACACTACCGATTCGCTGAACCAGGGTGGCGTTTTGTGCATCGCACATACTGCGAATTGCCGCATCGCGAGACTCGCGGTCACCAGCGCGTACTTTGACCTTGATCAGCTCGTGATGGGCCAGTGTCGAATCGAGTTCGGCGAGCACGGATTCCGTAACCCCGGCATTGCCGATCGTAACAGTCGGTTTGAGTTGGTGGCCGCGGCCACGCAGGTACTTTTTTTGCGGTTCGCTTAGTTCCATGGGCGCGAAGTGTATCAGTGTGTAACGAATGCGTCTGGTGTAGTTGGAAAGTGGTATGAGTAAGCCGAGAAGTTCGAGCGGTAGCTGGCGCCAGCGTCAGGAACGCGATCCTTACGTGCAGCAGGCGCGCCGGGATGGCTGGCGCTCGCGTGCGGTCTACAAGCTGGAGCAGATTGATCGGAAGGAACGCTTTATCCGTCCTGACATGGTGTGTATCGACCTGGGGTCTGCACCGGGCGGCTGGAGCCAGTATATTACGCGTCGACTGAAAGGCAGGGCACGTATCGTTGCGGTGGATTTGCTGCCGATGGATGCACTGCCGGACGTCGAGTTCATACAGGGCGATTTCGAAGATGATGAGATATTGGCGCAAATTCTGGCAGCGGCCGGGGAGCGAACAACGGACCTTGTAATGAGCGATATGGCCCCCAATATCACCGGAATCAAAGGCGTCGACCAACCGAGATCCATGGCGCTGGTCGAGTTGGCGCTGGACCTGGCGCGCCAGGTTCTGAAACCGGGCGGCAGTTTTGTCTGCAAGGTGTTTCAGGGCGAAGGATTTGACGCATTTGTCGCGGACGCGAGGACCACGTTCGGCAAAGTCAGGGTTATGAAGCCCAAGGCCTCACGGGCAGGTAGCCGCGAGGTGTACTTGGTAGCGAGAAATTATCAATTGGTGTAGTGTCGAAACGTGAATGATTTAACCAAAAATATACTAGTTTTCATTGTCATTATCGTCGTCCTTCTGTCGGTAGTGCAGGGGCTTTCCGGTGTCAGCGGCGGGCAGCCGCAGAAGAAAGCCTATTCCGAATTCCTGGACGCAGTCCGCTCCGGCCAGGTCTCCATCGCGATCATCGATGAGGACCAGATTCGCTACGGCCGGTCCGAGCCACTGCAGTTCTATACGATCAGTCCGGAGACCGACAACAACACGCTCATTGGCCTGCTCGATGACAACGGCGTGAAGTTCACCGGCGAAGACCCCAAGTCGCAAAGCCTGATCGGCACACTGCTGATTAATTCCTTTCCGATATTGCTGCTCATTGGTGTCTGGATTTACTTCATGCGCCAGATGCAGGGCGGCGGTGGCGGCCGCGGTGCAATGTCTTTCGGCAAGAGCAAGGCACGCTTGCTGGGTGAAGACCAGGTTGGTGTGACCTTCGCCGATGTTGCCGGTGTCGAGGAAGCGAAAGAGGAAGTTGAGGAAGTTGTCGAGTTCCTCAAGGACCCGAGCAAGTTCCAGCGGCTTGGCGGCAAGATTCCGAAGGGGGTCCTGATGGTCGGGCCTCCGGGAACTGGCAAGACCCTGTTGGCACGCGCCATCGCCGGTGAGGCGAAAGTACCGTTTTTCACGATATCGGGTTCGGACTTTGTCGAGATGTTTGTTGGCGTAGGCGCATCACGTGTGCGCGACATGTTCGATCAGGCGAAAAAACAGGCGCCGTGCATTATCTTCATCGATGAGCTGGATGCTGTTGGGCGGCACCGTGGTGCCGGCTTGGGCGGTGGTCACGATGAACGTGAACAAACCCTCAACCAGATGCTGGTTGAAATGGACGGTTTCGAAGGCAGTGAAGGCATTATCGTCATTGCAGCGACTAACCGGCCGGACGTGCTTGACCCGGCGCTGCTGCGCCCGGGCCGCTTTGACCGGCAGGTCGTCGTGCCGCTGCCGGATATTCGCGGTCGTGAGCTGATTCTGAAAGTACACATGCGCAAGGTGCCGCTGGACGACGATGTCGAACCGAGCATCATCGCGCGGGGTACTCCGGGCTTCTCGGGCGCTGACCTGGCTAACCTCGTCAACGAGGCTGCGTTGTTTGCGGCGCGCGAAAACAAGCGCGTGGTCAGCATGCAGCAATTTGAACTGGCCAAAGACAAAATCATGATGGGCACGGAGCGTCGCTCCATGGTGATGAGCGAAGAAGAAAAGCTCAACACGGCTTATCATGAAGCTGGCCATGCCATCGTCGGTTACCTGATGCCCGAACACGACCCGGTTTACAAGGTGACAATTATTCCGCGAGGCAGGGCGCTCGGCGTAACAATGTATCTGCCAGAGGAAGATCGTTACAGTACGTCGAAACAGCGGCTCGAGAGTCATATCTCGACATTGTTCGGCGGGCGTATCGCCGAAGAGATGATCAATGGTCCGGACGGTGTGACAACCGGGGCCTCCAATGACATCGAACGAGCGACTGAAATTGCGCGCAACATGGTTACCAAGTGGGGGCTGTCCAATCGACTTGGACCGCTGACTTACAGTGAGGACGACGGCGAAGTATTCCTCGGCCGATCGGTTACCCAGCACAAGCAGGTGTCCGACGACACGGCGCATACGATTGACGAAGAAGTGCGCAAGATTATTGACACCAATTACGAGCGCGCTGACAAGATACTCAAAGACAACATCGACAAGCTGCACATGATGGCGAAAGCCCTGATGAAGTACGAAACTATCGACAAACCGCAGGTCGATGAAATCATGGCCGGACGGGAGCCAGGTCCGCCAAAAGACTGGGTCGAGATACCCAAGCCAAAAGGGCCCGACGACGGCTCCGCGGTGGCTGACAAAGGCGATACTCCCGGCGAAATCGGTGGGCCCGCTAGCGAGCACTAGGGGCTTGCTCAATATCGGACCACTGCGCATCCCGAGCCCATCGGTGATGGGCATCCTCAACGTGACGCCCGACTCATTCTCGGACGGCGGCCAATTCAATAGTCTGGATTCTGCTTTGCGCCAGGCTGAGCGCATGGCCCGGGATGGCGCCGCGCTCATCGATATCGGCGGCGAATCGACCCGCCCCGGGGCTGAGGCTGTCAGTGTTGACGCCGAACTGGAGCGGGTTATTCCGGTAATAGAAGCGTTACGGCGCGAAGTCGATCTGCCGTTGTCCGTCGATACCAGTAAACCTGAGGTCATGATCGCGGCAGCGCAGGCCGGCGCGTCCATGATAAATGATGTTTCAGCGTTGCAACTTACCGGTGCGCTATCGGCTGCGGCGGATTCAGGCCTGGCCATCTGCCTGATGCACATGCAGGGCCGACCACGGACCATGCAAAAAGCACCTCGCTACACCGATGTCGTCAATGAAGTCGCTGCTTTCCTGCGCGAACGAGTTGACCGGTGTGTCGCGGCGGGGATTGACCGGTCGCGGATTGTTGTCGACCCGGGCTTTGGCTTCGGCAAGAGTCATACTCACAATATCGAGCTGCTGGCAAATCTGCGACAATTGCAGGCTATCGGGTTGCCTGTGCTGGTCGGATTGTCGAGAAAAGCGACGTTGGGCGACCTCACCGGCAGGGACGTGGGCGAACGAATGCCGGCCAGCATCGCAGCGGCCGTCATTGCACAATTGCAAGGTGCCGGGATAATTCGAGTACACGACGTCAGAGAGACAGTGGACGCGCTGCGCGTATGCAGCGCTGTAATGGGCAATTCGTAACGAATAAAGGCCAAGAGTAAAAATGAGCAAACAATATTTTGGTACTGACGGAGTCCGCGGCACTGTGGGCAAGGATCCGATGACGGCGGATTTCGCCATGCGACTCGCAAGCGCGGCTGCACAGGTGCTGGTCCCGGCTGGCGGTACCGTCGTAATCGGCAAGGATACGCGCCTGTCCGGGTACATGTTTGAGTCGGCGCTTGAGGCAGGATTCGTAGCGGCCGGCGCGGATGTCCTGCTCATTGGTCCATTGCCAACACCCGGAATTGCGCGGTTGACGCAGGAGCTCGACGCGGACCTGGGCGTTGTCATCAGCGCATCTCACAATGCCTTTTACGACAATGGCATCAAGTTCTTCGATCGCTCCGGGTCAAAATTGACCGATGAAGTAGAACAAAAGATTGAAGAGCACCTGAGGAATCCTGCAATTACGCGCGAGTCACACGAGTTGGGCAAGGCCAAGCGCATCGATACCGCACGGGTGCGATACCAGGACTTTTGCGCAGCCAGCGTCCGGCCAGGCACTGATTTAAGCGCTTTGAAGATTGTCTTCGACGGTGCCAACGGCGCCGGTTACAAGGTGGGTCCGCGAACGCTGGCAGCATTGGGTGCGGAGGTCATTCCTATCGGTTGTTCGCCGAATGGCAAGAATATCAATGATGGCTGCGGCTCAACGGAGCCCGATCTGTTGCAGCTGACCGTTCCGGCTGTAAGAGCCGACGTCGGCGTGGCGCTCGATGGCGACGGCGATCGGCTGGTCATGGTCGACGAGGCGGGCAACCTGGTCGACGGCGATCAGCTCTTGTTCATACTGGCTGTTGCGCGGCACGAACTCGGTGAACTCAAGGGCCCTGTTGTGGGCACCGTAATGAGCAACCTCGGGCTGGAAAATGCCCTGAAAGCCAGGAATATGGAATTCCGCCGTGCCAGCGTGGGCGATCGCTATGTTCTCGAAGCACTCAAGGAATCCGGTGGCGTTATCGGTGGCGAGACGTCCGGCCACATGATCGTGCTGGACAAAACGACGACGGGCGATGGTCTGATCTGTGCGTTGCAGGTGCTGTCCATCATGCAGGAAACGGGAAAACCGCTGTCGGAGCTCGCGGGTGGCATGAAGAAGTACCCGCAGACAATGGTGAACGTCCGTACCGAGAAGCGTCTGGACCCATCGTCATCCGACAAAATCCAGGCGGCCGTTGCGGCCGCCGAAGCCGAATTGGCCGAATCCGGCCGAGTGGTGCTGCGCGCTTCAGGGACCGAACCCGTCATACGGGTGATGGTCGAGGGCGAAAATCAGGACCAGGTCATTATGATCGCCAATCGACTGGCCGATGTTGTGGCGCAATCGGCAGCCTGAGGGCTTGCCGCATCGGGCCAGCCCCGGTATCCTTGCGCGCCTTTTACGCCTGCGGAAACTGACGATATGCGTGACATTCTGGTAGCTGGCAACTGGAAAATGAATGGCAGCATGGCTGCCAACGAAGCGCTGCTATCGGGTGTGGTGGCTGGCGTGCCCGCAGGTGACGGGTTTCGTTTGCTGGTTTGTGCGCCATTCGTGTACCTGTCTGCGGTTGCCGGTCTGCTCAAAGGCAGTGGAATTGCGTTGGGCGCCCAAAATGTGTCGGAACACGATAGCGGCGCATTTACCGGTGAGATTTCGCCGTCAATGTTGTCCGATGTCGGATGTCAGTATGTCATTGTCGGGCATTCCGAACGACGTGCGATGTACGGCGAAAGCAGTGCCGATGTTGCGGCGAAGTTCAAGGCGGCGCAGGGAGCGGGGTTGATACCGATCCTGTGTGTCGGTGAGACGCTCGACGAGCGCGAGGCGGGAACGACCGGGTCCGTGATCGATGAGCAACTCGATGCGGTGCTGGCAGGGTCTGGCGCAGCAGCTTTTGGTGCGGCCGTTATTGCCTACGAGCCTGTGTGGGCGATTGGCACTGGCAAAACCGCGACGCCCGAGCAGGCACAGGACGTGCACCGTCACATTCGCGGTCGCCTTGCCGCGCAGGATGCGGAGCTGGCTGAAAAGGTGCAGATACTTTATGGCGGCAGCATGAAGGGCGATAATGCACCCGGACTGCTGAATATGCCGGATATTGACGGCGGCCTTATTGGCGGGGCGTCACTGAAGGCGAATGATTTTCTGGCGATCGCTGCGGCGGCCGCACAGAACCAGAATGGTTGATTGAGAGTTAAATGGACACAATCCAAAAAGCAGTTTTAATCGGTCACACGTTGATCGCCTTGTTGATTATCGCGCTGGTATTGCTGCAGCGTGGCAAAGGCGCCGACGCGGGTGCGGCCTTCGGTGCCGGAGCGTCAGGCACGGTATTCGGCGCACGTGGATCGGGCAGTTTCTTTTCGCGCGCGACGGCGATTTGCGCGACGGCATTTTTTGTTACCAGTCTCACCCTGGCTTATTTGAGTAGCCAGAGTACGTCTGCGCCGACGAGCGTGTTGGATGACGCTGCGCTGATTGAAGAGTCAGTCGAGGCCGATGACGGGTTGCCGGCTATTGATGATGCTGAAAATGCGCTCGACAATGCAGATAATAGTAGTGAATTGCCGTCGCTTGACGAGGCCGTTGAAAACATCGACGACGCAGTCGAAGAAGCGACAAGCGAATAGTAGAAAAAACTGGCTCTGGTGGTGGAATTGGTAGACACGCTGTCTTGAGGGGGCAGTGGCGCGAGCCGTGCGAGTTCGAGTCTCGCCCAGAGCACCAAATTGATGCAATCGGCCTGCCGGTATCGACCATGCCGCAGGCCGATTTTTTATTGTACAACAAAGGCTGTATTCATCGTCGTATAGACTGATACAATGCCGCGTTAAATGGGTAGCACGTCTGCGCGGTACTGAGCGAGTCATAGATTTCTAAAATGCTGCAAGAATATTTTCCAATTCTGATTTTTCTGGGTGTGGGTGCCGGCATCGGCATGGTACTGCTGGGATTAGGGTTCCTGATAGGAAGTGGCGGCAAGGACGACGCAAAACTGTCGCCTTACGAGTGCGGTTTTGAGGCATTCGACGATTCCCGAATGAAGTTCGACGTTCGTTACTACCTGGTTGCGATTCTGTTTATTATTTTCGATCTGGAAATCGCTTTCCTGTTTCCGTGGGCGGTCTCTCTCGACACGATTGGGAAATTTGGATTGCTGGCGATGGCTTTGTTTCTCGCAATTCTTGTCGTTGGATTTATCTACGAGTGGAAGAAAGGGGCACTTGAGTGGGATTAGCCAACACAGCTGAGTCTAGTGTCGCGGCTGACGATGCGGCGGCAGCCGCAGGCGGAAGCTTGCAAAAGAAAGGCTTTGTCGTCACCAGTGTCGATTCGGTGATGAATTGGGCGCGTACCGGATCGCTTTGGCCGATGACCTTCGGGTTGGCCTGTTGCGCTGTCGAAATGATGCAGGCCGGTGCAGCACGTTACGATCTGGACCGGTTCGGAATCATATTCCGACCGAGCCCACGACAATCAGATTGCATGATTGTGGCTGGGACGCTGACAAACAAGATGGCGCCAGCATTGCGCAAAGTCTACGACCAGATGCCGGAACCTCGCTGGGTTGTATCTATGGGCTCCTGTGCGAACGGTGGCGGCTATTACCACTACTCCTATGCAGTGGTACGCGGTTGCGACCGTATTGTACCGGTCGACGTTTACGTTCCCGGTTGCCCGCCAACGGCGGAAGCGCTCATCTACGGACTCATACAGCTGCAAAAGAAAATTCGCCGCACGAGTACCATTGCTCGCTAAGAATATAGCCCAACGATAAGTACCCAATAAGTAACGAAAATGACGAACTACAACGAGACACTCGCGGCTCGAATAGAAGCACGATTTGGCGACAAGGTCGATCGTGTTGCGTCATCGTGTGGCGAATTGACGTATGAAGTGGATAAAGACGACCTGACCAAGGTTGCAACGGCGCTCCGCAATGAAGCAGATTTCGGTTTCGAAATGCTGGTCGACGTATGCGGCGTTGACTACCTGGGCTACGGTAGCGATGAGTGGGTGACCAACAGCGCCACCGGGACCGGGTTCAGCCGTGGCGTCGAACGCAAACCGGTTATCCTGGATGAGGCGGATGAATTCGAACCGCGGCGATTCGCGGTGGTGTATCACCTGCTGTCTGTACAGAACAATGCTCGCCTGCGACTGCGCGTATACACCGGCACTGGCAATCCGCCTATCGTTCGATCGGTCGTTGATATCTGGAACGGCGCTAACTGGTTCGAGCGTGAAGTCTTCGACCTGTACGGCATATTGTTCGACGGCCACCCGGATTTGCGTCGAATTCTTACCGACTACGGTTTTATTGGTCACCCGTTCCGCAAGGACTTTCCATTAATGGGCAATGTCGAAGTCAGTTATGACGAAGACGAGGGCCGAGTAGTTTATAAACCGGTCAGTATCGAGCCGCGTACGCTGGTACCGCGTGTAATACGCGACGACAACCGCTACTCGGCTGATCTCAAGGACGTGCGCGAAGATGGCTGAGATTCAAAGTTACACGATGAACTTCGGACCGCAGCACCCTGCGGCACATGGCGTGTTGCGACTGGTCCTCGAAATTGACGGCGAGACCATTCAGAAAGCGGATCCGCATGTCGGTCTGCTGCACCGTGCCACCGAGAAGCTGGCGGAGAGTAAGCCGTTCAATCAAAGCATTGGCTACATGGATCGACTCGACTACGTTTCGATGATGTGCAACGAGCATGGCTACGTCATGGCCATCGAAAATCTGCTGGGCATCCAGGTGCCGACGCGCGCGCAATACATTCGAGTCATGTTCGACGAGATCACACGCGTCCTGAATCACCTGATGTGGCTTGGCGCGCATGGCCTCGATATCGGCGCCATGACGATGTTCCTGTATTGCTTCCGTGAGCGTGAAGACCTGATGGACTGTTACGAGGCCGTATCAGGTACGCGTATGCATGCGACCTACTACCGACCGGGTGGCGTATATCGCGATCTGCCGGAGTCGATGCCGAAATACGCGGAGTCGAAGTTTCGCAGCAAGAAAGAACTCGATCGCATGAACTCGGTACGCGAAGGGTCCATGCTCGATTTTATCGAAGACTTCACCAATCGCTTTCCGGCGTGTGTTGACGATTACGAGACTTTGCTCACCGACAATCGCATCTGGAAACAACGCACCGTCAACATTGCCGTGGTTTCCCCGGAACGCGCTATGCAGTTGGGCTTCTCCGGCCCGATGCTGCGTGGCTCCGGTGTCGAGTGGGATCTGCGCAAAAAGCAGCCCTACGAAGTGTACGACCAGATGGATTTCGATATTCCTGTCGGCGTAAACGGGGATTGCTACGATCGTTATCTGGTCCGGGTCGAAGAAATGCGCCAGTCCAATCGCATTATCAAACAGTGCGTTGACTGGCTGCGCACGAATCCGGGTCCGGTCATTGCCGAGGACCACAAGATCGTGCCGCCGTCGCGAGTGGAAATGAAAGACGATATGGAATCGCTTATTCACCACTTTAAGTTGTTCACCGAGGGTTACTGTGTCCCTGAAGGCGAAACATACGCTGCAGTAGAGCACCCCAAAGGTGAATTTGGCGTGTTCCTCATTTCGGATGGTGCCAATAAGCCGTTTCGCGTAAAAATCCGCGCACCGGGTTTCGCGCACTTGTCTGCGATGTCCGAAATGGTGGAAGGGCACATGCTCGCGGACGTTGTTGCGGTGATCGGAACACAGGACATTGTATTCGGAGAAGTCGACCGATGAGTTACCAGCTTTCAACACACGTCAAGCAAGAGATCGAACATTGGAAATCACGATTTCCAAAGGATCGACAACGTTCTGCCGTGATCAGTGCGCTGCACGCAGTGCAGCATGAAAACAAGGGTTTTGTCACTGCGGAACAAATGAACGCAGTGGCGGAGTACCTGGATCTGCCAACCATCCAGGTCTACGAAGTCGCAACCTTCTATTCCATGTTCCAGACGCGTGAGGTTGGGCGCAACGAAGTCGCAATCTGTACCAATGTGTCGTGCATGCTGCGTGGCGCGGATGACATTGTCGAACATGTTGAAAACAAGTTGGGCGTCAAGCTCGGTGAGAGCACTGACGATGGCCGCATATTTCTCAAGAAAGAAGAAGAGTGTATTGCTGCGTGCTGCGGGGCGCCGGCGATGATGGTGAATCACAAGTATCACGAGAACCTGACCAAAGCGCAGGTTGATGAGATTCTGGACGGACTGGACTGATGGCGTACGAGCAGAACCTTGTTTGCTTTAATACCTTCGGCTCCGATGAGTCGTGGACGATGGCGACTTACGAGAAGCACGATGGCTATCAGACCTGGCGAAAAATTCTCAAGGGCAAGCTCAAGCCGGAACAGATTATTGAGGAGGTCAAGGCCTCGGGTTTGCGCGGTCGCGGCGGCGCCGGTTTCCCAACCGGGCTCAAGTGGAGCTTCATGCCGAAGGATCCCGACTTGCAGAAGTACCTGGTCTGCAATTCCGACGAGAGCGAGCCGGGGACCTGCCATGATCGCGAAGTGTTGCGATACAACCCGCATTCGTTGGTAGAAGGCATGGCGATTGCCGCCTATGCGATGGGTGCCAGCGTGGCGTACAACTATATTCGCGGCGAATTCCTGGACGAGCCAGTGCCACGATTCGAAGCCGCTGTGAAAGAAGCCTACGACGCTGGCTTACTCGGCAAGAACATTCAGGGTTCGGGAATCGATTTCGATTTGCACACATTCGTCGGCGCTGGCGCCTACATTTGTGGCGAAGAGACCGCGCTGCTCGAGTCGCTGGAAGGCAAGCAGGGACGCCCAAGGTTTAAGCCGCCCTTTCCGGCAAACTTTGGCTTGTACGGCAAGCCAACGACGATCAACAACACGCAAAGCCTGGCCAGTGTCCCGGCCATCATGCGCAACGGTGCGGCGTGGTTTGCAGCGCTCGGCCCGGAAGGATCGGGCGGTACGGCATTGTTTTCGGTGTCCGGGCATGTCGAAAAACCCGGCAACTACGAGTTGCCGATGGGGATTCCGTTCAAGGATCTGTTGAATGATATCTGCGGCGGCATGCTGGGTGGACGCAAGCTGAAAGCGGTCATTCCGGGCGGTTCATCGTGCAAGGTCCTGCCAGCAGAAATCATCATGGATTGCACCATGGACTACAACTCTCTGCAGCAGGCAGGATCATCGTTCGGTACCGGTGCCGTCATGGTGATGGACGAGACGACGTGCATGGTAAAAGTGCTGCGTCGAATTTCGCGCTTCTATATGGCGGAGTCCTGTGGGCAGTGCACCCCGTGCCGCGAAGGTACCGGATGGTTGTACCGCATGTTGACGCGTATCGTCGAAGGGCGTGGCGAAGAAGCAGACCTGGAAAAACTCGTGGATGTTGCCAACAAGATTGAGGGGCACACGATTTGTGCCCTCGGCGACGCGGCGGCGTGGCCGGTACAAAGTTTCCTGAATCACTTTATCCATGAATTCGAATATATGGTGCGTCACAACGGGCGCAGTATCGTTGACGACGCGACCGAGGCCGCAGCATAAGTACCATGAGCGACGACATCGTAAACATTGAAGTTGACGGCAAGGCCGTAGAAGGTCGCAAGGGCCAGATGGTCATTGAAGTGACCGACAACATTGGCGCCTATGTGCCGCGCTTCTGCTATCACGAAAAACTGAGTATCGCGGCGAATTGCCGTATGTGTCTCGTCGATATTGAAGGTGCGCCAAAACCGATTCCGGCTTGTGCGCAGCCGATCACGGAAGGCATGAAGATATTCACGAAGTCGCCGCGTGCCATTTCAGCACAAAAAGCGACCATGGAATTTCTGCTGATTAATCACCCGCTGGACTGCCCCATTTGTGATCAGGGCGGTGAATGCGAATTGCAGGACCTGGCGATGGGTTATGGTCGCGACGTGTCCCGCTACAACGATCGTAAACGCGTTGTTAAGGACAAGGACGTTGGGCCGCTGGTGTCTACCGACATGACACGTTGCATTCACTGTACCCGTTGCGTTCGCTTCGGTGAGGAAGTGCAGGGCAACCCGCAGCTCGGCACCATTGATCGCGGTGAGAACGTCAAGATATCGACCTACGTCGAGCAGAATGTCGATCATGAATTGTCGGCAAACATTATCGATCTTTGCCCGGTCGGCGCGCTCAACAACAAACCCTATCGTTACAGTGCGCGTGCATGGGAAATGGAGCAGATCGCGAGTGTTTCATCGCACGACTGCGTCGGCTCCAATGTGTTTGCGCACGTACTTCGCGGCACGGTCAAGCGTGTGGTGCCGCGCGACAACGAATCGATAAACGAAACCTGGATTTCGGATCGCGATCGCTACAGTTACGAAGCGATCTACAGCACGGACCGGCTGCAGTCGCCGAAACACAAGGAAAACGGCGAATGGAAGGACATCGACTGGGCTGACGCGCTGTCGATGGTTGCCGATACCCTGACATCGGCCGACAGCAGCAAGACGGGAATCATTGCATCACCGGGTGCAACGCTTGAAGAAGCCTGGTTACTCAATTTGCTGGCCGGGCATCTCGGCACCAGCAATATTGACTATCGAATCGCGCGTCGTGACGTGTCGGACCAGGACGCAGATCCTGTATACGATGGACTCGGCTGTGCAATAGCCGACATTGAGAAGCAGGGGGCCGTGCTCGTTGTCGGTTCAAATATTCGCAATGAAGCGCCCATACTCGCGCATCGTTTGCGCAAGGCCGCCGTCAATGGCGCGTCCGTCAGTTTCGCCAATAGCAGTACCTACGAATACTTTTTCGATGTCGCCGAGTACAAGTCCGGTCATGGCCTGGTCGAATTGTTGACGGGGATTGCAGTTGCAGCGGCAAAAGGCAGTCGCTTGCCGGATTCTGTAGCCGAGCTCTGTGCCAATGTCACCGCGACGGATAAGGATATGCGTATCGCTGAGTCTTTGCAGGGTTCGGATGAGGCCTTGGTTTTGCTGGGCAATATTGCCCGACAGCATGCGGCGTATTCAGTGGTCCGTGCTTTGGCGGCGGTTATTTCAGACCTGACTGGCGCGAAGCTGGGTTTCGTGACCGAAGGCCCGAATTCGGCTGGCGCGTCACTCGCCGGTGTGCTCCCGCACCGTACCGCGGCAGGCAAGCGTCGAGAGACGGCTGGGATGAGCGTCGCGGGTATGCTCGATGCTGAGCTTGATGCATTGCTGCTGGTGAATGTTGAGCCGGAGGCAGATATTCGTGCCACGGCGGATGTTGTCGCGAAGCTTGGCAAGCACAAGCACGTGATTGCGCTGACACCCTTCATATCGGACGACCTGCTGGAAAGCGCTGACCTGTTATTGCCGGTCGGTACCTTTGCTGAAACTTCCGGGACCTATGTCAACGTGGCGGGCACCTGGCAGAGTTTCAAGGGTGTCGCGAAGCCGGTTGGTGAAGCACGTCCGTGCTGGAAGGTACTCCGTGTTATTGGCAACCTGGTGAACGCCGAAGGCTTCGATTACGTCGATAGTGAGGATGTACTTGCAGAATGTCGTGCGGCACTGGGCGATGTCAAAGCGGGTGATTTCCAGGCAGCCGGGACTGTAAGTCAGCCCAACGGCGCCGATGCACCGGAGCAGGAGATCGATACCCCGTTGTACTCGGTCGACAGCACTGTTCGGCGTGCGCATGCGCTGCAGCAGACGCTGGCGGCCAGGCGTGCATCGGGTGAGGGTCAGGGCTAATGCTTGAGTTCCTTGCAAGCATAATTCCAGCAGGAATCCAGGACATCTGGAGCTCTTTGCCACCGCTTGTGCAATACCTGGTTACGACCGTATTCAAAATCTTGCTGGTGACGATCGCCGTGATTTTGATCGTTGCTTTCTCAACGTATTTCGAACGCAAGGTCATTGGCAAGATGCAGGCGCGGGTGGGACCAAACCGGGTCGGTCCGCTGGGCCTGGGGCAGCCATTTGCCGACGTTATCAAGCTGCTGATCAAAGAAGTGATCGTACCGTCGCAATCGAGCCGTTTTCTGTTTGTCATTGCACCGTTGCTGTCGCTGATTCCTGCACTTGCGACCTGGGCCGTCATCCCGCTCAACGACTGGTTTGTGATTGCGGATATCAATGCCGGGCTTTTATACGTGCTGGCACTGACGTCGGTTGGTGTGTATGGCGTGATCCTCGCGGGCTGGGCTACGAACTCGAAGTACGCATTGCTCGGTGCCATGCGTTCGGCGGCACAAATTGTGGCGTATGAAATCGCAATGGGATTCGCGCTGGTCGGCGTATTGATGGCCGGCGGCAGCCTGAATCTAGGTGATATTGTCGAAGCCCAGGCGGGTGGTTTCAGCCAATGGTTCCTGTTGCCGTTACTGCCGTTGTTCGTCGTTTACTGGGTATCCGGTGTTGCCGAGACCAACCGCGCTCCGTTTGACGTCGCCGAAGGCGAGTCGGAAATTGTCGCTGGATTCCACGTTGAATATTCCGGCGTTGCGTTCGCGGTGTTCTTCCTGGCCGAATACGCCAACATGGTGTTGATTTCAACACTCACGGCCATTTTCTTCCTCGGAGGCTGGGCGTCGCCGTTTGAAGGCTGGACATTCCTGAATGACATACCGTGGCTGGCGTGGATAGCCGCGGGCGGCCTGCATTGGCTGTTCATCAAGATGTGCATGTTCATGTATACGTTCTTCTGGTTCCGCGCGACATTTCCGCGCTATCGCTATGATCAAATCATGCGACTGGGCTGGAAGATTTTCATTCCTGTAACGATCGTATGGATCGCTGTGGAAGGGGCTATGGCCTGGTTCCACATCGGTCCGTGGTCAGGCTTGGGCGCATAGGACGATGAGTAAGATTAAGAGCTACATCAAGACGTTTGCGCTGTGGGAATTACTGCGTGGTCTTTCGGTTACGCTGCGGCAGTTTTTCAGTAATAGCGTAACGCTCGAATATCCGGAAGAGAAAACGCCGCAGTCACATCGCTTCCGCGGCTTGCATGCATTGCGTCGTTATCCCAACGGTGAAGAGCGCTGTATTGCCTGCAAGTTATGCGAAGCGGTCTGTCCGGCACTTGCGATTACGATTGAATCCGATGTCAGTGATGACGGCACGCGGCGGACTTCGCGCTACGACATCGATCTTTTTAAATGCATCTATTGTGGCTTCTGCGAAGAAGCTTGCCCGGTCGATGCCATCGTCGAAACGCGCATCCATGAATACCACATGGAAAAGCCTGGCGAAAACATCATGACCAAAGATAAATTGCTTGCCGTCGGCGATAAGTACGACGCGATGATTTCGGCCGACAAAGCCGCGGACGCCAAGTACCGGTAGGGTAGAAGAATATGTTTCAGTCAATTCTCTTTTACACCTTCGCGCTCATCATGTTGGGCGCCGCAATCGGCGTCGTGTTCTCGCGCAATCCGGTGCATGCCGTGATGTTCCTGGTGCTGACGTTCTTCCAGAGCGCCGTGTTGTGGTTGATGGCGGAGGCCGAGTTTCTCGCGATCGTGCTGGTGCTTGTCTATGTCGGTGCGGTGATGGTGTTGTTCCTGTTCGTCGTCATGATGCTTGAAGTGAACATCGAAGCGGCCAAGCGCGGTTTGACGCGCTACGCGCCGCTCGCGCTCGGTATTGCGCTGTTAATGGTTATCCAGCTGATCCAGTTAATCTGGTTGCGTGGCCAGGGTGAGGCGAGTACTGGCGGTTTCGCGGCGACACCGGAAGGCTATAGCAACACCAAGGCGCTGGGTGCCGTGCTGTACACAGAGCATGTCTACGCGTTTGAAATTGCAGCCGTCATTCTGCTGCTGGCGATCGTGGCGGCGATCACATTGACCATGCGCAAGCGTCCTGGTCTCAAGGTCCAGGACATTGCCAAACAGGTCTCGGTCAGCGCAAAAGACCGCGTCCGCGTGGTCAAAATGGATGCGGAGAAACGGCAATGATCGGTCTGGAGCACTACCTGACACTTGCGGCGATGCTGTTTGTACTGAGTATTGCCGGCATCATCATCAATCGCCGCAACCTCATCATCCTGCTGATGTGCATTGAACTGATGTTGCTTGCGGTCAACTTCAACTTCATCGCGTTCTCGCGTTATCTCGGCGACGAGACCGGCCAGGTGTTCGTGTTTTTCATACTGACCGTCGCGGCCGCTGAAGCGGCGATTGGCCTGGCGATCCTGGTCGTTCTTTTCCGTAACCGTCGCTCGATCGCTGTGCAAGAGCTGAACACGTTGAAAGGCTGATATGTATCACTATTACCTGACAATCGTACTGGCACCGCTTGCCGCAGCTATCATCGCCGGTCTTGCCGGCAAGCAGATTGGCCGTGCCGGATCGCACTGGGTCACAATTCTCGGCGTTGGTATTTCCTGCGTCTTGTCGTTACTGGTCCTTAAGAACATGTTCTGGGGTGGTGTGGCCGCGGAAAACCTCAGCGTATATACCTGGGCGGTCACCGATGGCTTGCACATGGAAGTTGGTTTTCTCGTCGACCGGCTGACGGCACTGATGATGTGCGTCGTGACTTTCGTCTCATTGATGGTGCACATCTACACGATTGGCTACATGCACGAAGACCCGGGCTACCAGCGGTTCTTCAGCTATATCTCACTGTTTACGTTCTCAATGCTGATGCTGGTGATGTCCAACAACTTCCTGCAGCTGTTCTTTGGCTGGGAAGCGGTGGGCCTGGTGTCTTACCTGCTGATTGGTTTCTGGTACAAAAAAGAGACCGCGATATTCGCCAACCTCAAGGCGTTCCTGGTCAATCGTGTTGGCGACTTCGGCTTCATCCTTGGTATTGCCGGCGTGGTGATGTTTACCGGCTCGCTGGACTACGCGGCGGTATTCTCGAGCGCCGACTCGATTGCCGCACAGAGTATCGAGGTGATTGGTGGCACGCCGTGGAATGCCATGACGGTGATTTGCATCCTGTTGTTCATCGGCGCGATGGGTAAATCGGCACAAGCCCCGCTGCATGTCTGGCTGCCGGATTCGATGGAAGGTCCGACACCAATCTCGGCACTGATCCACGCGGCCACGATGGTCACGGCCGGTATATTCATGGTGGCGCGCATGTCGCCGCTGTTTGAGCTGTCGACGACGGCGCTGGGCGTGGTCATGTTCATCGGTGCTTTTACAGCCCTGTTCATGGGTCTGCTAGGCCTCGTGCAAAACGATATCAAGCGCGTGGTTGCCTATTCGACATTGTCGCAGCTGGGTTACATGACAGTTGCTCTCGGGGCGTCGGCATACAGCGCGGCAATTTTCCACCTCATGACACACGCATTTTTTAAAGCGCTGCTGTTCCTGGCGGCCGGCTCGGTGATAATCGCAATGCATCACGAGCAGGATATTCGCAAGATGGGCGGCATCAGGAAGTACATGCCGATAACGTACTGGACGTCGCTGGTCGGTTCGCTGGCATTGATCGGCTTCCCGGGCTCATCAGGCTTCTTTTCCAAGGACCTGCTGATCGAGGCGGTCAAAGAATCGCACTGGCACGCCGGGGGTTCGTTCCTTTACTGGTTCGCCTATCTCAGCGTGCTTCTCGGTGTGTTTATCACCGCGCTGTACTCGTTCAGGATGTTCTTCCTTGTCTTCCATGGCGAAGAACGCATGGACGCAGAAACGAAGTCACATCTGCATGAAACACCGGCGGTCGTGACGGGGCCATTGATACTGTTGGCAATCCCGTCGGCAATCATCGGTTGGTTCACAGCCGATGCGGTGTTGTTCAATGGCTACTTTGGCGACGCGATTCAAGTGAAGTCTGTGCACGATGTACTGGCCGGCCTGGATGGCAGTTTCTGGCACGGGCCAGCGGCACTCGTCATGCACATTTACGCATCACCCGTATTCTACCTGGCGGCACTGGGCGTCGTGACAGCCTGGTTCCTGTATCTGAAACGACCGGACATTCCGGAGACTCTCAAGCAGAAGTTCTCAGGCCTGTACGATCTGCTGGATCGCAAGTACTACTTTGACGACCTGTGGATCAAGGGCTTCGCAGCGGGCGGCCGAAACCTGGGCCAGTTCCTGTGGAAGAAGGGCGATGAATTGATTATTGACGGTTTGCTCGTCAATGGCACCGCCCGAACTGTCGGCCGGCTGGCTGGTGTCATGCGCCAGATCCAGACGGGTTATCTCTATACCTATGCCTTTGCAATGATCATCGGTTTGACCGCGTTGTTGGCCTGGTTGATCTGGTTGCGTTAGGGCAGATACGAATATGGCATTTTCGCAACATTTACTGAGCGTTCTTATCTGGCTGCCAATTATCGGCGGCGTAATACTGATAGCAGTGGGCGACGACAATGACGCTGCGTCGCCGCGTGCAGGCCTGATGCGCGTCCTGGCGCTGGCGGTGTCGGTGTTGACGTTCCTGATCAGCATCGCCTTGTATACCAGCTTCGACAATGCGGCCGTCGGCATGCAGTTTGTTGAAAGAATTTCCTGGATAGAATCCCTGGGCGTTTTCTATTACCTCGGCGCCGATGGAATCTCAGCGCCGCTGATTCTGCTGACAACCTTTATTACGCCATTGGTTGTTATTGCAGGCTGGGACAGCATTAAGAACCGTCCTGCACAGTACTTTGCCGCATTCCTGGTTCTTGAGGGATTGATGGTCGGCGTGTTCTCGGCCCTCGACGCGTTGCTGTTTTACGTCTTTTGGGAAGCAATGCTGATCCCGATGTTCCTGATCATCGGTGTCTGGGGCGGAGCTCGGCGCGTCTATGCGACGCTGAAGTTCTTCCTGTACACGTTCCTCGGTTCTGTCCTGATGCTGGTCGCATTTATCTACCTGTACGGACAGACCGGCAGCTTCGACCTGTTCGGCTTTATGGATGCACCGCTGACAATGGCGGCGCAGAAACTGATATTCATTGCGTTCCTGCTGGCCTTCGCGGTCAAAGTGCCAATGTGGCCGGTGCATACCTGGTTGCCTGACGCCCATGTCGAAGCCCCAACGGGCGGCTCGGTGATCCTGGCGGCGATCATGCTGAAGATGGGCGGCTACGGATTTATTCGCCTGTCACTGCCCATCGTGCCGGACGGCAGCGAGTATTTTGCCGAGATGATGATTGCCTTGTCGCTCATTGCGGTGGTCTACATCGGCCTCGTTGCGTTGATGCAAAAGGACATGAAAAAACTCATCGCCTATTCGTCGATTGCCCATATGGGCTTTGTGACGCTGGGATTTTTCATCCTGTGGTCGTTCGACGGTGCTTCCGGTGCGGGCCTCGGTGTTACCGGCGGCATGGTGCAGATGATTTCGCACGGCCTGATATCGGGCGCGATGTTCCTGTGCGTGGGCGTCCTGTACGACCGCGTGCACAGTCGTGAAATCGCAGACTATGGTGGCGTTGCCAATACCATGCCAGTGTTCGCGGCGTTCATGGTGATGTTTTCGATGTCGAATGCCGGGCTGCCGGGCACCTCGGGTTTTGTTGGCGAATTCATGGTAATTATTGCGAGCTTCAAGGCTAACTTCTGGTACGCCTTCTTCGCCGCAACAACGCTGATACTCGGGGCTGCATACACGCTCTGGATGATTAAACGCGTCGTCTACGGTGAGGTCGCAAACGATAAGGTTGCGGCGTTGCAGGATCTCAACCGCCGCGAATTCCTGATACTCGCGATTCTCGCCGCCAGTGTTCTGCTCGTTGGTTTGTGGCCGGCACCGCTGGTCGACATGATGAATGTCACCATTGAGCAATTGATCGAGCAAGTAGGACGGACGAAGCTGTGACGGGTCATATTATGAATTGGATGGATTATCTCGTCGCGGCACCGGAAATTGCGATGCTCGGTCTGATCTGTTTCGTGTTGATCGCCGACCTGTTCATCGACAACGAGAATCGGGTGCGCACGTTCTGGCTCAGCATGCTGTCGCTTATCATCATGCTGGTGGTGCTGAACTGGACCGCGCCGACAGGCAGCAATGTCATATTCAGCGGTAGCTATATCAGCGATCCGCTGTCGCAAATTCTGAAAGTGACCGCGGTGATATTTGTTGCGATCACGTTTTTTTACTCGCGCGATTATTTACGTGCCAACGAAATACACCGTGGCGAATTTTACCTGCTCGGCTTGATCGGTTTGCTCGGCATGATGATCATGATGTCGGCAAACAGCCTGCTGACGATGTACCTGGGTCTGGAGACGCTGGCACTGTCGCTGTATGCCCTCGTTGCGATCGATCGTAACAACGTCAATTCGTCCGAAGCGGCGATGAAATATTTTATTCTCGGTGCGATCGCTTCGGGCTGCCTGCTGTACGGTATATCCTGGGTCTACGGCGTGACGGGTAGCCTGCAATTCCCTGATATTGCCGCCGCGATTGACGCGGACCCCACGCTAAACAGTTTGCCACTGTGGTTCGGGCTGGCATTTCTCATTGTCGGAATCGCATTCAAGTTTGGCGCCGTGCCGTTTCATATGTGGCTGCCGGATGTTTACCAGGGTGCGCGAACGCCGGTGACGTTGTATATCGCGACAGCACCCAAGCTGGCTGCGCTGGCACTGTTCCTGCGAATACTGGTCGATGGGCTGGATGGCTTGCACGAGACCTGGGCTGCGATGGTAATGGTGGTCGCCGTGTTGTCATTGCTGGTGGGCAATTTTGTCGCGATCGCGCAGACCAACATCAAGCGCATGCTGGGCTACTCTACGATCGCCCATGTCGGTTTCATTCTGCTGGCATTGTTTTGCGGTACGGACGAGGGCAATGCCGCGGCATTGTTCTATACGCTGACGTATATCGTTGCCACGTCCGGTGCCTTCGGTGTGATCATCCTGCTGAGTCGAAGAGGGTACGACGCTGAGAACCTGGCCGACTTCAAAGGCCTGAATGCGCGCAGCCCGTGGTTCGCGATGATGATGATGTTCCTGATGTTCAGCCTGGCCGGTGTACCGCCGTTTGTGGGCTTTTTTGGCAAGCTCAACGCAATCAGCGCCGTTGTCGGCGCAGGCTACACCGGATTGGCGGTTCTGATGGTGCTGGCTTCGGTTGTCGGGGCTTACTACTACCTTCGGGTCATCTGGTACATGTATTTCGAGGAAGCCGAGGACAAGGCTGTCATTCAGGCTGGTACCGACACCCGGGTCGTTCTGAGTCTCAATTCCCTGGCTGTTTTGGCCCTTGGAATCGTGCCGGGCTGGCTGCTCGCGATTTGTGTCCAGATTCTGGGCTGAAGCCCTTGTAAATATAGCGCGGTCTGCGTACTATGCCGTTCGCCGTTGCGGGGTGGAGCAGTCTGGCAGCTCGTCGGGCTCATAACCCGAAGGTCGCAGGTTCAAATCCTGCCCCCGCTACCAACGCTATCTTGTTCGGCCCGGAGACGCTTAAATCAAGTGTTTTTCCGGGCCGAGCTTGTTTCTGGCTGGCGATTTGCAGAATGCCCGCAAGATCGCCATGCAGGTCGATGCGCAGATCCTTTCGTCCCGGTTCCGGGGTGAGTACGATTTTCCCGATTAGCCCGCGCAGGTGTTCCGATGCTTCAGCTCGCGCATCCTTGCGGTCCAGCGCCTGTCTCAGATTCTCTACTTCCTTTCGGTAGCGGTTCGCCATTGTCGGGTGGACGAGTGGCTTCGGCGGCTCACCGTACTGATATGCCGCAATCAACTCTTGCAACTCGTCGAGACGGGCCACGGCACGATCCGAAGGGCCTTTTATTACCTTGAGGTCGATTCCGTTCCCAATCGCCTCAGCCAAACTCTCCAGGTACTGCTCAAGCCGATTCTTTTCGGCTATGTGCGCCGTGTGAGCTCGATCTCTCTCGGCCCGGAGTGTGTTCATCTGACTCGCGTATTCCTCACAGAAGACCTCGACAAGGTCGTCACGCATCAGGTGCGTCTGCAGGGACGCAAGCACCGCGCCCTCGAGCCTGCCCCGCGCGATTGTTTTCCGGTTGGTGCAAACACTGTCACCCTTGTTCCTGGAGGCTGAGCATCCATAGTGAGTGGTGTTGATCTTGGAGTATCCACCGCTGCATTCACCGCACTTGATGAGGCCAGAGAGCAGGTAGCGCGGTCGGTTTCTTCGCCACAGGCCGGGCTTTCTCTCATCGAGCGCTTTCTGCCGGGCTTTGGCCTTGTCCCACAGGTCCTGAGGAACGATACGCAGTTCGGGAACTTCCTGTGTGATCCATTCGCTTTCATCGTTGAGCCGGGTGACGCGCCTGCCCGTATCCGGGTCCTTGATGAAGCGCTGGCGGTTCCAGACCAGCCTACCGACGTAGAGTTCGTTGTTCAGGATACCCGTGCCGCGTCGCCGGTTGCCATTGATTGTGGATTGCGACCAGTTCTTTCCGGAAGGTGACGGGACGCCCTCCGAATTCAGTTGTGAGGCAATGGCCCTCGGGGATTTATTGCGTGCGTAGTCCTCGAAAACGCGCCGTATTGTTGCCGCCTGACCCTGGTTAACGGTCCGGTCGCCCCGCAAGGGATTCCCTTCCTCATCGAACCGTTTGACGACGTCGTAGCCATAGGCGATTCCGCCGCCGGACTTCCCACGCTCGATGCGACCGCGCAGTCCCCTGCGCGTTTTGTCGGCGAGGTCCTTCAGAAACAGCGCATTCATCGTGCCCTTGAGGCCGATATGCAGGGAGGAAATCAGGCCTTCCGAGAGCGTGACGATTTCTACACCCGCGAACTCCATGCGTTTGTAAACGCCGGCGATATCTTCCTGATCGCGGGAGATTCGGTCCAGGGCTTCTGCGAGCAGTACATCAAACTTGCCGGCCAGCGCATCGACAATCAATTCCTGAATGCCCGGGCGCATCAACGAGGCGCCCGAGAGGCCGGCATCGGTGTAGCAGTCGCCCACCACCCATGCCTTGGATTTCGCCAGCTCGTTACAGAGGCGTACCTGGTCTTCGACGGAGGAGTCGCTCTGCAGGTCGCTTGAATAGCGGGCATAGATGGCTACACGTCTGCCGTTCGGTTCGCTCATGAGTATGGTCACCGTTCATGCGGTTCGTCGCAGAAGTCCTTCTCCGCCGCGAGCCGGGCTAGCAGTTTGACAAGCGCTACAATACGTTGATCAGGCTTGTCGCCTTCGGGTACATGCTGTCCATTATGACCCTGCCGCGCCGTGGATTTCAAACGTCCATCGCGACCGCTGCCCCGGGAATGTGTGCGCGAAGTGCTCATCGGCCCAGATACACCTTGGATATCTGCTCGCGAGTGTGGCCCAGCTCTTTTGAGATCGTTTCGCGCGCGCCCTTATCACGCGCGCGTTGATCGGAATTAAGGGATTTCGACGCTGGGCCACCGGCAAGCGGTGCTTTCCAGCCTGTCAGCTCCTCGTAGCGCCGCTGAGCGTAGGCGTGTCTTAAGCCATGGGGATTCTTGATGCCCGCATCACGGACCTGGCGCTCGTAGCGATGGAGCTGCTTCTCGTAGTTCTTGTTCGGCGGGATCAACGCGCCGCCTTTGGCGAGTGCCTTGACCTTTGCGAGCAATACTCGCTGCTCGTCGTTCCTGATCGGAACAATCCGGGCACGTCCGCCTTTGGTCCAGGTTGATTTCAGCTTGATGTGGTCGTCCTTGATCGCGTAGTTCGGCGAAAACTTAATGGCTTCCTCGCGTCTGAGGCCAAATTCGACCTGGAGCCGCAGGCTCAAGCGAACGTGCTCGTCGGAGACTTTTTCCAGCTGCTTCTCGTCGAGTATTTTGGCTTTCGATTCCTCGCCGACGTAGCTGCGATTACCGATGTCGTAGGCCTTGTTGTCCCTCGCAATGATGTCGGCCTTGCCGACCTTATTCGCCCACCAGCGCAGGGCCGATAAGCGGTTCTTGAACGTGCCGATGCTGATGCTCTGATCTTTCCAGAGTGAGACCACGGCATCGATGTGTTTCGGCTTTAAGGATTTCGCCTGCATGCGTTGGTAACCCAGCTCGTGCAACTGGTTGGCGATCAGATCGAGTATTCGTCGTCGTGTCGCCTGGGTGGAAAAACTCCCATCCCGGTTTTCCCTGCAGAGTTTCATCAACTGGTAGTTCAGGTCCTTCATGGTGCATCTCTCGTTCGGTTAGTTTTAGTGACCACCTCGTCGCCTGTTAAGCAAACGGGGTCCGATTCAGAATCGGATAAGGTCCAGGGACACCAGTCCCTTACGGCCTGAAGCCGTGATTCGGTTCGCCGGGGCTCTCTTTCGAGCGCCGTCGACGACTACCAGTTGGTCTCTGCGACCAGTTACTCATCTGTGGATATCTACCTCCTTTATTG
This sequence comes from uncultured Woeseiaceae bacterium, assembly GCA_963976215.1. Taxonomy (GTDB): domain Bacteria; phylum Pseudomonadota; class Gammaproteobacteria; order Steroidobacterales; family Woeseiaceae; genus UBA1847. The sequence goes on along the minus strand of CAXBJV010000001.1, from coordinate 3,852 downwards.
CCGAGTGAATGAAACGCCCATGGGTGCACTAACCTGGATTGCCGGACAGAATGCTCGGCCCATGTGAGCGTGCGGAGCTCGTGTACCCCGCTATCTGGGAAGATGGATCCTCGATCAGTGATCGATGCGCCTGCTGCCAGGATCCTGAGACGCCTTGTTGCCACACTTCTCGCGGTGGCTGCGGTTCATGCTGAGGACGCTAGTACAAGAGACCAGCGTCTGTCTATGGAAAAGCCAATCAACTGTTGTCGGGCTTTTCTATTGACAAGACCGAGCGATCGATTTCCGTGCCGGGGTAAGGACGCAGTGGATCGAGAAACGATTCCGACCGCATTAGGTAGGAAGGGGGGATTGACGGCTCAGGCCGCGCGCTGCTTTGCACAATCCCTTTTAGCGCCTGGGTGCTTCAGCGAATGAAGCGGGTATCGTTGGTCTACCGCAACGACGACGGTGTTAATGCGAGTACCCTACCGCCGATTCCCTGTCCGTACCAGCGGAAACGGGGGCACGTTTTTAGCCCCGGTTTCTTCCCGCATTTCGTCGCAGGTTGTCCAGAATGCAGTCGTTGACAAGGAGTACCCTGGCACAGCATTTTGCCTGTTCAGGTCGGCGGTGCGAGCGAGAGCGGATGGCGTATCACTTGCCGGGAACTCGTGGAAATCGGCTAGATCCCGCGTCATTGCTGGTTCAGAGCGCCGCGTCACTACAGCGCTACGCTCTGGTAGTGACGCGGCTGACGTCATCGGATTTCCACCATTCCGGATCATCGTCCATGCGGACGATGACCGTCATTGTGCCATCGCCGTCGTCTTTCACCGGAAACTCCGATTCGTAGTGAAACACATCGTCCAATGTGCATTCCAGCGCGTAGGCAATGCGATGAGCAACTTCCAGCGATGGCAAACGGTGACCGCGCTCGATGGCGTTCAGCGTTTGCCGGCTGATGTCTATCTGCTTTGCCAGTCGCGCCTGCGAGATGTCATCGTTCTCAACGCGCAGTTGTCGGATTCTGTTCAGGATCGCCACTTGTTTGCCTCAATCAAACTACATCGTCTTTCCAGGTTGTACTCGCGTACGTGGTCTCGCTGACCAGCATGTCACAAATTCGGACACCCGGTGTCGCAAATCCGGGCATCCCATGTATTGTCTCGGAACAGCACCTGTCAACAATCGCTGACATACTGGGTCTACAGAGCATTTCGCTCAATCAACAACTGCGTCATATGGCGGTGACATTCGAAGCCGAAGTTGACGTATCCAACCTCTAGCCTCTGAAGTTGTGAATGCGAGCAGAACGTATGGAGATAATCGATACTGCTCGAGGCCAGAAAATGGCTCGGACAAAACTTGCTGAATCGACGACCTGTTTATTAGGACTACATTGCAACCCTAACGGATAGTTGTCGAGAGTGGCTTCGACCAAGATCATCTACAGCGAGAATTCGGTGCTCCCCAGCGACCGGAGTCCAGAAAACCGTCTCGTCGCGAGCGCTAGATGTGATGAATTGGTCATCGACGAACCAATATAGCGTCTTCACGTCGCTATCAGTCGTTGCCTCAAGCGGGATTCTCTCATCCGCGAGTTGGTCTATTCGTACGTGGTAGGAAACACCCGGGGTTGGCGAGCTGATTTTCGGGTGCAATCCAGGTGCCTCTTTGTGGTTCATCTCACACTCTGCAGCCCAAGCGGGGGGCTGACGGACTGCGATTCCAGAGCGTCGATACAGGCTCAGGATGTCAGACGGCCAAAACTCGAAGACCTCCTCATGCGTGTTTTCGGAATCGAAGTGACAGACCCGCAGGCCAGTTTCGCCGTCGATCCGAATCGCACGATGGACGTCTGATACTTTGATTGGCGAAACGCCCGGGATAAACCAAGCCTTCTCAGTGCGGGGACAATGGCGTCCTGGCAAATCACCCGTATCCGCGCAGACATCGACCTTCTCGACATTCAAGCCAGCGTAGGGAAAGAGTTCAGGTTGGATGTCTCTTCGGTCGGCCATCAACGCATCGGCCGTCTCAAAGAACAGAGGGGCGGCCGCACTCCTACCGACGAAGGCCGGGTTCGCTGAACCGTCGAAGTTGCCAACCCAAATCGCAAGCACGTAAGGGCCAAACGTACCAACGGTCCACGCATCCCGAAACGCATATGAGGTGCCTGTCTTCCAAGCAATCGGATGACTTTCGTACTGACCGTCCATACTTAAAGAGTCAGGACGAGGGTTGTCACGCAGCATATCTAGTACTAGAAAGCTTGCTTCGGGAGATAGGAGTCTTTGTCCGCTCAGACTTGTGGGATTGTCGGTACGAGTGCGCAATGGCTTGAGTGCGCCGCCATTTGCCAGCATAGCGTATTGGACAACGAGTTCGTGCATTGTGAGCTCGTTGCCGCCAAGGACCATGGCCAGACCATAGTGGTCCGGGTTCGAGAGTCCGCGTACTCCGGCGTCCAATAGAAATTCATGAAACGTCACGTGACCGACGCGAGATAGCAGCTCAATTGCCGGAACGTTACGGCTGTAGATTAGTGCGTCTTTCGCTTTGATCGGGCCCATGAAGCCGCGATCAAAGTTTTCCGGTGTGTACGCGGCGAATCGTGTCGGCGCGTCCTTTAGCAGGCTGCTGGGGTGGATGATGCCTTGGTCGATTGCAAGGCCATAGACGAACGGCTTGAGCGTCGACCCTGGCGAACGTTTGGCGCGTGTGCCATCGACTTGGCCAGCAATCGAGCCATCAAAGAAGTCTGCCGAGCCGACTGATGCGACTACTTCCATCGAGCGATAGTCGACCAGCATCGCGCTTGCGTTCTGAATGTTGATTTGCATCCAAAGTTGGTGTGCCACGAGGCACTTATTTGCTAGCAGTTGAAAGTACTGCACAGGAAGCGGTGACCCGCCGCATCTGTTATCGAGTCTTGAGCGTGTGCCGGTAACGGCAGGCGTTAAGCGTAGACAGAGAGCTGGCAGGCCGTAAGCCGCAAAAGGTTGAAGTGATTGAGCCCCGTTAAGGTGCAACTGTGGGATGGTCGATGGCGTCAATTTTCCAGAAGACAACATCGCTTGCTGCGGGATGGGCAGCAGCAAGTGGCGTCCTCGGGGTCTGAGAGCACGGCATGTCGGTAAAGCAAATAGGTGAACGTGGGAGGTCCTGATGGCTCTTCTAAGGAGTCGAAGTACCGGTGGACAAGTTTGGTCAGCGAGGAAGCCGGGACGGTCATCAGGAAGTCAGATGGGCCATAGTACTGATGAAGCAGGGTAACGCCTGTGGAGGGAAGGGCCCTGGGTAGTGCTGTTCTTTTGAGGGACACGTTATGAGACCAACAGAGTCTCAACAAATGACGATCACAAAACTTGACAGAATAGCGTGGTTGTCGGCGAGGGATGTTCACAAGCGTTTCGACAATGTGATGCATTTGTTCACGGAAGAGAACCTGGCCGACTGCTACCGCTCGCTGGACGGACGAAAGGCGGTGGGAGCAGATGGTGTGACGAAGAAGATGTACGGTGAAAATCTGGAGGGCAATCTGACGGATTTAGTTGAGCGTATGCGACGAATGGCCTACCGGCCAGGGGCATCTCGAGAAGTACTGATCCCCAAGCCGGGACAGGCGGGTCGAACGCGGCCGCTCGGCATCAGTAATCTGGAAGATAAAATCGTGCAGGGAATGATGCACAAGGTACTGGCGGCGATCTATGAGCCATTGTTTCTGGACTGTTCCTACGGGTTCAGACCGGGACGCAGCGCGCATGACGCCGTTCGGGATCTGCATCGACACCTGTTCAGCCACCGGGTGAACACGGTGTCAACGGACATAATTAATTGACCCACCTGTCGGACAATATTCTTGACCCA